>NZ_JAULLL010000007.1:0-353632 GCF_041357635.1 Sinorhizobium sp. CB7
AAAGCTGGAGCGGGATGTCGTCCGAAAACCGCGCACACTTTTCGGCATCCCGCTCGAGAGCCGGATGATTTCAGGTCGGATCGACCTGAAATCTGAATCCGCCTCTCAATCAAAAAGCTGGAGCGGGATGTCGTCCGAAAACCGCGCACACTTTTCGGCATCCCGCTCTAGGCATACCTCTTGTTCAGGCTGGAGAGGAGCAGAATGCCCTTCCGCAGCAGGATGAATGCGAAGAGCAGCAGCCCGATCAGGATCTTCGTCCACCAGCTCGAGAGCGTCCCGTCAAACGTGATGTAGGTCTGGATGAGTCCCTGGATCAGGATGCCGATGAGCGTGCCCGCCACGAAGCCTGCTCCTCCCGTCAGAAGCGTCCCCCCGATGACGACTGCCGCGATGGCATCGAGCTCCACCCCCACCGTCGCAAGCGAATAGCCTGCCGAGGTGTAGAGCGAAAATACGATACCGGCGAGACCGGCGAGAAAGCCCGAAAGCGCATAAATCTGGATCGTCGTGCGGCCGACGGGAACGCCCATCAACTGGGCTGTCTGTACACCGCCTCCCAAGGCGTAGACGTTCGTTCCGAAGCGCGTGCGATGGGCAATGAACATTCCGGCAGCGAATACGAGCAGCATGATGCCGCCGATCAGCGTCAGTCGTCCGCCGCCTGGAAGGCGATAGTAGAGGCTTGTCAATGTCGAATAGTATTCATGATTGATCGGAATACTGTCGATCGACAGCACGAAGGCCATTCCGCGGGCGAGGAACATGCCGGCCAGCGTGACGATGAAGGCCGGCATCTGCAGATAGTGGATGATCGCTCCCATGGCGGCGCCGAAGGCGGTCGTGATGATGAGCACGAGGACGAAGGCCAGCAGGGGATGGATCGAGGTATCGCGCAGGATGACGGCAAGGAACACGCCGGTAAAGGCGATGACCGAGCCGATCGACAGATCGATGCCGCCGGAAAGGATCACGAAGGTCATTCCAACCGCGGCTATTCCAAGAAAGGCATTGTCCGTCAGCAGATTGCCGATGACGCGCGTCGATAGCATGGTCGGATACTGCAGTGTGCAGACCGCATAGGCGAGGATGAAGATCACGATCGTCGCAAGCAGGGGCAGGTATTTCGAATTCATTTCCGCTGCCCTCCCGATTTGCGGCTGAAGAAGACGGTGGCCGATTGCAGCGCCGGCGACTGGATGACCAGAATGACGATGATGATCACGGCCTTGATGATCAAATTGAATTCCGGCGGGAAGCCCGAAAGCAGGATGCCCGTATTGACCGCCTGAATGATCATGGCGCCGATCAGCGAGCCGAGAATGCTGAACCGACCGCCGAGCAGCGAGTTGCCGCCGACGACGACAGCAAGAATGGCGTCGAGCTCCAGCCAGAGCCCGGCATTGTTGGCATCGGCGCCCTTGATGTCGGCTGCGACAATGATGCCGGCGATCGAAGCGCATAGGCCGCTCAGCATGTAGACTGCCATGAGCAGAACTGGGGTCTGGACGCCGGAGAGGCTGCTGGCGCGGCGATTGATGCCGATTGCCTCGACGAGCATACCAAGCGCTGTGCGGCGCACGAGCAGAATGACGAGCGCGCCGGCAATCAGCCAGATGACGACGGGCATCGGCAGGAAGGCGAAGGAGCCGCTGCCGAAGAAGGTCAGCCCTTCATCGTTGAAGGTCACGATGACGCCTTCGGTGATGAGCTGGGCAATGCCGCGGCCCGCCACCATCAGCACCAGCGTTGCGATGATCGGCTGGATGTTGAGGATTGCCACCAGGAAGCCGTTCCACACACCGCACAGAAGGCCGATGCAAAGCGTGATGATCAGGGTGTAGGCGAGTGAATTGCCGGCCACGACGGACGAGGCGGCAACGGCGCCGCAGATCGCCATGACGGCCCCGACCGAGAGATCGATACCTTTGGTCGCGATCACCAGGGTCATGCCGATCGCCAGCAGGGCCACCGGTGCACCGCGGTTCATGACGTCGATGAGACTTCCATAGAGCCGCCCGTTCTGAACGACGACGTTCAGGAACTGCGGGAACATGATGAAATTCAGGATGAGAATGACCGTAAGGGCAATCAGTTGCGGCGCAAGCCGAATGGCCGGCGCCTTCAGCGGGAGACTCATGCGACCTCCGTTTTCTTCTCGCCGGCGGCAATGGCCTCGACGATGCCGGCAGCGCTGATACGGTCACCCGTCAGCTCGGCAATGTGTTCCCGATCGCGAAGGACGATGACCCGTGAACTATAGGCGACGAGTTCCTCCAGCTCCGAAGAGATGACGATGAGTGACATGCCCTTGGCGCAGAGCTCTTCGATCAGGCGAATGATCTCGGCATGAGCGCCGACATCGATGCCGCGCGTCGGCTCGTCGAGGATGAGGAATTCGGGATTGGTCGCAAGCCAGCGTGCCAAGATGGCCTTCTGCTGATTTCCACCGGAGAGCAGTCGGATCGGCTTTTCGCGATCCGTCGTGCGGATGTCGAGCGCCTTGATATAACGATCAGCAAGGACATTCTGCTCGTTGCGGGAAAGCGGCCGGGCCCAACCCCGGCGGGCCTGCAATGCAAGGGCGATATTCTCCCGGATCGAAAGATCGCCGATGATCCCGTCCGTCTTGCGATCCTCGGGGCAGAAGCCGAACCGATTCTGGATGGCGGTGCGCGGACTGGAGAGTGTCACAGGCCTGTCGTCGATCCTGGCTGTGCCGCTGTCGGCATGCTCTATGCCGAAGAGCAGTTCGGCGGTTTCGGTGCGGCCCGATCCGAGCAGGCCGGCGACGCCGACGACCTCACCGACACGCACGTCGAGGTCGAAGGGTTTGACCTTGCCGCGCTTCCCGTAGCCTTGGAAGCTGTATTTGACGGGGCCGGCGGCGATCGACTTTTCCTTGGCTGCCTCTTCCGCCTGTGCCAGCTCGCGGCCGAGCATCATGCTGATAAGGCTCTGGCGCGGCAGGTCGGCCGTATCGCGCGTTCCGACAAGCCTTCCGTTGCGCAGCACGGTGATGCGGTCGCTTATGTCGTAGACCTGCTCCAGAAAGTGCGTGATGAAGATGATCCCGAGTCTCCTTTCTCTCAGGTCCCGAATGATACGGAAGAGCATCGCGACTTCCTGCGTATCGAGGCTTGCCGTCGGCTCGTCGAGAATGAGGACCTTGCCGGAAAGGTCAACGGCTCGGGCGATTGCCACGACCTGCTGGACGGCGACCGAGAAGCGATCGAGCTGTGCCGTGACGTCGATATCCATTCCATAGCGGGCGAGAAGTTCACGGGCTTGGCGGTTCATGGCGCGCACATCGACCATGCCGAAACGCTTCGGCTGGCGGCCGAGAAACAGGTTCTCGGCAACGCTCAGGTTCGCAAGCAGATTGACTTCCTGATAAACCGTACCGATGCCGAGCTTCTGGGCAGCGAGGGTATTGGCCGGATTGATCTCGCTTCCTGCGAGCTGGAGGCTGCCGGCGTCGCGATGATAGGCGCCGGTCATGCATTTGATCAGTGTCGACTTGCCTGCGCCGTTTTCGCCGAGCAATGCGTGCACCTCACCTTGGCGGAGGGTGAAATCGACATTGTCCAGGGCGATGGCGCCGGGAAAATGCTTCGATATTCCGGACGCGACGAGAATCTTCTCGAAATCATAAGCCATGAACGGGAATTCCTGATGTTCAGTTCCTGTGCCGGCAAGACGCAGCGTCCGCTCCCGGCAGGGTGGAACCGCGCCGGCGCGTAAGAGCGTCGGCGCAGTTCCTGTGTCACATCAATAGCCCTGTCCCTTCTTTTCCTCGTAGACCTTCATCGGATCGTCGGCCTTCGTATAGAGCTTCGATTCCGTCTGGATCCACTTCGCGGGCTCCTTCTTGTCCTTGAGATAGGCGTCAAGCACGTCGAAGGCGGGGCCGGCCATGTTCGGGGTCAGCTCGACCGTTGCGTTGGCTTCGCCGCTTGCCATGGCCTTGAAGATATCCGGCACCGCGTCGATCGAAACCACGAGAATGTCGGTCCCCGGCTTCAGACCGGCTTCCTTGATAGCCTGGATGGCGCCGACAGCCATGTCGTCGTTATGGGCATAAAGTGCACAGATGTCCTTGCCGCCGTTTTCCGCCTTCAGGAAGCTTTCCATGACTTCCTTGCCCTTGGTGCGGGTGAAGTCACCGGTCTGGCTGCGGACGATCTTGAAATTGTTATGACCGGCGATGGCTTCCTCGAAGCCCTTCTTTCTGGCGATCGCCGGCGACGATCCGGTGGTCCCCTGCAATTCGACGACGTTGCACTTCTTGTCGCCGACCGTCTTTACCAGCCAGTCGCCGGCGACCTTGCCTTCGTGGACCTGGTCCGACGTGACTGCCGTCAGATAGAGATCCTTGGGCGCGTTGATGGTACGGTCGAGCAGGATGACCGGGATTTCCGCTTCCTTGGCTTCCTTCAGGACATCGTCCCAGCCGGTTTCCACGACTGGTGCGAGCAGAATGGCGTTCACGCCCTGCGCGATGAAGGATCGAATCGCCTTGATCTGATTCTCCTGCTTCTGCTGAGCATCGGCGAACTTCAGGTCGATGCCGCGTTTTTCCGCCTGCTGCTTGGTGACCGTGGTTTCGGCGGCGCGCCAGCCGGATTCCGAGCCGATCTGCGAAAAGCCGACGACCAATTCCGCGGCGGAAGCCGAACCAAACATGCAGGCAGCCAAAACCGTGGCACTTAAAAGCGCAATTTTCAATTTCATGATTTCCTCCAATGGGCCGACTCTCCACGCGGCCAGGGAGAAAAAAGCATATAGTAGTACTTTTGTAAATCCACCTTTAGGAGTGGCGACAACATTCCCTTGCATCCTCCCGACGAGCTTCAGAAACGGACAGGTCATTCGATGCGATCTGCACCGCGAGCAAAGGCCGCGGGCAATTGCTCCGGATGACCGGCGCGTCACCGTGCAGACGATGGATCAGGTTGTCGATTGCGCTCTCAGAGCGACAAAATTCGAGGTGACATAGCCGGTGGCAAGCTGTTTGCCGGGCTCACAGAAATGGCTGAGTAGGGAGCCAGTGTGACAACGTCATCCGCCGCATCGCCTTTCGTCCGGAATGCATGGAGACTGGCCTGCTGCGCCTTTGCCGTGACATTCACGAGCCAGAGGATATCGCCGGACTCCGGCCTCGCGGCGAATGAAACAATCCTTGACGGGTCGGAGGACGTCGCTTCGATCCATTCGGATCCGGAGAGACTCGCAAGCGCCTTGATCGCACGGAAAATCGGCCGTCTTCCGCCCTCCGGGACCGGCTCGTCCCTGTCGGCGATCAGGCCGAACGGGCCGGTGAGAGCCGAAAGCGTCAGGCACTCCAATCCGGCATCGAGCACTTTTGCCGCATAGCCGAGGGCGAATGCTTCGGCGAAGCGCCCGTTATGCCGCGGATCCCAGTTGGCCATCGGAATGCGGCCACCCGCCGGATTGTCCATGGTGCGGCTGCCATAGGGGTTCTGCCGCATGGGGATGGTCGAAGGACCGATGCGGTAGGCCTTGTCACCGTAGATGGCACGAACCGATCGGGTGATGAAAGGCAGGGCCTCCAATGTCTGCATGACGCTGAGATCGTCGGCGGCATGGACGATCGGATTGGTGCAATGGGTGATGAAGTCGAGCGGTTCCGCTGGCACGCGCTTGCGGTTCAGTTCAGTGAAATAGCTGAGCATGCCACCCCCGAGCCGCACGCCCGGAAAGGATGCATGCGCCGCTGCGTAAATCTCCTCGAGCGGCGGGCATTCAGGCCACGCGCTGCCGGGCGGCGTCGATTGCCTATCGACCGAGGGAGAAATCACGAGAGCATGCGGCTGAAAGCGCGCGGTGCGAATCCAGGCCGCAATCTCTTTCGTCTCGTTCGCCGATGACCGACGACAGGGCAGCGCCAGTTCCAGTGTCGTCTTGCCGTGGTGGAGGTCCGCCAGCGCTGCAAAATCCCGGAATACTTCACCGGTATGACCGGCCAGCGGATCGAAATGAAAAATCAATTCCTGCGCGCCGACTTCCGTCAAAATGGAAGCGGCCTTAAGGCTGGCCTTCGCCTCCTCCGGCGTGATGACCAAGCCAATGGCCGGCATGACGCCATGTTTTCTACCTCTCTCGATGACAACCGGTTCTTCGGTCGGAGGCGTCGCTGCGGCGGTCGCAGGAGCTTCGCGCCGGTCGGCGATATCGAGGGTGATGCGCTGTCGAAGGGACTCGTTGGCCGGGATTTCGTAAGGCCAGGGCAGGGCGAGAGGACGAACATAGGTCTTGTACGAGGCGTCCGACCAGTTGCGCTGGTCTTCCATTTCGAATGTGTCGCCCTCCATCCTGCATTCGGCTGTCACACCCGGCAGGACCGTATGGGTTATTGCCCGCATATCCTTGAAAGGCTGCCACGGATCGATCAGATCGGGAAGGCGCGTGTCTTCGCGACTGCCGTCGACATGTTCCACGATCACACCCGTCCCGGCCACGCCGGCAATCGGGTGAAGGATGCAGAAGCCGCAACGGTTCGTCTCGAAGCCGCTCGTTGAAAGGGCGTCGGCTTCGAAGATCAGCCTGCCGTTCGCATCGCCAGTGATCCTGGCCTCAATCGTGAGATCGGTCCGATCCGGTCCGACGCAATGCGCCGTATAACTTACGGAGAACGCGGAGGCGCCTTGCTCGATGGCGAGATTTTCAATCCGCGGGCTATAGGTGCCCCAGTCGCGATCCCTGACTAGGTAGGAGACGGCACGAAGCACTTCGACGCCGTCGTAGGTAATCGTGCGAAGATTGCCGTTTATGAGGTCGGCGACCAGCCTTCCTGCAACAAGGTGCACGGGCTGCACTTCGACTTCATGCGTGCCGAAAATAAGGAAATGATCCGCTTGACCGATCATCGCAGCATTGCTCCGATATCGATCGGCTTGCCGCTCTCGGCGCTTTCGTAGGCCGCTTCTACAAGCGCGAAGGTTTTGAGATTATCGGCGCCGGATGTCGAGGTCTCGCGGCCTGCGGCGAGACGGTCAGCCCAGTGCTGCTCGATGGCAAGGACGCTTTCCTGAATATTGTGCCAAGGTCTGGAAGCCCAGGAAAGGAGCCTGGGCGATACGTCCAGGAGTTCGGTCCCCTTGGCGTTGGTCACCTCGAGCCGATAGCCCTGCGAAAGACGGATGGTGCCTTCCGTACCGTCGAGCTCGATCAGCGTTTCCGGGAAGGGTTCGGTCCCAAGCTTCGTCGCGTAGCTGACATCGACGATCGAGGTTGCGCCGCCTTCGTGATCGAGCAGGATCGTCGCAACATCTTCGCCCCTTATCTTCGGATTGACACGCTTCGTCCGCGCCGTGAGCGTGCTGACATCGCCAAGGATGTAGCGGGCAATGTCGAGCGTATGGATGCCGAGATCCTCGATGATGAATCGTTCGCCTTCGGCAAGATAAGGCTGGCCGGAAAAGACGTCGAAGCCGGAGCGGAACGAAAAGCGCCCCCAGAACGGCTGGCCGATCGCTCCATCATCGAGCGCTTTCCTCACGGCCTGAATCGGTGTCTGCCAACGAAAGTTTTCATGGACCATCAGGGGAATGCCGGCATCGCGGCAGGCTTTCACCATTGCCTTGGCATCCGCGAGCGTCTTGGCGAACGGCTTTTGGCAGATCGCCGGAACCTTGTGAGCCGCTGCCATTTCCACCAGCGCACGATGGCTCTGTACGGTCGTGGCGATATCAACGAAATCGAAGCCGCCATCCCGGAAGAGCGCTGCCGCGTCGCTGTAGCGCCGTTCGACCCCGAACGTGTCGCCGACGATCCTCAGGCGTTCGGGATCGCGATCGCAGATGGCGACGATATCCGCTCCCTTTACGTCCTTCCAGGCGTGCATCTGGTTCATCGCGAAGAAGCCGCAGCCGATCAAAGCGCCGTGAAAACCGGTCATCTCATCCTGCCTTTGCCATTTGCATGAGGGTTACGCGCTGCTGCAGGCGGCGCTGGGCCTGGTCGACGACAACAGCGATGATGATGACGAGGCCTTTAATGACCATCTGCCAGAAGGACGAAACGCCCATCATCACGAGCCCGTCGGAAAGGATGCCGATGACGAAAGCGCCGATGATCGTGCCGCCGATCGTGCCGCGCCCGCCCGACATTGACGTGCCGCCGAGGACCGCCGCCGCGATCGCGTTGAGCTCGAAGCTCTCGCCGGTCGCCGGATGCGACGCCATCAGCTCCGAGGAAACCACGAGCCCGACGATGGCCGCGCAAAAGCCCGAGAACATGTAGACGAAAATCTTGACGAGATCGACGCGGATGCCGGACATGCGCGCCGCCCGCTCGTTACCGCCGACCGCAAAGATATGGCGACCAAGCGGCGTCGAGCGGGCGACGTAGGCCGCCGCAAGAGCCAAGATGACCAGAATCCAGACCGAGACCGGCAAGCCGAGAATGCGGCCGGCGCCGAGGAAGCCGAAGCCGGTTGTCGCAAATTCAGGCTTGCCGACCAAGTTCGGAAAGGTCTGCCCGTCGGAAGAAAGTAGTGCGAAGCCGCGGGCGACATAGAGCGTGCCAAGTGTGGCGATGAACGGCGCGACATTGAGCTTGGTGATGAGCAATCCGTTCACCAGCCCTATGGCAATACCGACGGCAAGGGTGATGAGGATGACCTCGAAGATATTGAAATAGATCGTGTAGCCGATCTGGAGGTCGAGCCCGTTCAGGATCAGCCCGCCCGCGACCATGCCGCAAAGGCCGACAATCGAGCCGACCGAGAGATCGATGCCGCCGGTGATGATGACGAAGGTCATGCCCATGGCGAGAAAGGCGTTGAGCGCCACATGCTTCGACATCAGGATCAGGTTTGCGGTCGAAAGGAAGTTGGGAGCCGCGAAGGCGAAGAAGATGAAGACGGCGAAAAGCGCGATGAAGGTTCGGGCCTTCATCAGCGTAAGAAGCAGTGAGCCGGTGTTCGCCTTGGCAGCAAATGTCGAAGTGGTGTCCGCCGTCATGACGCGAGTTCCCCTGTATGTCCGTGTCCCTTGGCCGAAGCGGCGATGATCGCGTCTTCGCTCGCGTCCGCGCGGTCGAAGACAGCGACGAGCTGGCCGTTGCTCAAGACCGCGATGCGGTCCGAAAGCGCCATGACCTCTTCAAGGTCGGAGGTTGAAAATAGAATTGCCAGGCCGTCGCTTGCGAGCCTGCGCATGGTTCGGAAGACATCCGCCTTGGCGCCGACATCGATGCCGCGGCTCGGCTCGTCCATCAGCAGCACCTTTGGTCCCGTCATCAGCGCCTTGCCGATCACGACCTTCTGCTGATTGCCGCCCGACATGGAGGTCACTTCGAAATCCGGATTGGGCGCCTTGATCGAAAGGTCGCGGATGGTCTCGCGAACGGCGCCTTTTTCGGCATCGGCTCGGATATGGAAAAAGCGGGTGAATTTTTCGAGGCTGGCGAGCGTCAAGTTGCTTGCAATCGAGAGCACCTGAACCAGCCCCTCGCGCTGCCGGTCCTCCGGGATCAGCGCCAGACCGCGCCGGATTCTCCGTGTCGTGTCGCGTTCGCGCACCTCCTCACCGTCGATGAAGATACGCCCGGTAGAATGCAGATGTCTGCCCATCACGCATTCGAAGAACTCGCTGCGACCCGCGCCCATCAGCCCGTAGATCCCAAGAATCTCGCCGGAGCGGACGGAGAGGGAAACGTGGTCGACGGCAAGGCCACCGGTCGGCCTTGGCAGGCAAATCTCCTCGGCGCGGAACATCTCGTCTCCGATCTTATGTCTGATCGTCTTGGAGAAATCCTTTGCGTCCGAGCCGATCATCGAGCGGACGATCCATTGCGTGTCGATGTCCTTGACCTTGGCCTCACCGGTGATCTGGCCGTCGCGCAACACGGTGATGTAGTCGCCGATGCGCATCAGTTCTTCCAGCCGGTGCGAGATATAGACGATCGCGACACCCTGGGCCTTGAGTTCGGCGATAACCTTGAACAGCACATCGACCTCGGCCGCGGAAAGGGCGGATGTGGGCTCATCCATGATCAGGATGCGGGCGTTCAGCGATATCGCCTTGGCGATCTCGACAAGCTGCTGCTGACCGATCGGCAGATCCTCGACCATCGTCTCGGCATCGATGCCCGCATCGAGCTTCCCCAGGAACCCATTGGCCTTGGTCACCTGCGCGTTATGATCGATCCCCAGGATGCCGCGCGTGATTTCGCGCGTCGCGAAGATGTTTTCCGCAACGGACATGTTGGCGAAAAGATTGAGCTCCTGGAAGATCATGCCGATGCCATGCGCCTGCGCGTCCGCCGGACTGTCGAAGAAGACGGGCTCGCCATCGAGAATGATCCGGCCGATCGTCGGCCGTTCGACACCGGCAATGATGCGCATCAGCGTCGATTTTCCCGCGCCATTCTCACCGACGAGGACGTTCACCGCGCCGCGGCGCAATTCGAGATTGGCGCGCTTGACGGCGACGATGCCCGAATAGACCTTCGACACGTCCTCCAGCCGCAGGATGATGTCGTCCGAGGCGTTTTGCTGCATGGCTATTGCCCCACGATTAGCGTTGCAGGGGTGATCAGTGGCAGTTCGCCCTTCGCGGGCAGAGGAAATGCGCCAACGACATTTACTGTCTTGCCGGGAAGGCCGTCTCGCGGCAGGGATGCCAGCAGTGTATCATTGACATGCTGGTTGAAGGCCTTGCCGAACTGGGCCCATTCGATCTGGTTCTTGAATTCGTTGAAATTGACGAAATCGAGCGCATCGCGCAGCGCCGTTCCACGGATTGCCGGACCGATCTGCACTTTGGCATCGGTCTTCCCGTCACCGTCGGCATCAACGTCGAGCGTTGCCGCCCGTGAAGCGGTATCCGCCGCGACTACCTTGCCCTGCAGTTTCACGGCATAGGTCCACGGTGAATTGCTCTGCTTGTTCGGATTGCCGTATTTGGCACCTGCTTGGTCCGGATTGGTCGATGCGAGCGCAACGACATCCTTGAGGTCGCCGGCCCGCTTTTCAAGCGCGGGAACCGCCTGGGACTGCCATATCGCGGCGACCTTCTGCGCCGGATCAAATGCGGTTTTGGCTGCCTCCGCCGCCTTTTCCTCGGCCGTCGGCGTCTTGATGATCTTGCAGCCCGGTAGTCCCGCCGCCAGCAATGCGACCAGCACCGCGCTCCTCATCCTCAGCATCGAATGCACTCCACCCCTCTAGAGCAATTCCAGGAAAAATTTGCAGCGGTTTTCCGTCCGGAATTGCGTAAGAACAAAAGGCTAGAGCGGTTCGCGATTCAAGGAAAAGCTGAACCGCTCTAACGATAGCATGCGGAGAGCGGGTTGCCCGCTCTCCGCCGAAATGCCCGCCGCCATCAGTTCGTCAGGGCGAAGGTCTCAAGCTTGTTGACGTTATCGGAGTTGATGAGGATGCAATCCATCAACTGCTTCTCTTCCTTCGGTGTCGTCTTGTTCTTGATGTAGGCGTCAGCCTGTTCGACAGCCATCTGCGCCTGGGCATAGGCAGGCTGCAGCACGGTTGCCTTGATACCGCCGGCCTTGATCGAGTCGCGAACATCGTTGGAGCCGTCGAAGCCGACGACGATGACATCCTTGCGGCCGGCGGCCTGCAATGCTGCGATCGCGCCCATCGCCATCGTGTCATTGCCGGAGATCACGCCCTGGATATCCGGATTTGCCTGCAGGATGGTCTCCATCTTGGCATAGGCTTCCGTCTGGCTCCAGTTTGCCGACTGCTGAGCGACCATCTTCATGTCCGGATAGTCATCGATCACATCGTGATAGCCCTGCGACCGGATGCCGGCATTGGTGTCGGATTCCTTGCCGACCAGCTCGACATAGTTACCCTTCTCGCCCATCAGCTTGACGAATTCCTGCGCGCCGAGCTGTGCCCCCTGGTAGTTGTTGGAGACGATCTGCGCGACGGCGACACCGGTCGCGTTGATCTCACGGTCGATCAGGAAGGACGGAATGCCGGCATCCTTCGCCTTCTGCACGGCGGCGACGGTCGCGTCCGCGCCGGCATTGTCGAGGATGATCGCCTTGGCGCCGCGGCCGATCGCGGTATCGATCAGTTCGGACTGCTTGTTGGCGTCGTCGTCATGCGAGACGCTGAGGACCTCGTAGCCGAGCTCCTTGGCCTTGGCTTCGGCGCCCTGGGCCTCCGCCTTGAAGAACGGATTGTCATGCGCAGGCGTGATGATGGCAATCAGGTCCGCCGAAAATGCGGGCATTGCCGTACCGAGCGCGAGCGCACCGGCGAAAGCGGCGATAGTCAGTTTGCGTGCCAGTTTCATGTTTTCCTCCCGAGTGAAACTGCAAGCCCTGTCCCCCGCAGGGCGATAAAGAGGGGGAGATGACGTCAGGTGATACGCCGAATGCTTTCTGCGATCTCCTGCGGTTCGAAAACCTTCTTCCAGTCGTCGCGCATCAGCGCCGGAATGCCGAACTCGATTGCCTTGTTGCAGGCATCCGAAAACACGCCGTCGACTTCCTTGAAGATAACGGCGCCGAGCACATTCATGTGGCCGAGCAGGAAGTCGCGAGCGGCTTCGGCCGGTACGCCCCGCGCGATGCACTCGTCCATCGCCTGGCGCATGATGACGAGCAGCGAGGCGCAGACCGTCTCAGACAGGCCCGGCTCCAGCATCGCCATCTGTTCGACCGTGACGCGGTGCGAGCGCATGACAGGCGCCCAGATGACCTTTGCGATCTCCTCGCCCAGCGCATAGGCAGAATCCGGTCCCTGCATCAGAGCCGACACGATATGCTGCTTGGCGAAAAGCCCGCCGAAGTGGTCTTTCTTGGCCCGCATCTCCGTCTCGTCATTGAAGATCGGCGGATGGCAGGGATGCGTGACGAAATAGGTGAGGTCGTCTCGCTTCGGCAGGTGGCCTGCAAAAGGCGCTGCGGCGTCGAGGGCCACGACCATCGTGCCTGGTTTCAGCTTGTCGACGATGCCGGCAGCGACCTTGCCGATCGCCGTATCCGGTACGGCCAGGATGACGACATCGGCCCCGTCAAGTGCCTCATCGGCGGGAACGCAGGACAATCCGAGATCGTTCTTCAAGCGCGCCTTGCCGACATCGCTGACCTCGACATGTCGCACGTCGAAGCGTGAGCCTTTGAGATTTTTGGCGAGCCGGTATCCCATCTTGCCGCCGGCACCGAAGAGCGCAATCGAAGTCATGTTTCCTCACCTTTCTTGGATATCGAGATTGGTATCCCAGCTGGTATGATGAGTCAATCACCATTCCACTTTCCGCCTTGAAAATTGTAAGCGGGCGGGGGCGCGTCCATGACTAGCCTCTTCTTCCGTCGCGGATCTGCGAGAAATAACCGTCCGTGCCGACCTGGCCGCCCTTCAGCGCAATCTGCAGACCGTTGGTCGGCGCGTAGTCGCCATGGGCAACGCAGAGCGGCGAGCCGGGCGTCTGAGGAAGGGGAAGAAGGGTCGTCAGCGCCTCGACGCGAAGTTCTCTCAGGGCATGGCTGGATGTATCGCCACCGGCAATCACCGCGCGGGCCAGATTTTCCGTCTCGACGAGACGGCGAAGGACGATACCGAGACCCTCGCCAAGCCGGTGGCGCGCGCCGGGAACCCGATCGATTTCACTGCCGCGATCTGCGGCGGGACCGAGCGCCGTATGCAGGATAACGCTGCGTCCCCGCTTCAGCACGTCCAATCCTGACTGGACAGCCTCGTCGATCGCCTGATCTCGGCTTTCGCCGACAAGCGAGAGCGGATCGACGCCGATGCCTTCGAAGCCGTCATCGATGGCGTGCCGGATCTGCCGCTCCGTTGTCGGCGAGACGCTGCCGGATACAACGGCGAGACGATCGACCTTCCCCGGCGACTGAAACTCCGCGGATCCGCCGATCCGGCCTTCGGCTCTCCAGTTCTGGAGAAGCGCATATTCGACACCCGACGATCCCACAACGAAAAGGCCGCCGTCGCGGCGAAGTCGCCAGATCTGCCGTCCCGCCGCCGTCTGACTGGCGAGGTCATCCACGTCGATCAGCAGGACACCGCGGCATTGCGCGGCAAGCTCGTCCATCCGCCAGTCGACATCGGCCGATCGCATTGTAACGAGGTCGGCGAGAACAATGGGAAGCGCCGTCTGCCTGCCGAGATGCAGGGCAAGGTCGGCCTCGTTCATAGGGGTGACGGGATGGCGGCTCATCACGGGGTGACGGTCTATGCGGAAGACCCGGTCTTGATAGGCCGCGAAAAGGTGCCCGAAGGCGGTGTAGCGCCGAAGCTGCGGTGCGCCGACGATGACAGGGACGAATGGCTGGGCGAAGGAAGCCCTGCCGATCTCGATCGCCTTGCCGATGCTGCCGATCTGCGGGCTGGAATCAAAGGTCGAGCAGACCTTGTAATGGCAGATTGCCGCTCCGAGGCCCTTGAGCCATTCGAATGCCGGGGCGAGGTTTTGCTCCATCCATACCGGATTTTCGCTGCGGCTCGTTCCGGCAATGCCGATCGCGCGGCAATCCTTGAAACGTTCGAGCATCTCCGTTCGCGGGATACCTAGAAACAGGACTGTCGACACGCCATGGGAGGCGAGCGCTTCCATCACGTCAGTGGAGCCGGTGAAATCGTCCCCGTAGTAGCTGATGAGGAGGTTGCCGTCGTTCATCTATTCAGGCGCCCCTGCCATCGCTGAATTTTTCGATCGAGGCTGCAAGCTCCGGATGATCCCTGGCATATTCCTCCAGAGGAACATCGGCGACCGCGGCCTGCCATGCCTGCTGCACGGCGCGCACGCCGGCCGCCGGCCCGCCGGGATGACTGACGATGCCGCCGCCGCAAAGATAGAGAAGATCGGTCGTCCGCCCGGTGCGCTGATAGGTGTCCGGAGCCTGCCCGCCCCATTGTCCTGAGCCGGCTACCGGAAGTGGACAGTCGCTGGCGTCAAAAAGCGGTGTGCTGACCGCCTTGAAGGATTCGACGAAGCTTTCGTCCGGCTCCCAGTATTTCACCCGGATGCCGTTGATCTGGAACTGATCGACGCCGAGCAGGCGCCAGAATTGCTGCCAGACCTTGAAATCCATGCCGGCGCCCGGATGACGCGTCAGCACGTCCCAGCCGTTGCGATGCGCGTGCAGGACGAGGCCGGAGCGCTTGCGCAGGAAGCTCATGCCGCCGAAGCCGATCGAGTTGATGTTGACGACGGCACAATTGCCGCCCGCCTTCAAGACGAGATCGTGATTGCGCATCATTTCGTCGGGGTCGGCATGGGAGATGCCGAAGGCATACATGATTTTCTTTCCGGTCTTCTGCTCGTGATCGAGGATCAGCGGCATGATCGCCGCGACGCGCTCCGCCAGCGGCGAATAGGCGGGGCTCATCAGTTTCTCGTCGTCCTTGATGAAATCGACGCCGGATTGAATGAGTTCGCCGACCAGTTCCGCGGTCTCATGCGGCCTGAGCCCCAACGCCGGTTTGACGATGGTGCCGATGATCGGCCGGCCCTCGACACCGGTCAGGCGCCTGCTGCCGGCGACACCGAATTGCGGACCGGGATGCGCGCCCCGGAAAGCATCGGGCAGCTTCATGTCGACGATCCGGATGCCGGTCATACCCTTGATCGAATAGACGCCGCCGATCGCGATCGTCATCAGGGCGGAGAGATCGGTCCCGATGGCATCGAGCGGAAAGGCGATATCGACATCAGCCCGGCGCAGCCGCGTGTCGGCTGAAGCAATTTCTGGCCATGTCGGATGTTCCGCATCCTCGAGCGGACGAATTGCAAGTACGCGCGCCGCGACTCGCGACTTGAGTTCTTCCGTTTCGCCCGGAACCGGCACGAAGGTTCCCGTTGACTGATCGCTGGCGATCTTGTCGGCCATGGCCTCGACGCTGCCGGGGGTTTCGATGCGGTAGGTAAGAATGATCATGACGAATGCAGTTGCTCCTCTGACCATGTCACTTTGTCATGGCGCCAACTCGTAATCTGGTATAATGAGTATTCCATTTTCTGCAACGGAAATTTTTGGGAATTCCCATCGCCCGCGCTTTGTCGAACCGCGTGCCGGAATGCTAAGGGAGGGAAGATTTGAGCCAGCGAGACGTCATGACCCAACCAATCGAGCAAATTGTCCGTCGCAAGCTATCGGACGAGGTATTTGACCGATTGGAGCGGATGATCACTTCAGGCGAATTGCAGCCAGGCGACGAGATGCCCTCGGAACGCGTCCTCATGGAGCGTTTCGGAGTCGGTCGGCCCGCTATCCGCGAGGCAATGCAATCGCTCGCCAATAAAGGCCTGGTGAGCATCTCGCACGGCGAGCGGGCGAAGGTGCTGAGGCTCACCGCCCAATCGATCTTTCGCCAGGTCGATCTCACCGCAAAGATTATGCTCCTGCAGTCCGCCGATTCTCTGGAACATTTGAAAAGCGCTCGCATCTTCTTTGAGCGCGGCATGGCGCGTGAGGCGGCGCAGCGCGCCAAACCCAGCGATGTGGAGGCTCTTCGCGAGGTCATCGACCACCAGCGGCGCTCGCTGGGCCATGCGGAAGAGTTTATTTCCGCAGATATGCAGTTCCATACACGCATTGCAGAGATTTCCGGCAACCCGATCTTCGTCGCCGTCAGCGAAGCCATGCTGGCCTGGCTCAAGGAATACCATACGGACATGCTGATTTGGACCGGCAAGGAAAAGTTCACGCTGGTCGAGCATGAGGAGATCCTCGACCGGCTTGCGGCCAACGATGCCGACGGCGCTGAAGCCGCGGTTCTCAAGCACCTCGAAAGATCAAGATCGCTTTATGGCAAGTAGGCAAACGGGCGCCGAAGACCTATGCCGCCGGGCTTGTCGCGAATTCCTTGACTGAATGGATTCGCTGTTGCGTTGCGCTATCGAAGAAGTGCACCTTCGAGGACTTGAACGACAGCTTCACAGCTTGCTCGGGTCGTAGCTCGACGCGATCGCGCACCACCCAGGTCAGCTCCGTACCTTCGACCTCGACAGCCACATGAGTCTCCGATCCTGTTGGTTCGACGACCTTGACGATGGCATCGATGTCGTCGCCTTCGCCATGCGAAATATCTTCCGGGCGAATGCCCAGAGTGACGGAACCTGCTGCCGTATCGGGCGCAATCGAAAGCGGAATGCGCATTCCCCTCGGAAGGAGCAGAGCGGGACCTCCGATCGTGTCTATCTCTCCCTCGATGAAGTTCATGGCGGGAGACCCCAGGAATCCGGCCACGAAAATATTGCAAGGCCTGTCATAGAGTTCGAGGGGCGAGCCGATCTGTTCGACCTTGCCGCCCTGAAGCACGACGATCTTGTCGGCCATGGTCATGGCTTCCACCTGGTCATGCGTGACGTAAACGACTGTGGTCTTCAGCCGCTGGTGTAGGGCCTTGATCTCGGAGCGCATCTTCACGCGCAATTTGGCGTCGAGATTTGAAAGCGGTTCATCGAACAGAAACACCTTTGGGTCGCGTACGATCGCGCGGCCCATGGCGACGCGTTGACGCTGGCCGCCGGACAGCTGAGCGGGCTTGCGTCCGAGAAGCGGCTGCAAGCCGAGAATCTGAGCGGCTTCACCCACCTTGCGGTCGATTTCCGCGCGCTTGGCGCCCGCGAGCTCCAGCGCAAAACCCATGTTCTGCGCGACCGTCATTTGCGGATAGAGCGCATAATTCTGAAAGACCATCGCGATGTCGCGGTCCTTCGGCTGGAGATTGTTGACCACGCGCCCGCCGATCCTGATCTCTCCGCCGGAGATGTCCTCAAGTCCCGCAATCATCCTCAGAAGAGTTGATTTTCCGCAACCCGACGGACCGACGAGGATGACGAATTCGCCGTCGTCGATGTTGATGTTGACACCGTGGATGATTTCGACTGCGCCATAGGATTTCTTGACGTTGCTGATGGTCAATCCGGACATCGTGCTCTCCCTGACGTCTACTGCTTCTTCCTGCGAACGCGGATCGCCTGATAAGGCTTCCCGGGCAATTCGACACCAAAGGCGGCATCGGGCTTGCCTCCGCGCACGACAGAGCCGTGACGGGTCGGATGCGTGATCGGTGCCTCGACTTTCCTGACGGGTGTAACCGTCATGTTCCAGGTGTCGATGACGTCGACATCGTAGTCATCGCTATCCATCGGCAGGCCAGGCGACCAGATCACCGGCTGATGCTCGCCGAAATAGATGAAGCGGACATCGCCGTCGCGCGCGCCGGACACGCGGCTCCACGGCCAGTCGTGGATCGTTCCCATGGGTTCGAGCCCGTTGACGACGTCCTGTTCGAGAAGATCGCGCATGAAGCCGATGCGTTTCCATGCTTCTCCGCGCAGCACGCCGCCCTTCGCCCACCAGATCAGGTCTTCCGGATGCGAGTAGGTCTCGCCGTGGCCTGCATAGCCGCCACGCGTGAGCGTCACCCAGTACCGGTGGACGAGTTCCTGTGGTGTCAGGTTGCCCCAGGACTGGATGATGTTGCCTTCGTATTCGGGTTCGTCGTTGATGACAGGTTTGCCATAGGCATCGCGCCATTCCTGGGTCCGCTTCACATCCCAGT
The DNA here is from genome assembly GCF_041357635.1 of Sinorhizobium sp. CB7. Lineage (NCBI taxonomy): Bacteria > Pseudomonadati > Pseudomonadota > Alphaproteobacteria > Hyphomicrobiales > Rhizobiaceae > Sinorhizobium > Sinorhizobium sp. CB7. The sequence goes on from NZ_JAULLL010000007.1 coordinate 18,533, forward strand.
TCTGGATGCAGGTATGGGTCACCCACGGCTTACGATGGTCGAAGTTCATCCGCACGTCGCCGTTATGGATGGACCGCAGATGCTGGTAGGGGTCGTTCTCTTCCAGAATGTGGAAGTAGCGGTCCCATTGCTCCAGTGGCTTCGTGTTCAGCAGGAAGTCATATTCATTCGCAAGCGACCACCAGACATTTCGATAGGCCGAGAGGCGCGCCGCAAGGTAGGCCACATAGCGGAAGTCCTGCTCCGCCGACATGTCCGCATAACCCCAGCGGTCATAGGGGTGGAAGATGATGATATCGGCCTCGATGCCGAGATCGCAGAGTGCCGCGACCTGCTTTTCGAAGTGGCGGAAGGCGATGGGATTAGGCCTGTCGAAATCCTCCTTGCCGTCGGCGCCCTTTTCGAAGCAGGGATAAAGCGGTTCGTTGACGTTGTAGGGATAATCCTTCGGAAAGACGCCCATGCGGATTTTGTTGAAGCGCGCCTTCTTCAGGGTTTCCAGCGTCTGCTCCTGCATGGCGAGCGGCTGATGCGTCCAGGCATAGCATGTCGTACCGAAGGAGAGGAACGGCTTGCCGTCGGCATAGGCGAAATGGAATTGGTTACGGACGCGCACCGGCCCGTGATTGTCCGTGGACGGAGCGGTGGCCGTCAGGCTGCCTGTCTTGCCATCCAGCTCGGCGCTCCTAGATCGCGTGCGGAACGACCATTCGCCCTCGTTGTCAGGCATGAAGCGGATGCGATAGACGCCCTCGCCGTCGTAGAAGCCCGGCACGCGGACTTCCCGGCTGTTCTGCATGAAGATGGCGTCGAAGGCCACGTCGAGATAGGGATTGCCATCAGAAGGGCCGTTGAAAGCCGCCTCGAAGACACCCCATTTTTCGACGGTTGCTTTGGACATGTTTTTCTCCTCGAAAGACTTCGAAATATCGGTTTTCATCCCTTGACGGCGCCGGAGGTAAGGCCGGAGACGAAGTATCGCTGAAAGATCAGGTAGACGAGCGTGGCCGGCAGCACGGTCATGACGATGGCTGCGTTAAGCTGGCCGTAATCGCTGGAAAACTGCCCCTGGAAGGACATCAGCCCGAGCGGCAGCGTCCACATGTTCTGGTCCTGCAGCAGCACCAGCGCCATGGCGAATTCGTTCCAGGTCGAGACGAAGTCGAGAATCAGCAGCGCGGCGAGCACCGGAAGGCAGACCGGCAGGAAGATGCGCCGGAAGATGGTGAAGTGGTTGGCACCGTCGATCAGCGCCGCCTCCGAAAGTTCCTTCGGGATATTCTTGAAGAAGCCGTGCAGGATGAAGACCTGGTAGGGAACGCCGAAGGCGATATAGGGCAGGATGACGCCGGGATAGGTATCGATCAGCCCGAACGAGTTCACCAGCGTAAAAAGGGGCGCGAGCATCACCTGGAAAGGAATCATCGTCCCGAAGACGACGATGAGCAGTAACAGCTTGCCGAACCGCAGGCGGATCTTCGCCAGCCCATAGGCCGCCATGGCCGAAAGTGCGAGCCCGAGCGGAACCTTGATCACGGTGATGATGACGCTGTTGAAGAAGGCGGTCGCGAAATTGCCCCGGTTCCAGGCCCCGCTGAAATTCTCGAGTGCGAGATGACTCGGCGGCATGAACGCTCCGCTTGAGGTCACTTCCATCTTGGTCTTCAGCGAGGTGAAGACGATGAAGACGAAGGGAGCAACCCAGATGAGCGCGACGACGATCAGGGCCAGCCATAGGCCGATCAGGATCGGATCGCGGCGCATCCTGGTGGCGGCGCTTGCATCGAACTCCGAGGGGATGGTCTCTGCCGGCGTCATTGTCATTGCTCCGCCTCCTCGTGCTTCTGGGTCCAGCGCAGGTAGGGAATGACGATGGCGATGGTGATCAGCAGCAGCACGACTGAGATCGCCGCGCCCCGGCCGAAGTCGAAGATCTGCATCGCCTGGGTGAAGGCCCAGAGCGCCAGCATCTGTGTGGACTGCGCGGGACCGCCGCCGGTCAGGCCGTAGACGATGTCGAACGCCTTCAAGGAGGAGATGATGGAGAGCACGAGCACGATGGTAATCGTCGTTCGAAGCGCCGGCAGGGTCACATGCCGGAAGACCGCCCAGCGGCCGGCGCCGTCGATGCGCGCCGCCTCGACCAGGCTCTGGGAAACGTTCTGCAGGCCCGCCAGGAAGAGCACCATCGAAAAGCCGACGGATTGCCAGAGATAGGCGACGAAGACCGAATAGAGGGCGATGTCGCGGTTGCCGAGCCAGTCCTTGATCCAGGTCTGCAGCCCCATGGAGGTCAGCATCTGGCTGAAAAGGCCGAAGAAAGGATCGTACATCCACTTCCACATGGTCGCCACAGCGATCGGAGCGATAATGACCGGCAGGTAGAATATGGCGCGCAAGGAGTTGCGGCCGAAGATCTTCTGGTTGAGGCTCAGCGCCAGCATGAGCCCGATGAACGGCGGGAAGACCAGGCACATCAGGGTCCAGATCACCGTGTTGCGGAAGGCAACCCAGAAGACGGGATCGCGGGTAAAGATGTATTGGTAGTTGGCGAGCCCGACGAACTGGCGCTGCGGATCCAATCCGTTCCATTTCTGGAAGCTCACCACGACGACGTTCAGCATCGGGTAAAGCGCGAAAATCGCATAGATCGTGACCGCAGGCGCGATGAGCAGAAGCGCCTGGAAGCGTGGATCATGTGTTCTGTTCAGGAATGACATTCTCATCTGCTCCGGACGTCGGTCTCATTGCATCTGCGATGTTCGGTGCGGGCGCCGGCCCCGGACGGGACCGGCGCGGCTGTCCTGGGAGGACCTGAAGCGGGACGCCAAAAGTGTGTGCGGTTTTTCGGGCGAGATCCCGCTCCGACTTGATTGAGAGGCGGATCCAGACTTCAGGTCACGTTGACCTGAAGTCATCCGGCTCTAGGAGCGGCCTTCGATGAAGCTCTGCAACTGCTTGCCCGCTTCGGCTGGCTCGATGTTTTCGGCGGCGACGTCATTGATGACGCGGAAATACTCGGTGGTGACGTCAAGCGGGAATGCCTGGTCGCCGTTCATGTAGATCTTGCTGTAGGTCTTGAAGATATCCAGCCATTCAGCTTCCAGCGGCCGCTGGTTGGTATATTGCACGTCCTTGTTGACCGAGATCGCGCTGATCTGGCCGAGAACCTCCTGCTGGACCTTGGTCGAGATGAAGTAGTCCAGGAATTTGGCGGCGAGATCGGGATTCTTGCTCTTGGTGCTGACGTAATTGTACTCGGCGAAACCGTAGAGCCGATTGGTGTTCGTTGGGAACGGGAACAGGCCGTAATCATCGATATTGGCGCTGCCGGCGAGCTGAGCGACGAGCCAGTCGCCTTCCAGCATCATGGCGGCACGGCCGGCGACGAACAGGCTGTAGGACTGCTTGTTGTCGATCCCCATGAAGGGCTGCAGCGTGTAGTCCTTGGTCCACTTGGCGAAATCGGTGAATGCCTCGCTGGCACAGGGTTCGGTCGCCCAGCTCACCTTCATCGACTTCAGTGCGTCATGCTTTTCAGCGCCACATTTGGTCTCGAGGATCACGTCCATCAGACGCATGACGTGCCAGTTGACGGAACCGCCGAAGGTGAAGGCCGGGATGCCGGCTGCCTTGAGCTTTTCGGCGGCGGCGAGAAGCTCGTCATAGGTCTTCGGCTCCTCGGTAATGCCCGCCTGTTCGAAGAGCTTCTTGCTGTAGTAGACCGCCTCGCCCTTGAAAGTGAAGGGCACGCCGTGCTTGCCACCCGGATAGAGATCCGCAAAGGCGGCTGCCGAAGGAAGGAGCTCATCCGTCCACTTATACTGGTCGTAATATTTGTCGAGCGGCAGCGACAGGCCTGCCTTCACATATTCGCCGCCGAGGCCAAGACCGGCCCAGCTGAAATAAATGTCCGGTCCCTTGCTCGAACCGGCGGCGACGCGCAGCGCCGTCTTGTGCTCGTCCACAGCGCGCTGGACAATTTCGATATGCGTATCGGGATTGGCGGCCTCGAAATCCGCGGCAATCTTCTTGAGTGCCTTGTTAGCGGAATCGGCGTCGTAGTTCAGCGTCCAGAAGGTTAGATCTTCCGCCTTGACGCCATTGGCGCAAAAGACGGCGGCCGCAGTCGCCATGACGGCGAAAGAGCGGATGAAACTCTTACCGATGCGCATTGTTCTCCTCCTCTCAACAGTGCATGGGCGTGGTTTTGACAAATGCTGATAAGCATGTCAACTGGTATGATGAGATAATCATTTGTTCATTGGTGAATGAACGGGTAAGCGATTACTCCCGGGCAAAGTCGCTGCTGCTCGCGTAAAATGTCTAGTGTGGTATAATGATTACATCACTTGTGCGGCGGGCAGTTTCGACTAGAATTGCGGCCCGAAGTTCCTGAGCAAATCACTCTCCGTCTTTAGCTCTGGGTATGAGGAGAGGCGCACAAGAATATCAAGCCGTGATCCAGCGAGAGAATATGGTCCAGCCAGCCGAGCAGATTGTCCGTCGCAAACTTTCGGACGAGGTTTTTGCGCGCTTGAAGCGAATGATCACGTCGGGCGAGCTGAGCCCGGGCGATGAAATGCCGTCCGAACGGGAATTGATGGAACGCTTCGGTGTCGGCAGGCCCGCGATCCGCGAAGCGATGCAGGCGCTCGCGAACATGGGGTTGGTCGCCATCTCGCATGGCGAGCGGGCCAAAGTGCTGGAGCTGACTGCCAAGACGATCCTCCGACAGGTCGACCTGACCGCAAAGATCATGCTCTCGCAGTCATCCGATTCCCTGGAACACCTGAAAAGCGCGCGCATCTTCTTCGAGCGCGGCATGGCCAGGGAAGCGGCGGCAAAGGCGACAAAGCAGGATATCGACGAGCTGCGTGAAATTCTGGCGCGGCAGCGGCGAAGCCTTGGTCAGGCGGAGCCGTTCATTTCCGCCGATATGGAATTCCATACCCGCATCGCTCAGATCTCCGGCAATCCGATCTTCGTCGCCGTCAGTGAAGCGTTGCTGGCATGGCTCAAGGAATATCATACGGACATGCTGATCTGGACGGGCAAGGAGAAATTCACTCTGGTCGAACACGAGGAAATCCTGAACTGCCTGGCGGCCAATGACGCCGATGCCGCCGAGCAAGCCATGCTCAAGCATCTGGAGCGTTCGCGCGCCCTGTATTCGAACACGGGTCACAAGGGTCAGGAATGATCGGATCTGGCGCACACAGATCGGTCGCGACAGGCTTCGATCGCGAAGCCCTCAAGTCGTTCAATCCCTGTGGCGAAAATCTTCAGCGCAGCTACCGGCTCAAACGCGGTAGATCCGACAAGAACCAGGCAAGCTCGCGCCTGTGCAATCCCTAAGATTCATCTATGGTGAGATCGCAAAAGGTGAATCGGGAGCGAGACGATGACGAAATCATTCGGCGCAATGTCCGCCACGCAACTGTCGGTGCTGATGCAAGGTGGTGCCGCCGACCCCGTGGAAGTGGCGGAATCGACATTCGACGCAATCGAAAGCTTTCCCGATAAGGCAATTTTCGTCAGTCTATTGAAGGACCGCGCGCTCAGGGAAGCCGAAGCCGCGTCGAAACGCATCAAGGCCGGCCGCTCGCTTGGCTTGCTCGATGGCGTGCCGGTCGCCTGGAAGGACCTTTTCGACACGGAAGGCATTGTCACCACCGCCGGCTCGACGGTCCTTCGGCGCGAAGCTCCCGCGCCCCGTGACGCAACAGTCGTCAGGACACTCAGCGAGGCCGGCATGGTCGCAATCGGCCGCACCAATATGAGTGAGTTCGCCTTCTCCGGCCTCGGAGTCAATCCGCATTACGCCACGCCGCACAATCCACGCAGCACCGATGTCCCGCGCATACCGGGCGGTTCCTCCTCAGGTTCCGCCGCTGCCGTTGCTGCCGGCCTCGTTCCGGTCGCGATCGGCACCGATACCGGCGGGTCCGTGCGCATTCCGGCAGCGTTGACCGGCATTGTCGGCTATAAGGCGACCCGCGGGCGCTATCCGATGGATGGGGTATTTCCTCTCGCCAAGAGCCTGGATTCGCTGGGGCCGCTTTGCCATACCGTGCAGGATGCGGTTTGGGTCGACGCCGCGATGCGCGGCGCGATAGCGCCGGCCGTTCGCCGTCGGGACCTGCGCGGCGTCGAATTCCTCATTCCGAAGAATGTGGTTTTCGACGGTGCGGAAATGGCTGTTGTTGATGCCTTCGAAGCCGCAATCGAACGCCTTGTCGCCGCGGGCGTCTCTGTGACGAGGGTAGACATTCCCGCCTTCAGCGCGATTTTCGAGCTCACGACGAAGCACGGTGCCCTTGTCACGGCGGAAGCCTATGCCTTGCATCAGGAGCGCCTGGCCGGCCCCGGTGCCGAGGCTATGGACCAGCGCGTCGTGATGCGTACGCGGCTTGGCGAAAGAACGTCGCTCAGCGATTATGTGGCGATTGGCAACGCGCGCGAGCGTCTGATCGAGGATGTCAACAGATTGGTCGGCGACAGGTTCATCGCCTTCCCGACGGTTGCGCATGTCGCTCCGCCGATCGGGCCGCTGGAGGCAGACGATGATCACTTCTTTGCCACGAACGGCCGCACGCTGCGCAATACGCTGATCGGCAATTTCCTCGACTGGTGCGGTGTTTCCATCCCCTGCGGTACCGGTGACGCCGGCATGCCGGTCGGCTTCCTTCTGTCGGCGATTGGCAATCACGACGAGCCGCTGCTTTCCGTGGCGCTTTCGGCCGAGGCCGCCATTCGCGGCGAATAGGGCGACATCAGTTCATGACGGACTATGCGATGTCCTTGAGCGCATCCAACGGTCCCGACAAGGCGGTTCGCGGCGGGACGAGTTCGGGCCGGATCAGATGGATCTGCGGTGGCGTACGCGGCTCCTCGATCAGTTCGAATGCCTTGGTGATCATCCCCTCGACGTCCTGGCGCATCATGATGACGGGAAAGGGCAGGAAGGATCCGAAGGGATCATAGTCGTAGCAGCCGACGACCAGTTCCGCGAACTGATCACGTGGATGCGCCGACATGAACCTGAGCAGGCCTTCGAAATTGATTGATGAATTGATGAACAGTGCGCGGGGGAGGCGGCCTTCGCGCTGGTAGAACGTCTCGAATCCGATGCGGGCGGTGTTGGGGGAATAGCCCGTCGGTTGGATCGAGCCGTCGAAATTACCGCCGAGCAGTTCCTGCTTAACATCGCGAAAACCGCGGATGCGCTCCCGGCTCGCATGATCATTTCGTCCGCCGAAAAGAAAGAGCTCTTCGGGCTTCAGGGGATCCTCTGCCGGAAAATAGCGAATGATGGCCTCCGTCAGCATCCGCCCGCCTTCGTAATTGTCACTGATGACGGAATGGGTCTTGGTCCCGGGCAGGTCGATATTGATGTGCTTGAGGCCGGCGGCCTCGCAGATTTCATGCACGCCATCGGGGTCGGTCGCGCCGCAGATGAAGAGCTCGTCGATGGAATAGGAGATGAGATTTTCGGCGGTCTCCCGCTCCTCCCGAGGATCGCGGCTGGAACTGACGACAATCGGGCATTGGCCGCGACGGCGCACATGCGCCTCGAAGGTCTGCGCCATGGACGAGAAATAGCGGTTGTCGTAGACCGGGAGAAGCAGTCCGACCAGACCCGAGCGGGAGCTGCGCAAGCCCTGTGCCTGGCGATTGGCGGTATATTGATGCTTTTCGGCGAGGTCGCGAATGAGGTCGGCCGTGCTTTCCTTGATGCGGCGCTGGCGCCAGGTGCCGTTAAGGACCGCGCTTACCGTCGACGGAGAAATGCCGGAAAGCACGGATAGATCATAGATAGTGGCTTTCCTCTTGCTGTCTCTCTTCATGGCTGTATCCCGCCCCTTCCTCGGTGCCCAGCGGGCGCTCCAGCTCCTTAATCCGCGAGCTTCCTTCCATGCCGAAAGTCCTCTCGCTAAGCGCGGATGCTGTAGTGCCGAATTCGGCTTGACGAAAGATTAAATCTAAAAGATAGTTATTGCACCATCGATTGTGCAAAAAAAGAAATATCGATTGTGCTCAATGATGTCGCCGTTTGAGGAAGCGGCTTCGAAGGGAGGCGGGAGCATCAGTTCTTCGCTAGCTGGACAGGAAGGATGCCATCCCAGGCAGGCCTTGTCGTTCCCCTGTGGGGATTGTGGAGGAGGAAGACATGAAACGATTTCTGGTCGCAGTGTTCGCAGCATCGTTGTCCCTGGCGGCCGCCGCCACGGCCTATGCGCAGGATTCCGGTAAAGTCGGTATCGTCGTGAAGATCGGCGGCATTCCCTGGTTCAACGCCATGGAGGCCGGTATCAAGGAACAGGGTCAAAAGCTTGGAGTCGATGCCTTCATGGTCGGCCCGACCAGCGCGGATCCGGCTCTTCAGGTGCGCGCCATCGAGGATCTGATTGCGCAGGGCGTCAAGGTCATAGGTGTCGTTCCGAATGATGCAAAGGTGCTGGAGCCCGTGCTCAACAAAGCCAAGCAGCAAGGCATCATCGTCATCACCCATGAATCGCCGAACCAGAAGGGCGCCGATTGGGATTTCGAGCTGGCATCGTCTACAGGTTTTGGCGAGGCCCATGCCAAGCTTCTCGCCGAGAAGATGGGCGGCAAGGGCGAATATGCCGTATTCGTCGGTTCGCTGACCGTCCCGCTGCATAATGCCTGGGCGGACGCCGCCATCGCCTACCTCAAGAAGAATTACCCCGACATGAAGCTTGTCGGCGATCGCTACGGTGTCGCCGAGGATGTCGACAAGAGTCGCAGCACGGCGCTCGACCTGATATCCGCCCATCCCGATCTCAAGGGCTTCCTCGCATTCGGAAGCCAGGGACCGATCGGCGCAGGCCGTGCGATCGAGGAACGCCGAAAGGTTGGCAAGATCTTCGTTCTCGGCCCCTTCTCGCCAGGGCAGGGTCAGAAGCTTCTGAAGGCTGACGCGATCTCGGGCGGCTTCATGTGGAACCCGAAGCAGGCGGGCGAGGTCTTCGTGACGCTCTCCCAAAAGCTGATGAAGGGCGAGGAAATCAAGGATGGCGAGGAGATCGAAGGCCTCGGCGTCATTCATCCTGATTTCCAGAACCACAATATCATCGTCGACCAGCTCGTTCGGATCAACAAGGATACCGTCGACGAGCTGGCGGGCATGGGTCTCTGATCGGAGTTACGCAGGTACCTCCCGGCTGCTGGGCCGGCTTCGGCCGGCCTGGCAAGTCTCTTTAGAAATCCGGTTCTTACAGGCGTTCCATGACCATTCCCGCTGGCGCAGAAGAGAGCTCACAGCCTCTGCTGTCTCTGCGAAACATCAATATGACCTTCGGTGGCGTCAAGGCGCTGAAGAACGTCAGCTTCGAGGTCCGGCCGGGCGAGGTGCACTGCCTTGCCGGCGAGAACGGATCCGGCAAGAGCACGCTCATCAAGATCATCACCGGGGTCTACCGGCCTCAGGCCGGCGCCATCATCGAATATGACGGAGAGAGCCATTCCCATATGTCGCCGGTGACGGCGCAGGCGTCCGGTATCAAGGTCATCTGGCAGGATCTGGCGCTTTTCCCGGAAATGAGCGTTGCGGAAAACATCGCCTTCGAGATGGTAGTCGGCGGCTGGCCCAAATTCGTCGATTACGGCCGCATGAGCCGGATCGCGACCGACGCGCTCGCCCGCCTCGGCGTGTCGTTAGATGTCGATCGGCCATTGAAATCCTTTGCGATCGCGCAGCGCCAGATTGTGGCGATTGCACGCGCGCTCGTCGGCGAGGCCAAGATCGTGTTCATGGACGAACCGACTGCGTCGCTGACGCAATCGGAAACGGATTACCTGCTGGAAATCGTTCGCAATCTTTCGGCCTCCGGTGTTGCGGTCGTTTTCGTGAGCCATAGGCTGGCGGAGGTGCTGGAGATTTCGAGCCGGATCACGGTCCTGCGCGATGGCGCTCTGGTCGGCGTCTATCCGGCAGACGGCATGACGCAGTCGAAGATCACTGAACTCATGACCGGCAAGACCTTCGACCAGCAGGTGCGCGCCGCTTCCAGGCAAGATCGCCCCGTCGTGCTGGCGCTGGAACACTTCTCCCGTCGTGGACAATTCGAGGATGTGAACCTTACCGTGCGCAGCGGCGAGACCCTCGGTATCACGGGACTTCTCGGCGCAGGTCGAACGGAGCTGGCGCTCTCACTTTTCGGCATGACAAAGCCGACATCCGGCACGATGACGCTCGACGGCCGTCGCGTTTCCTTCTCGTCCAACCGGCGGGCGATTGCTGCCGGGGTCGCCTATCTTTCAGAGGATCGCCTGTCGCTCGGCCTTGTCCAGCCGCAGTCGATCGCCGACAATCTCGTCGTCGCCTCACTCAAGAAGATCGTCTCCGGCGGTTTGATTTCGGAACAGCGCAAGCGCAGCCTGGTATCCCACTGGATCTCGGAACTCGCCGTCAGGATCGGCTTGCAGGAGGACGCGATCGCCACGCTTTCGGGGGGCAACCAGCAACGCGTCGCGATCGCCAAATGGCTGGCGACCGACCCGAAACTCCTCATTCTCGACGCCCCGACGGTCGGGGTCGACGTCGGCGCACGCGCCGGCATCTTCGATATCGTCGCAAGACTCGCCGAAAGCGGGCTCGCCATCCTCCTGATCTCGGACGAGGTGCCGGAGGTCTATTTTCACGCCGACCGGGTGCTGCACATGAAGAAGGGCCGCATCGTCGGCGAATACGATCCGCGCCGGCACAGTCTCGCGGAAATAGAGGAGGCGGTCTATGCGTAGCTTCATCCGCACCCATGCGACCGAATCCTCGCTTTTCCTCGTCATTGCCTGCATGAGCCTTTTCCTCTCGCTGGCGACGGAGAATTTCTTCACGCTCGGCAACGTCTTCGACCTGCTGAACACCAGCGCGGTCAATATCATCTTCGCCGTCGGGCTGCTGGTCGTGCTGATTGCGGGCGGCATCGACATCTCTTTTGCGGTCGCTGCTTCGGTCGTTCAGTATGTGACGGCGCTGGCGCTCGGCTGGATCGGCGGCGGCAATTGGGCGATCGGGCTTCTTTTTGCTGCTGCCGTCGGAATCGCGCTCGGCTCGTTCAATGCCTTCCTCATCCACAAATTCCGGATCATCTCGATCGTCGCGACGATCTCCACCTTCAATATCTATTTCGGCCTCCTGATGTTCTTCACCAAGGGCGTGTCGATCTACGATCTGCCGGACTGGCTGACGAGCCGCGTCGTGCTGTTCGAGCATGAGATGGCGGACGGCAGCTGGATTGAAATCACACTGCCGGTGCTCGTCATGGCGATCTGCGTGGTCGTAACCTGGGCGCTTATTACGCGGACCACCATTGGCAGGCAGCTCTATGCCTTCGGCGATAATCCGGAAGGTGCGCGCCGTTTCGGTATCAATATCGGCGCCATGCAGTTCATCGCCTTTGGCTGGTTGGGATTGATGGCGGGCATTGCCGGTCTCATCCAGGCGCATTATGCGCAGGAAGTCGTGCCCAATGCGCTCTACGGCCGGGAACTCGATGTGCTTGCCGCCGTGGTTCTCGGCGGCGCACGCCTCGGTGGCGGCAGGGGGTCGGTGCTCGGCTGTGTGCTGGGCGTGCTCCTGGTGTCGATCACCCAGAACGGCCTCAACCTGATGGGCGTCTCGCCCTTTGCCTTCAAGATGATCGTCGGCGCGATCATCCTCATCGCCATCACGCTTTCGAACACCAGCATGGAAAGGCTGCTGCCCTTCATGCGCGCGGAAGGCAGGCGCCCATGAACCGGCTTGTCGATCGCCTCCGCAGCATGGCAGGTCCGGAAATGGCCGGACCTTCGCTTGCGTTTGTTGCCGTCATGCTGTTCTTCGGCATCGCCTCGCCCCAGTTCATCAGCCGGGCCACCTTCGGCTCCGTCGCCTTCCAGCTCCCGGAACTCGGGCTGCTGACACTTGCCATGCTGCTGCCGATCCTGACCGGCGGGCTCAATTTGGCGATCACTTTCACGGCCAACATTGCCGGCCTGACGCTCGCGTGGGTGCTGCAGGTGAACGGCGGTGTCGATGCAGGCTTCGGTGCCTTCGTGGTCGGCGTCGTTTTGGCGCTGGCTGTGGGTGCGGCAAGCGGCGTCATCATGGGTTTCGTCATTGCCTTTACCCGCGCCCATCCCATTCTCGTGTCGCTGTCGATGATGATCTTCCTGCGCGGTCTCGGCGAGTTCCTGACGCGCGGCGGGGATATCTCCGGGTTCCCGGATTTCCTCCGGCCGCTCGGCCACGGCTCGATCATTGGCATTCCCATTCCCCTGATCGTTTTCATCATCTGCGTTCTCATCTGGCATGTGCTGCTGACGCGCACCAAACTGGGTTTTTCGACCACGATGATCGGCTCGAATATCGAGGCGGTGCGCTATTCCGGCGTCAATACGCGCAAGGTCATCATCTGGGTCTATGCGCTTTCCGGACTGATGTGTTCGGTAGCCGGCATCATCATGCTTGCGCGCTTCAATTCCGTGCGCGTCGGCCACGGCGAATCCTATCTGCTGATCACGGTGCTCGCCTGCTTCCTTGGCGGCGTCAATCCCTTCGGCGGGTTCGGCCGCGTCATTCCGGTCTTCGTGGCGCTGATTGTGCTGCAGCTTCTTTCGTCCGGGCTCAATCTGCTCGGCGCCAACCAGCATCTGGCGACTGCCGTCTGGGGCATCCTGCTTGTCGGCGTGATGGTCCTGCGCTGGGTAGCCGCACAGCTCAAGCTCAAGTTTCTAAGGAACAGGAAAGGATAGGACCATGGAAGGCTTTGGTGTCCATACGAGCATGTGGACGATGAATTGGGACCGTGCCGGCGCGGAAAAAGCTATCGCGGCAGCGGTCAAATACGAGATGGATTTCATCGAGATCGCGCTGTTGAATGCACCGGCGGTCGACGCGCCCCATACGCGGGCGCTGCTCGAAAAGCACAAGCTCCGCGCCGTCTGCTCGCTGGGTCTCCCGGAAAGCGCCTGGGCCTCGGTGCGGCCGGAGGCAGCGATCGAGCATCTGAAGGTCGCGATCGACAAGACCGCGGAAATAGGCGCCGAAGCGCTATCGGGGGTCATCTATGGCGGCATCGGCGAGCGCACGGGCGTACCGCCCACGCAGAAGGAATACGATAACATCGCCCGCGTGCTGGAGGCGGCCTCCAGGCATGCCAGGCCGCATGGCATCGAGCTCGGCGTCGAGGCGGTCAACCGTTACGAAAATCATCTGATCAATACCGCACGGCAGGCTGTCGACATGATCGAGCGCGTCGGTGCCGACAATGTCTTCGTGCACCTCGACACCTATCACATGAACATTGAGGAAAAGGGGGCGGCGACCGGTATCCTGGATGCGCGCGAGCACTTGAAATATATCCATCTTTCAGAAAGCGACCGGGGCACGCCGGGCTACGGCAATTGCCCGTGGAACGAAATCTACGCCGCTCTGGCCGCCATTGGCTTCAAGGGAGGCCTGGCGATGGAAAGCTTCATCAACATGCCGCCGGAAGTCGCCTACGGTCTTGCCGTCTGGCGGCCGGTTGCCAAGGATGAGGCCGAGGTGATGGGCAACGGGCTGCCATTCCTGCGCAACAAGGCGCGCCAATACGGCCTTATTGCATAGGAGGCATCGACGTCCGGAGGGTTATGACGATGGCTTCGGATGAGCGAGAGAGCGAGGCGACGATCGCGGTTCTCGATATCGGCAAGACCAATGTGAAGCTCAGCGCCGTTTCCGAGACGGGTACGGTCGTCGAGGTGCTGAGCGTGGTCAATGCGGTGAATGATGCCCCTCCATGGCGGCATCATGACCTCGACGGGCTCGGCGACTGGATATTCGCCACACTTGCCCAGCTGGCCCGCCGGCATCCGATCGCAAGCATCGTCTGTTCCGGCCATGGTTCCGGCGGCGTCCTGACCTTCGATGATCCGGATCGGGGTAACGGCGCTGCCCTGCCGATGATCGACTACGAGCAGCCATTGCCGGATGATATCCGTGATGCCTACACGCCTCAAAGCGGCTCCTTCTTCGATCGCGGCAGCGCGATCATGCTCGGGGCCACGCATCAGGCCCGGCAGATGTATTGGATGCAGCAAGAGCAGCCCGAGGCATTCGCCAGGGCGTGCTGGTTTCTGGGTATTCCGCAATATTGGGCCTGGCGCCTCAGCGGCGTGGCCGTCTCCGAGGTGAGCTATCTGGGCGCGCAATCGCATCTTTGGAATGTCGTCGAACGGCACTGGACACCGATCGTTGAGGCGCGGGGATGGCACAGACTCATGCCGCCTTTTGCCAATGCGTGGGATACGATCGGCACTATTCGCCCCGCCCTTGCCGCCCGTCATGGCCTGCGGCCGGCCCTGAAGGTGCTGGCCGGCGGCCACGACAGCAGCCTGAACTATTATCGCTATCAGGCCGCCGGACTGAGGAATTTTGCGCTCGTCTCCACCGGAACCTGGATCGTCGGACTGTGCGACGCCACACCGCTTTCCGATCTCGATGAACATCGCGGTATGACCTGCAATAGCGATGTGAGCGGCGTGCCCCTCGGCGGTGTACTGTGCATGGGCGGGCGCGAATTCTCCCGGGTCGCCGGCGCCGATGCGCCTCAGGCTGATGTCGAATTCGATACCCTCGTCCGGCTTGTCGAGCAGGGAACAATGGCGATGCCGTCATTCAGCGATGACGATGGCTTGTTTCCGGGAAGCGCGGGCCGGGGCAGATATCTGGGGCCGTTGCCCGAAAGCCCGGCGGAGCGAAAAGCGCTTGCACTTCTCTATTGCGCGCTTCTGACATGCGAATGCCTGAATGCGCTCGGCTCCGCCTCGCTTGTCGTTCTGGACGGAAGCTTCGTCCGCGATCCTCTTTACGCAAGGCTCGTCGCCGCCATTTCCCAACGGAAGCTTCTCTATAATCTCGACAGCGCCGGCGTGACGGCGGGGGCAGCGTTGTTGGTGGGCCATATAGGGCGTTCACGCCCGGCCCCGATCAATCTCTGCGAGCCTGCAGGGATGGCAACCTTCCAACCCGTTTTGGACAGCTATGTCAAACGCTGGCGCTCTCTCACTAGCCGCATACAGTCATGAATGAAAGGATACCTCCATGAAGAGAGATCAGACGGATCTCGCCGCTCGACGGGAAATGGTCGACATCTGCTGCCGGATGAACAGTAGCGGCATCAATCAGGGAACAGCGGGCAACCTTTCGCTGCGGACCGAAAGCGGGTTCCTGATCACGCCGTCCTCGCTTGCCTATGAGACGATGCAGCCGGAGGACATTGTCGAGATGGACTTCGACGGCACCTATGTCGGCCGCCGGCCATCTTCCGAATGGCGGTTCCATCGCGATATCCTGCGCGAACGCACCGACATCAATGTCGTGCTGCACTGCCATTCCCTCTATGCGACAACGCTTGCCTGTCACCACAAAACGATCCCGAGCTTCCATTACATGACGGGGGTCGCCGGCGGAAACACGATCCGTTGCGCGGAATACGCAACCTTCGGCACCCAGGCTCTGTCGGACAACGCGTTGATTGCCCTGAAGGGCCGCCTTGCCTGCCTTCTCGGCCAGCATGGGCAGATATCGCTCGGAAAGACCCTCGAATCTGCGCTGTGGCTCGCAATCGAAGTGGAGACGCTATCGCGCATGTACGTGCAGGCCCTGACGCTCGGGGAGCCGCCGATCCTGCCCGATGACGAAATGGAACGCGTCATCGAGCAGATGCGTCGGATGAGCTATGGCCATGCGCCTGACGCCGAGGGCGTGAACGACGTCGCCCGGCCGCGTGCGGCCGTTGCCGACAAGGAGACATGATCTCCGTGGCGGCGGGGCTGGAGCTCCCGCCGCCTTGCTGATTACTTACCAGCCGCCTGCGCAGCATACATGTAGCTGTCGTAGCTATATTCGGCGACGCGGAACCACTCGAAGGATTCGTCGCGGAATTTCTTCCACTTCGGATAGATCTTCGCCCATGCCGGATTCTTAGCGCTGTATTCGGCGTAAAGCTCGAATGTCGCCTTGTAGGCTGCATCCATGACATCGCGCGGCAGCGGGCGAAGCTTGACGCCTTTGCCGACGAGCGAGCGGATCGCCGTCGTGTTCTTCACGTCGTAAAGGGCCTGCATGTTGATGTTTGCGGCCTTGCAGGCCGTGTCCAGCGCCACCTTGTAAGCCTCCGGCAACGCTTCGTACTGGCTCTTGTTGATGAAGAAATGAATGGTCAATCCGCCTTCCCAATAGGCGGGATAATAGTAGTAGGGCGCGATCTGGTAGAAGCCCAGTCGCTCGTCGTCGTAGGGGCCGACCCATTCGGCGGCATCGATCGTGCCACGTTCCAGTGCCGGATAGATGTCGCCGCCCGGAAGCTGTTGCGGCACTACGCCAAGGCGTGACATGACCTCGCCGGCAACGCCGGCGATGCGCATCTTCACGCCTTTAAGATCAGCCAGATTGTTGATTTCCTTGCGAAACCAGCCGCCCATCTGCGCGCCGGTGCCACCGCCAGGCTTGCCGACCACGCCGTAATCCGCCAGGAATTCATCGTAAAGCTCGTTGCCGCCGCCGTGGTAGAGCCAGGCGTTCTGCTGGCGCGCGTTCAGCCCGAACGGAATAGTCGAGCCGATCGCGAAGGTCGGATTCTTGCCGGTGAAGTAGTAGCCGCAGGTATGTGCGATCTCGACCGTATTGGATTGTACGGCATCGATCGCCTGCGGGCCTGGCACCAATTCGCCGGCCTGGAACACCTGGATCTGGAACTTGCCTTCAGTGATCTTCGAAAGCGCCTCGGCCATGACGACGGCGCCGCCATAGATCGTGTCGAGGTTATTCGGGAATCCCGACGTCAGGCGCCAGCGCAGAGTCGGCAGTTCCTGGGCGATGGCCGGAGCGGCAAGGGCAGTGCTGGCAGCCGCGGCGGCACCCGCAAGCGCGCCCTTTTTTAGGAAGCCGCGACGATTGAATTCGTTTGTCATGAAAATCCTCCTCATTTGGGTTTTACCGCCTGACGGCCCGTTTCCTGGCTGCCGCTTCGGCTGGATGCTGTAAGTCTGGGTACTGACGGCGCCTGTGGCGCCGCCACAAAAGAAGTGCATCACTTCGCCGGCTCGGGTTGCGGAGCGCCAAAGCTCGGAGCAGGGGAGCCGAAACTCGGTGCAGCCGGGGCGCCGAAGGACGGCTCGGGTGCTCCGAACGGCTGTGCGGGCGTGCCGAAGGGATTCTCGCCACCTGCACCTGGCATCGGCACATTGAGCTGGATCGTCGAGGGATCGACGGTGACCTGCCCGGACTTGTAGTGTGTGACGAGTTGCGGAAACGCCATCACAAGAAGGACCATCGCCAGCTGGATCCCGAGAAACGGCAGTGCGCCCATGTAAATCTGCCCTGACTTGACCGGCTGGATCGTCGCCCCGGTCACCCTGTCCTTGTACGGGCGCGTCGGCGCCACGGAGCGCAGATAGAACAGCGAGAAACCGAAGGGCGGATGCATGAACGAGGTCTGCATGTTGATCGCCAGCATGACGCCGAACCAGATGAGGTCGATGCCCAGACTGTCGGCAACCGGAGCAAGCAGCGGGATGATGATGAAGGCCAGCTCGAAATAGTCGAGGAAGAAGGCGAGGAAAAACACCAGCAGATTGGCAACGATGAGGAAGCCGATTTCGCCGCCGGGTATCGAGGTCATCAGATGCTCGACCCAGACGTGACCGTTCACTCCGTAGAATGTCAGCGAGAAGACGCGCGCGCCGAGCAGAATGAAGATCACGAAGGAGGAAAGCTTGGCCGTCGAATAAAGGGCCGACTTGATCATCGCCAGGTCGAGGCGACGATTCATCGCCGCCAGCACCAGCGCCCCGACGGCACCCATCGCCCCTCCTTCGGTGGGCGTAGCAAGCCCAATGAAGATCGTGCCAAGCACGAGGAAGATCAATACCAGCGGCGGCACCAGCGAGGTGACGACCTTTCGAGCCAGCTTCCAGCCGCGCAGGGACCGCGCTTCGAGCGGCAGCGCCGGAACGCTCTTGGGCTGGAGGAAAGACATGGTGATGATGTAGGCGGCATAGGCGGCCACCAGCAGAAGGCCGGGCACCAGGGCGCCCTTATACATGTCGCCGACGGACCGGCCGAGCTGATCGGCGAGAATGATCAGCACGAGGCTCGGCGGAATGATCTGCGCCAGCGTGCCCGAGGCGGCGATGGTGCCTGCCGCGACTTTGCGGTCATAGCCGTAGCGCAGCATGATCGGAAGCGAGATCAGGCCCATGGAGATGACCGATGCGGCGACGACGCCTGTGGTGGCCGCCAGGATCGCTCCGACGAAGATTACCGCGAAGGCAAGCCCGCCGCGGACCGGGCCGAACAGCTGCCCGATCGTATCCAGTAGGTCCTCGGCCATGCCGCTCCGTTCGAGCACCAGCCCCATGAAGGTGAAGAACGGGATCGCCAGCAACGTCTCGTTCGACATCTGGCCGAAGATGCGGTCGGGAATGGCGCCGAAGAGGTTGATCGGCAGGAGACCCATCTCAATGCCGATGAAGCCGAAAGCGAAACCGACGAAGGCGAGCGCGAATGCCACGGGATAGCCGAGCAAAAGCACGACGATCAGCGACAGGAACATGATGGGCGCGAGATTTTCCGCGATGAGCGCAAACATAGGATCTGTTCCCGGATTAGAGTTTTTCGGCTTCGGCGTCGGCGAGCGCTATTGCGTCAGGCAGGTCGCCCCGAAGGATCGCGATCCGTTTGATGAGTTCCGAAAGGCCTTGCAGGGCGAGGAGACCGAAGCCGGCCGGAATCAGCGCCCAGACGGGCCAGAGCAGCAGGCCGCCGGTATTGTTGGAGATCTCGCCGCTCATGAATTTGGCGACAACAATCGGCCAGGAAAGATAGATCGTGATCAGGCAGAACGGGAACAGGAAGAAGATCGTACCGAGGACTTCGATCCAGAGCTGCACCCGGCGCGGCAACTGACCATAGACTAGGTCGACTTTCACATGTTCGCTGCTGAGAAGAGTGTAACCGGCGGCAATCAGGAACACTGCGGAGAACAGATACCACTGTGCCTCCAGCCATGCGTTTGAGCTCAAATTGAACAGTTTGCGCGTCGTTGCGTTGATCGCGCTGATCAATACGGCTGCCAAAAGCAACCAGGAGACCGATTTACCTAAAAACGTGTTGATCGCGTCGATGGCGCGCGACAGCGACAGAATGCCGGACATGATAGCGTTCCTCCCGAGGCCAGCCTGTTCGGCGGCCGTCCACGGGAACCACTCGTATGGCGCGGTTTTTTACGGAACAAGATGGCGTTCGGGCGAAATGCATCGGCCTACCCAGTACTGGGTAGGCCGACTTCCAATGCATGTCGCGCAAAACTGTACAGCGGTTTTTGCGGAAACGGCATGCATGAAGAACAACAGCTTTAGCTATCGGACGAGGCCAGCCCATGCTCGATGGCATAGCGCGTCAATCCCGCAGTCGTTGCTATCCCGAGCTTCTTCTTGATGTTCTTGCGGTGTGTTTCCACCGTTGCGGCCGATATGGCGAGCGACTGCGCGATATCGCGATTGCTCTTGCCCGCGGAAAGCAGCAACAGCACATCCTGCTCCCGCGTCGTCAGCGGCACGGCGTTCTCGTTCTCCCTCCGCTCCAGCAGAACGTCAGAAACGCCCGACGAGAAATAGGTTCTTCCCGCCGCTACTGCTTCGATGGCGGCGATAATCTCATCGGTGGAAACATCTTTGAGGATATAGCCCGACGCTCCATGCATGATCGAGGTCGAGATGTACTCGCGGCTGTCATGCATCGAAAGCATCAGGATACGTGTCTCGGGCAGCTCGTCCTTGAAGAGCTCGATAGCGTCGATCCCATTGAGCTTCGGCATGTTGATGTCCATGAGGACGACCGCGGGCCTCGTCTGCCGCGCAATCTCCAGCCCCGCATGAGCGAGTGCCGCCGTGCCGACGACTTCGATATGCCCATAGGTTTCGAGAACCGCCCGAAGCCCGTCCAGCACCAGCGGGTGATTGTCGATGAGCAGTACCTTGATGGTGTTCCGATCGTTCATGCGGCCTCCGTCCGACGGTGAGGTCGGAGAGTTGCCGATTTCGGGAGCATGGCCGTGAGCGTGGTGCCTTGAGGGCTGGAGCTGACGAGCAGCAGACCACCGAAATGGGCCATGCGCTCCTGCATGTTTCGCAACCCAAGTCCTCCACGGTGGGTGGCGCTATCCTCGCTGGCGCTGCCGTCGAAACCGATACCGTTATCGGCGACCGTCATCCGCATGCGACCGGCGACACTCCATAACTTGATATCGACGCGCGTCGCACCCGCGTGCCTTTCGATATTGTTGAGCGCCTCCTGGGCAACGCGATAGAGGGCTGTGCTGGCTTCGGGCTTCAGCATGGTCCTGAACGTCATCGCCTCGAGCTCCGTGGGGATGCCCGTGCGCTCGGTAAAGTTATGGCTGAGGGCCTTCAGTGCCGGTGTCAGGCCGAGATCATCGAGCACGCGCGGCCGCAGATCGTGTGACAGGCGCCGCACTTCCTTGATCGCGCCGTTCAGCGCCTCGACCCCGCGATCGATCGCGCTCGACGCATCGTCGCTGCGGCTCTTGACCTTTCGGCTTGCCAGATCGATCGCATAGCGCACGCCCACGAGATTTTGCGAAATTCCGTCGTGCAGTTCGCGGGCGAGCCGCGCACGCTCCTCTTCCTGCGTATCGATGATGCGCTGCGTCAGTTGCTTGAGCTTGCCATCGGCCATGCGCCGCTCGCGAAGGGTCAGCAGCATGCAGGTGGCAAAGACAATGAAGACCGCCGGGACCGCGATAAGCGCAACGACGAGGAAGGTTTTGCGAATATTCGCCCGCAGGTCGGCATTGGCTGCTGCCGTCTGGGCAAAGACGTCGTCGAGATAGACGCCGGTTCCGAGCATCCATTTCCATTTGTCGAGCCCGACCGCGAAGGAGAGCTTATCGGCAATACCTCCTGTCGAAGGCTTTTCCCATTTGTACTGGTGAAGCCCGCCGCCCTCTCTGGCCTTCTGGATCAGGTTGGCGATGACCTGATCCCCGTCCGGATCGACCAGATCCA
Source organism: Sinorhizobium sp. CB7 (assembly GCF_041357635.1). Lineage (NCBI taxonomy): Bacteria > Pseudomonadati > Pseudomonadota > Alphaproteobacteria > Hyphomicrobiales > Rhizobiaceae > Sinorhizobium > Sinorhizobium sp. CB7. The sequence goes on from NZ_JAULLL010000007.1 coordinate 39,611, forward strand.
GCCAGTTGTGGCCGGGCCGAAAGGTCTGGCGCGGGTGGACGACATTGTTGCCGTCGTAATCGTAGACGAAGAAATAGCCATCCTTGCCATAGTCGAGCGATGTCAGGATCTCCCGTACGCGCGCCTTTGCCTCCTCGTCGTCCGGCCCGGCTTTCTGATAGATGTCCTGGATCGCGGACAAGGCCAGATTGGTAAGGTTTAGTAGCTCCGTTTCCTTTGCCTTCAGCATGTTCCGCTCGAAGGTGTCGATGCTGCTGCGTACCAAGGTGGTCGATTGCCACGTAATGAAGATGGTGACCGTAAGGATTGCGAAGACGAGCGGCACGATGGCCAGCGCCACGATCTGATGCCGTAAATTCAAGGTGAGTGCTCCTTCCCCCTCTCAGGATGCTTTCAACCGCGAGCAGGACGGTACATATGCCCGGAAAGTCGTGGCAGCTCAATATTCCGTCTTCATCGGCTCAGCCGAGGCTCGCCGCAAGAAACGGGTTGAATTGAAGGCTCTGCTGCACGATTTTCAGGGCAAGTGCAAATATGGAGGCTAGGTCATGGCTCAGACAATGCACCATTATCTCATCTTCGAAACCGCGGGCGGTTTCTGCGGTATCGCCTGGAGCAGCGCCGGCATCACGCGTTTCCAATTGCCGACGAAGAGTGCCGAAGCGACCGAGCGGCTCCTTTTGCGTCGTCTGCCCGGCGGTAGACCCGGCGCGCCCACGCCGGAGGTGGCCAAAGCAGTTGCTGCAGTAAAGCGCTATTTCGCGGGCGAGGAGACGGACTTTTCCGGCGTCAGGCTCGACCTCGAGGGGCAGGATGCGTTCTTCAGGCAGATCTACGATGCAGCGCGGCGAGTGGGATGGGGCCACACGACAACCTATGGCGCCCTGGCAAAGGAACTCGGAGCCGGACCGGAAGCCGCGCGTGACGTCGGCCAAGCTATGGCGAAGAATCCGGTGGCGTTGATCATCCCGTGCCACCGTGTCCTGGCCGCCGGCCGCAAGATTGGCGGGTTTTCAGCACCGGGCGGTTCGTCTGCAAAGCTCCGCATGCTGGAATTGGAAGGCGTTCATCTTGGACCGTCTGAGGCCGCACAGCAATCATTGTTTTAAAACAAGAGCTTAGGGCGGCTCTACGCGTGAGTTGAACCGCTCTAAGCGGACAACAGCACTGCAGCCATCAATCACCTGCTGTGCTCGCGGTTCCATTGCCGCAGATAATCAACCAGCGCCCGCAGCTTCGATGGCTGATGCTGCCGTCTCGGATAGTAGAGATAGAAGCCCGGGAAGGGTGGGCAGAATGCCTCCAGCAGGGGCACCAGTTCGCCGCGCGCAAGACGGCCGAAACGTTTCCTCCATGCCGAAGGTGATGCCGGCGCCCGCGCAGGCCAGACGGATCATGGTCGCCATATCATTGGTCGTTACCCTTGGCTCGACGGAAACGTCGAAGTCGCGTCCGTTCTCCGTGAACTCCCACCGATAGGGTGCCGCATCGGGTCGAGGTCGCCAGCCGATACAGGAATGCGAGGTAAGCTCGCTCGGATGCGACGGAGCACCATCCCGGGTGAGATAGGCTTTTGCGGCAACGGGAAATTGCCGCTGCTCGGAGGAAACTGGGACCGCAATCATGTCCTGCTCGATCACCTCACCGAGCCTTACCCCGGCGTCGAAGCCTTCGCGCACGATGTCGAACTCTTCGTCGGTGATCGTAAGGTCGAGCCTGATGTCGGGATATGCCGCTAGAAAGCCCGCGAGGGTGGGACCGGACAGAAAGCTTTCGGCAATGGAGGATACAGTGAGACGAAGCAGGCCGCTCGGGCGTGTTCGAAGCTCGCGAACTGTCTGAAGCGCCGTTTGGACATCGCTGAGCGCGGGACGCACGCTCTCGTATAATTGCTCACCCGCTTCGGTGAGATGGACGCTGCGTGTCGTTCGTTGGACGAGCGCGACGCCGAGCCGATCTTCCAGCCTTTGCAAGCCTTGGCTGACGGCGGAGCGTGTGACGCCCAGCCGTTCGCCGGCAATGCGAAAGCTGCGCGCTTCCGCGACGGCAAGAAACACGGAAATACCCTCAAGAGCGTCGGTCATTGATTAATATATCTAACCAATGCATCCGGTATTGGCAACTCGATCTGCCACGTTGTACCGCCTACTCTCACCTTGCCGATCCCACGGAAGAAATGGAAGGCAAGACATGAAGCAACCTACCTCGCATCGAGCCCCCGGCCTCGCCATCGCCTGTGTTGCCTTCCTGGGATTTGCGGAAGGTGGCGCACTTGGCCAGGACCGCAACAACGAAATTATCGAGGTCCCTCAAATGATCGAAAGCGAACAGCGAATGGCAGAACATCCCTATGTCGGCATGTGGGTGACCGAGGACGGTCACATCCAGCACGAGCTTTTTCCCAACGGACGCTACGACGAAGCGCGCGGCAATCGGAAAAGCGCTTATCAGGGCCGGTACGAAATCCGGGGCAACCACATCGAATACTGGGACGACACAGGCTTTACGGCGGACGGCGACTTCGTCGACCGCGATACCCTGCACCACGGCGGCATGATCTTTCGCCGCAGATGACATCGCTGACCGGTTCAGGTCGGCCACTTCCACCCATCAGAGAACAAGGAGGCCGGAGCGGATAGCGCCGGCGAAAGGATTATGATGACGGAGCAAACACCTGTATGGCTAATTACCGGCGCCTCCTCCGGCCTTGGCAGATCACTTGCCGAGGCAGTGCTTGCAAACGGTTGGCGCGCGGTGGTAACGGCGCGCAGGCCTGAGGATTTGTCGGGTCTTGTCGCAAATCATGGCGACCGTGCCCTCGCTTTGCATCTCGATGTAACGGACAGCGCCTCGATCGATCGCGCGATTACTGAGGCCGAAGAGCGCTTCGGCCGGATCGACGTTCTCGTCAACAATGCCGGTTATGGCTATCTCGCGGCGATCGAAGAAGGGGAAGAAGAAGCCATTCGCGCGCAGTTCGAAACTAATGTGTTCGGCCTGATCGCAGTGACAAAGCGCGTGCTTCCCGGCATGCGGATCCGCCGGAGCGGCCACGTCGTCAACATCTCGTCCCTGGGCGGGCTCGTGGCTTTCGCCGCCACCGGCTACTACCACGCCACGAAGTTTGCGGTCGAAGCCTTGTCGGAATCGCTTTCCCACGAAGTCAAGCCGCTCGGCATCCACGTGACGATCGTGGAACCGGGTGCCTTCCGGACGGATTGGGCGGGCCGTTCTATGGTCGAGTCGCCGCTTCTGATTGCCGATTATGCCGAAACGGCCGGCAAGCGACGCGCACAGACCCGTGCAGTTTCGGGCAATCAGCCGGGAGACCCCGCACGTGCTGCTCTTGCGATCATAGAGGCGGCCGAAGCGGACGAGCCGCCGCTGCGGCTGCTGCTGGGGGCGCCTGCCTTGAAGATCGCCCGGGAACGGCTCGAGGCCTTGCGCGCGAATTTCGACGCCTGGGCGGACACGACCCTGAGCGCCGACTTTCCGGAAACGCGCGTAGCCTGAATCAGATCGACAGGACCCGGAGGCGACACCTCCGCAAACCGAAAAATTGAAAAGGATCGAAGAATGATTGGCATTGAAGGAAAAGTCGTGGCTATCACGGGTGCAAGCAGTGGCATCGGTGAAGCCACCGCGAAAATGCTGGCAGCTGCCGGTGCCCGGGTCGTGATCGGCGCTCGCCGCACCGACCGGCTGGAGCGTCTTGCGGGCGAGATCGAGGCAACCGGCGGAAAAGTCCGGTTTCGCAAGCTCGACGTGACACGGCAGGATGATGTTGCGGCATTCGCGGATTATGCGCTTGCCGAATTCGGCCGGTTTGACGTGATCGTCAACAATGCCGGTGTCATGCCGCTGTCCCCGCTGGAAGCGCTCAAGGTCGCGGAATGGGACCGGATGGTCGACGTCAATATCAAGGGTGTGCTCTACGGCATCGCTGCAGCGCTTCCCATCATGCAGGAGCAGGGCTCGGGGCAGATCATCAACATCTCCTCGATCGGAGGCCATGCCGTTTCGCCGACTGCCGCCGTCTATTGCGCAACCAAGTTTGCCGTGCGGGCGATCTCGGACGGCCTGCGGCAGGAGACCGACCGCGTCCGCGTAACGGTCATCTCGCCCGGGACGACGACGTCGGAACTGGCCGATACGATCAGCGATCCGGCTGCGCGCGACCTCATGAAGTCATGGCGCTCGATCACGATCAGCCCTGATGCGGTCGCCGCGTCCATCGCTTATGCGATCGGCCAGCCGCAGGATGTCGATGTCAGCGAGATTGTCGTACGTCCGACAGCAAGCCCGCATTGAAGCTGTATTAAATGCCAAGCGCTTCTGCGCGAATATCCTCAGGCGTTCTTCCGTAGCGGCGCCGAAAGGTCTGATTGAAATAGGTGAGGTCGCCAAAGCCGCAATCGAGGGCGACCTGACTGATCGGGCGAGGGGAAATGCGCGGACCGGTCAGTATACGATGGGCAAGTGCCAACCGCTGCTCGAGCACGAAATCCGCAAATGTCGTATGTTCATCCGCGAAGAGTTGTCGAATATAGCTTGACGAAATCTTATGCAGGCGCGCGATCATGTCTATCGAAAGGTCGCTGCTCGTCAGTCGCTCGAGAATGTCGTTCTTGATTGCATGGAGACGTGCGGCGCGGACTCCTCGGCCTTTGGCAACAGCTGCGGCATCCTGCGTGGCGCCGAGTGCGAGAGCGGCAAGGTCGTAGAGATGCGTTGCCACGGCATCTCCGAGAGCAGGAGTTGTAAGTAAATCATTCGACTGAAGAATACGTGTATAGCCCTTCAGCAATCGTAAAGCCGGTCCGTCGCGAAGAAGCGGCGCGTGGAAAATGGCGCCGATGTCGCGGAGCCTTGGAGCGAGGCGTTCGCGGCTCAGCCGCAGATTGAGCACGCGGATCCATGTCGGATGCAGGAATGTGGCAGGCTCGCCATTTGCAGTCAAAACGACATCGCCGTCGCCAACCTCCGTTTTGCGTCCATGCTGATTGAGCACGCTGTAACCGCCGAGCGTGAAAGAGAGGACCAGATCGTCGTTGTCGATCAGGTTACCGGCGTGGCGACAATGGACAGGTGAGGCGAAACCCGAGGCTACTCCAACGCCGGGCAGCCGTTGAAGCAACATTTCCGATTCAAGCACCTGGCCGTGCAAAGGCTCGATATCGATCCGCAGAATCGATCGTCCGAAGGTTTCACGAAACGCTTCGGTCTGATCCCCTGCGGCGAATGCACTGGTCGATATGAGAAGCTTTTCCATCGGCTGCCGTTCAAGCCTCCTGCATCCACTTCAACTGCAGCCGCTACTGCTGACGTCGCAATACTATCGAAATTGATAAAAGTGTCATCCACCGCGGCGGCGCCGAAGTTCTGGACGCGCCGTTCCGGTTAATGTCGGGTCAGAATGCATGGTGACCTCTGCACTGGAACTATCCGTTGCCCTGGCTATATGACCATCCACATGGTCAGGAGCGTGAAATGGACGCCATCAATCTGGCTGACGCCAAGGCACATCTGAGCGAACTCGTCGATCGGGTGGAAGCCGGGGATTCCATCAACATCACCCGGCGCGGCAAACCTGTTGCGCGGCTCACCGCCGTGGCCAGACCCCGCAAGCGGATCGATTTTGCCAGGCTCCGGGCCCTGACGACCACCATGACACCGCAGGCCTAGCATGCGGCCGATCTGGTGCGCTCCATGCGTGACGATGATCGCTTCTGATACCCTATCTCGACACCTCGCTGATTGTCGCGGCACTTTCCAAGGAGGTAATGACCGCTCGCGCACAGGCCTGGCTGGCGGAGCAGGATCCGGCGCCGGCGCAAGGAACCCGCGCCTTCCGCCGCCGTTAATTCATATTGCCGAAAAGAACGAAGTCCGATCCGATGGCTGGCCTTGAGTTCGAGATGACCTATCGTCTGCGCGTGCGCGGTCCCATGCCGGCGACGCAAGGCTCGCCCGTTGGTGAGCGCCTCTACTGGGAGATGAGCGAGGGCACGCTTGAAGGTCCGCGTATTAAGGCGCGCATCGCGATGCCGGGCGGCGACTGGTTCCGGCCGGGAGCGGATGGTTTTGGCCGGCCCGATGTCCGCGTTCAATTCATCACGGAAGATGACGCCGTTATTCTGCTGCACTACATCGGCCTCGTGCAGATGAATGACGCATTCACCAAGGCCGCCGAGGCGGGTGAGGCCACCCGCTTCGAGGATCACTATATGCGGATGGCGATGCACTTTGATGCCGGCGCACTGAAATACGCATGGCTTAACCAGCATCTGTTTGTGGCCGAGGGCCGTCTTACTCGAAAAGACCGGATTGAGTACCGCATCTACCGCGTCACCTAGCTTAGCTAAGCTAGTCAAGAACCGACTCCTGGACGACATGCGTCGGCGGCGCCACGATCTCGCTCAGGGCGCGGAACGCGCTCTTTCCCTTGCGGGTCTCCGCCTTGGAAGCAAAGCTAAGCCTCATGCATCCAAGGCGCATACGAGATGCCGACGATCGCTCCCTCCATCGTTAGGAGTCGGGCAACGGTCTGACCCCAGGGCTCGGTGCGCGCGCCATGGAGCATTGCACACCCTTTTTCCTGAAGCTCCTGCGCGGCGGCAGCGACGCTGTCCAAGTCTTCGACTTCGAACTCGATAGAGGCTTGTGGTATCGGCCGATCCGCCGGCCAGTCGCGGGTTCCGAAGCATGCTTCGGCAGCCTGTGAAAGCGGCCACACACCGAAATGCTTGCTGCCGCCAATGCTTTCACTGAAATAGTAGTCGTCGCCCTTGTGGCGCTTGAGTGGCAACCCCAAAGCGTCCACAAAGAGCTTGCGGCTCTCGGCTGGATCGGACGCGACGATGGCCATGCTCGAAATGAACAAGATCTTCACGTGACACTCCGTTCTGACGGCGTTGCTGTTGCCGATTAGAACAGAATATGTCCGCATGAGCATACTGAAAAGGGGAGAGCACACACGGCTCGTCATCGCGGCGATCTCATAGTCCCGTTCTTCACCATGCGTCGGCTTTCCTGGCGCGGCCGCGATACGCCCATTCAGGACGCCCATTCAGGACGCTTGTCGGTGCCTTGTCCGATATGCCCGGGTCTTCTGTCGATTGCCACAGCGGGAGGATGAACACCAATGCCGGTTCGCCGGCTTGGAGCGATCAAAGAAAATCCAGTGGCACTCCTCTGAGGCGCAGGTCTTCAGCCGCAGCAGCCGTTCCGTCTTTGCCAGACCGATCATTTGCCCCAACACACTACCTAGCGCACTTGAGCCAGGAACGGGGGCGAGTTCGACCGCCCCCTTGTCGGATACCATCAGCATGAGCGGGAACTTCCGACTCGCAGCGCTGAGTTTGCGAGCCGTCTCGATCGCTTGAGGCCTATGCTCCGGCGGATTCGAAAGAAATTCCCGCAGGGCCTCCCGCAGTTCGAGCGCGGCCCGATGGTCACCGGCATCGACATGCTTTCCCCGATGCAACAAGCCACACTCACGCATCCACGACTCCAGCATGCGCGGCGTCTCGATCTCGTCTCCTCCGGCGTGCGGGACCCCATTTTCGACGTAGCGGCGCTCGTCGAGCGTGTTCACGAAATCGTAGAGCAGCGCCAGCTCGGGGGGTACGCCGTATTTCTTCGAAAGCCTCATTGACACCAGCATAACACTTTTGCTGGTTGACGGGAACATAACACCAGCAAAAGCGTTATACAGGTGTCGACGATTTGCCTCGAAAGGAGCCTTTCGATGACCCCTATCTCCACGGAGGACATTTCCTATCGAAAATACCTGCCCGTACTGGGCACGACGATGGCTTATGTCGATGTTGGCGTGGGCGATCCCATCGTGTTCCTGCACGGGAACCCCACGCCGTCCTATCTCTGGCGGAACATAATTCCCCATCTGCTGCCGTTCGGGCGCTGCCTGGCGCCGGACTATGTGGGGATGGGCAATTCAGGCGCGGCACCAGACGGTCGCTACCGCTTCATCGATCACCAACGGTATCTCGACGCCTGGTTCGAGACACTCAGGCTCCACCGGACCGTCATTCTCGTCGTTCACGATTGGGGTTCGGCGCTCGGCTTTTCCTGGGCGCGGCGCCATCCCGAGCGCGTCAAGGCCATCGTCTACATGGAGGCGATCGTGCGACCGTTCCTCTCCTGGGACGAATGGCCCGACGCAACGCGCGCCTTCTTTCAAGCGCAGCGCTCGCCGAAAGGCGAGGAACTGATCCTGGAGAAGAATCTCTTCATCGAGTACCTGCTGCCGTTGCGGAACATCGCCCCCGAGATTCTGGAAGTGTACCGGCGTCATTATCGCAATCCAGGCCCCTCTCGCATGCCGATGCTTGCCTGGACGCGCGATCTGCCCATTGGCGGCGAGCCCGCGGATGTCGTCGAGATCGTCGAGTCCTATTCACGCTGGCTGTCGATGAGCCCCGTCCCGAAACTGTTCATCGACGCCGAGCCCGCAGGGTTCCTCATCGGCGCGCAAAGGGAATTCTGCCGTGCCTGGCCGAACCAGCAGGTGGTCACGGTGCACGGTTCGCACTTTTTGCAGGAGGACTCGCCGGACGAGGTCGGACAGGCGTCTGCGCGCTTCGTCGCGAAGGTGCTTGCAGGCCAGATCAGGTGAAGAGACCGATGAATCTACACTATCTGCAACTGAATGAGCTTGCGGATCTACTGCGGCGGCGCGAACTGACCTCAGTTGAGGTAACGCGCGCGCAGCTCGAACGAATAGACCGACTAGACGGCCAGTTGGCGAGCTATACGCGCACCATGCCGGAGCAGGCGCTGGTCGCCGCGCAGGCAGCGGACGCCGAAATCGCCTCCGGCCGCTATCGCGGACCGCTCCACGGCGTGCCGCTCGGAATCAAGGATCTGTTTTGGACAAAGGGCGTACCCACCGCCGGGGGTACCACGATCCGTCGCGACTTCGTGCCGGCGGAGGACGCCACCGTCGTCGCGCGCCTGAAGCGCGCGGGAGCAGTTGTGCTCGGCAAGCTGCAAATGACCGAAGGAGCGTATTCCGATCATCATCCAGCGATCACGCCGCCGAAGAACCCTTGGAATCCTGCATACTGGACTGGCATCTCTTCGAGTGGGGCGGCCGTTGCCACTGCGGCCGGGCTTTGTTACGGCGCGCTAGCCTCAGATACGGGCGGATCAATTCGCTGGCCGTGCGGCGCCACGGGCCTGTCGGGAATCAAACCGGCCTGGGGGCGCGTCAGCCGCTTCGGCGTCCTGGAACTCGCGGCGAGCCTCGATCATGTCGGACCGATCGCCCGCAGCGTCGCCGACGCCGCCGCGATTCTCACGGCCATCGCAGGCCCGGATGGCGAGGACCCCACAACGCTCGCCGACCCGCCGCCCGAATATGTCCGGGCAGCCAAGGGAAGCATCCACGACATGCACCTCGGCGTCGACGCGCGATGGAACACCGCGGACGTCGTTTCAGAGGTACGGAATGTCCTCGTAGAAGTCGAGAAGGTGTTTCGCCAACTCGGCGCGGAAATCGTCCCGGTGAGCGTGCCCGATGTCACGCAAGCGGTCGCTGACTGGGCGCCGGCCTGTGCGCTCGAGGCCGCCTTCGCGCATCGCGACACATATCCGGCTCGCAAGGACGAATATGGCGCAGTGCTCGCGTCAGTGCTCGACGCGGGGAGCTCGATTTCCGCGCTCGACTACCAGGCCATCCGACTGCGGCGCATGGACCTGCGCGGGCGCTTCGCGCACCTGTTCCGGAGCATCGACGCGCTCCTTGTGCCGGTACAACCGTTCGCACCGCTCACAATTGCCGATATCAGCACGCTCGGCGCCCAGCCGGATCTCATTCTGAAATTGCAGCGATACACGGCGCCTTTCGATCTTACCGGTCATCCAACCGTGACGCTGCCGGGCGGCTTCAGTGAGCGTGATATGCCAATCGGTATTCAGCTTGCCGGCCGCGACGAGGCGACGCTCATCCGCGCGGCGGTGGAGTATCAACAAGCGACGCCCTGGCACAAGCGGCATCCGCTTCCATAAAGGACAAGCCGCCGATATCTGCCAGGTCCATTATTCTCGATTACGTCCTGCTGGCCCACGGCCCGGTTCGCATGAGGCTGCAAAAGTCCCGGCGGTGGGAGGACAGGCATGACCAATAAGACGAACCGCGTGCGGATTCGGATGGCGCCTATCGAGATGACGATGTCAAAGACCGGGGATACTCAGGTCCCGCGACCGTGCTGACGGTTTGCTCCGAACCAACAGGTGGCACGAACTCCGACTCATTGTGCCGTTTGCCGACAGCACCATCTACGAAAAAGGAAGACGCGGCGAACGGCGGCAGTCGTACCACGTGGGTCTGACCTCGACCCGCGTGACTGATCCACCTAACTGTTTCACAACTGTTTTCAGTTGCGGCTGGCGTAGGCAGATTCCCACTATTCAGCCACTTTTCTCGCAGCCGAGACATGTTCGCCAACCGCCTCGTTTGGTGGCGGTCTGCCCGCAGCGGGATTCAGTCCTCGTGCCTCGGAACTAATGACGTGCGAGACTGTTCAGCTATAACATTGATGCGGCGCTGACGTGCCCGGCCGGCTGGGTAAGCGGCGCTCTTGAGGAGGCTCTCATCATGAAGATTTCGTCCAGATTTCGTTCAGTCGCGATTGCCGTCATCGCCGCAGCAGGAGTTAGCTTTGCCAGCGCGGCGCATGCCGACAGCGGTACGATCCGTTTCGCCATCTACAAGGCGGCCTTCTTCGTCGGTGGCGCCGGAGGCGAGGGCACGCTGACCTTCCATGGTCGCCGATATCCGATCACGGTCGGCGGCATCTCAGGCGGCCTCGCCTTCGGTGCCTCCAAGACCTATTTCCAAGGTACCGTGCGCCACATACGCCGCGCCCGAGATGTGACGGGTGTGTACGGTGCAGTGGGCGGTGGCGGCGCGCTCGGCAGAGGGGCTCAGGTGATCGTCATGACCAATGACAAGGGCGCCCAACTCGAACTCTCGGGCAGGCAGGTAGGCCTGCAAATCAACGCCGATCTCAGCGGTATGAGCATCACGGTGAAGTAAGGCCGTCACTCCGTTCGTCATTCCTTGGACGGGCCCGATTAGCGATCGGGCACTTCCAGGAACGCCAGGTCTAGACATCCGCCGATTTGCACGCTGTTCCACGCCACAACGCTATGCCATGCCGATGGCGCTTTACATCAACAGCTTTTCAAAGGAGCGCGAACCCAACTAGAGCAAATGCCATGCAGTCTCGATCAAAGGTCAAGCGGCCCGCCGAAACTACGCTATTCCCGTGTTTGTACCCTCACTCCCACTCAATCGTGCCCGGCGGCTTGGACGTCACATCGTAGACCACCCGATTGATCCCGCGGACCTCGTTGATGATGCGCGTTGCCGCGCGGCCGAGGAATTCCATGTCGTAGTGATAGAAGTCCGCCGTCATGCCGTCGACCGAGGTGACGGCGCGCAACGCGCAGACATATTCGTAGGTGCGGCCGTCGCCCATGACACCAACCGTCTGGACCGGCAGCAGCACGGCGAAGGCCTGCCAGATGGCGTCGTAGAGGCCGGCTTTGCGGATCTCGTCGAGATAGATCGCGTCGGCTTCGCGTAGGATGCTGAGCTTTTCGCGTGTGATACCGCCGGGGCAGCGGATCGCAAGACCGGGGCCAGGGAAGGGGTGGCGGCCGATGAAGCTGTCGGGGAGGCCGAGTTCCTTGCCGAGCGCGCGCACCTCGTCCTTGAAGAGTTCGCGCAACGGCTCGACGAGCTGCATGTTCATCCGCTCGGGCAGGCCGCCGACATTGTGGTGCGACTTGATGGTGACGGACGGGCCGCCGGTAAAGGAGACCGATTCGATAACATCCGGATAGAGCGTGCCCTGGCCGAGGAATTCGGCGCCGCCGAGCTTCTTCGCCTCTTCCTCAAAAGTCTCGATGAAGAGCCGGCCGATGATCTTGCGCTTTGTCTCCGGGTCGCTGACGCCTTCGAGTTCGCCGATGAAGCGGTCGGAGGCGTCGACATGCAGGAGATGCAGGTTGTAGTGCTCGCGGAACATGGCGACGACGCTTGCGGCCTCGTCCTTGCGCATCAGGCCGTGGTCGACGAGGATGCAGGTGAGCTGGTCGCCGACTGCCTCGTGGATTAGAAGCGCGGCAACGGAAGAATCGACGCCGCCGGAAAGAGCGCAGATGACGCGCTTGTCGCCGACCTGTTCGCGGATCGCCTCGACCGCCTTGGCACGGTAGGCCGACATCGTCCAGTCGCCCTTGATGCCGGCGATATTGTGAATGAAGTTCGCGATCAGCTTGGCGCCGTCGGGAGTGTGCACGACCTCCGGATGGAACTGCACGCCGTAATATTTCCGGCCTTCATCGGCGATGAAGGCGAAAGGCGCGTTGGAGGAGGTGGCGACGACCTCGAAGCCCTCGGGCAGTGCCGTGACGCGGTCGCCGTGGCTCATCCAGACCTGATGGCGCGAGCCGGAAGACCAGAGGCCCTCGAAGAGGGCGCAGTCCGTTTCGATATCGAGGAAGGCGCGGCCGAATTCGCGATGATGGCCGCTCTCGACCTTGCCACCGAGCTGCATGCACATCGTCTGTTGGCCGTAGCATATTCCGAAGACCGGCAGGCCGCTGTCGAAGATGATCTGCGGCGCCCGCGGGGAGCCTTCGTCCACGGTCGAGGCCGGGCCTCCGGAGAGGATCACGGCCTTCGGCTGCAGGCGCTTGAAAGCTGCTTCTGCGGATTGGAAAGGAACGATCTCGCAGTAGACGCCCGCTTCGCGCACGCGCCGTGCGATGAGCTGCGTCACCTGGCTGCCGAAATCGACGATTAGAACTGTGTCGGGATGTGCTGTCTGGGTCATGTCGAGCCTTTAAAGAAAAGCGTTCCGGCTTGCAATCGGGCAAACGCCTGGACCCAGGGAAATATTGTCCCGATTGTCCGTCTAAAACCAGAAAACGCCGTCCTCGAGCGCGGTAAACAGGCTGTCGACGCCATAGGAGAGCTTTCGGTCGACGATATGGAGGTATTCGGTCCAGCCGGAAATATGCTGCAGCTCCTCGACCCCGTCGGAGATTCCGCGTAGCCCGATCAGCGGCAGGTTATAGATCTGGCAGGCGCGCAGCACCGCAAAGGTTTCCATGTCGACCATGTCGGCGGCGACGTTCTGATACGCGGCACCCGAGATCACATTTCCGCCGGTGGAAAGGCTTGCCTCCGGAATGCCGGGAATACGCAGCGGCAGATCGACGACGGCAGGGAGATCGAGGAATGGTGTGCGGCCCCTCTCGAAGCCGAGCGGCGAAGCATCCATGTCGCGGTAGCAAACCGAGGTGACCTGATAGACTTCCGTCTGCTCCAGCTTCGAGGAACCGGCTGAACCGAGGGAGACGACAAGGTCCGGCAGGTCACCTTGCTCCTCCAGCCTGCTCAGCGCACGTGTCATCGCGATTGCGGCTTCGACGGGCCCGACACCGGTCATCAGCGGCTCGATGCGCGAGCGCAGGAATGGCCCGTATTCCGCTTCCGCCGCCATCACGAACAGGATGGATTTTCCCGCAATCGATTTCAGTTCAAACTTCATCCCGTAATTCCTTCTCTCCCCCGGACGACCATCATGGTGCTGGTCATGGAAGCAATCAGCTTGGCTGGACCGTCGCTGACGGCATAGCCCCGGCCGTCGGCGACGATGATATTGGAGCCTGGTTTGGTGATTTCCCCGCGAAAGAGGAAGCGCTCACCGCGCCCTGGCGACATGAGATTGACCTTGAACTCGATCGTCAGGATCGAGGCTTTCGGGTCGATGACACTGTAGGCGGCGAATCCGCAGGCGGAATCGAGCGCTGCCGAGATGACGCCCGCGTGCAGCATGCCGTGCTGCTGTGTCAGCTTCAGGTCGAAAGGAAGCTCGATCTCCACGGTGCCGCGTTCAATGCGTGTCAGTTCGGCGCCGATCGTATGCAACGCTGCCTGCCGGGCGAAGATCTGCCGGATTCGCTCGCGGAAATCGCTATTGTCGTCATCGTTCATGCGCCACCTCTTCTAAAGCGCCGCACGTTCGAGCGAACGCGCAAAGTATGCTCTAGGTGCCGGAAAGTGGCATGGCTTGCCCGGTTCGACAAGCGCACCGACGGGAAAATCGGTTTCCAACGAAACAGTCGCCGAATGGGCTAGCGCGTGGGTTCTGAAATGCGCACGATATGCTGATCCCAGGCAACATCGCTGCGGATATCGCCAAAATCTCCGTCATAGGAGGAAATGGCAAAACCGCGTGATGCAGGCGCAATGCCGGCCGCGTCCGTAACGCTTTCCTCGCTGACAACGGCGCCAGTCTTTGCATCCAGCGTTACGGCCATCCCACCCTTGGGCGAGGTGACTCCGACCAGACCCTGGTCCCGGTTCACCGCAATTGCGCCGACATAATTGGCCAGCCTGCGCGTCGTTTCCTCGGGAAGCGAAACGAAGGCCAGATCCTCGCCCTTGCCGAAATAGCCGACAAGCGGTGGCAGGTCGTTGCGGTGCCCCTCGTACTGGCAGGCGAACCATATCCGGCCGGTGGCGTCGATATCGACGTGACGGGTGGAGACCTGCGCCAACTGCGGTGGCAGTTCGTGCTTTTCGATCAATGCTCCGGTCGCCGCATCGACGAGCGTCAATGACGGCAGCATGTGGCCGAGGTTGAGCTTGGTGCGGCCGAAGTCCGGATGTGTCTCGATGCCGCCATTGGCGATGACGAGCGTGCGGCCGTCGTCCGAGACGGTCATGTCGTGCGGCCCGACGCCAAAAGTCTCGTATTCGCCGATACGGGTAAAGCGATCGGTCGCATCATAGATGCCGATCATGCCGCGATTATTGTCGAAATCGTTCTCGCTGGCATAAAGCAGCTTGCCATCAGGCGAAAAGGCGCCGTGCCCGTAGAAGTGACGGCCTTCCGGCGAGGTGATGACGATCGGCTCGGCGCGGTTCCACGGATCGAAGATCATGGCGTAAGTACCGGGACGTCTGGCGAAGGCGACGGTTTTGCCGGTCGCCCGGCTGAACGCCAGGCCGTGCGCGCGGTTGGGTAGGGCGACCTGGTCGACGATCTCGCCGCGCTCGGTGACCGTTGCGACCGCGTAGGAGCCATCCTTCGCGCGTAGACCGGAAGCATAGACGGCGTCGGCACGTTCAAGCGCCAGCAATGCCTTCGGCTGCAGTGCCGCCAGAAAGGTCAGGCCCGCCGCCTTGACGAAGCCGCGCCGGTCCATGGTCGCGCTACGCCACATCCTCAGTCCCCATCGGAGAAGGAGAAGCCGGCCGAAAGCCCGATTGCAGCGCCATACTGGTCGTTGAGCTCGGTGATCAGGTTGCGGCTGGTGGCAAGCAGCGTGTCAAGCTTCGCGCGCTCGGCGTCGCTGACGGCGACCTCGATATCAGGATTGAGCTTCGGCACGGCTTCAAGCAGCGCCTTGAAGCTGGCGTCGATCTCCGCAACAACGGCGCGCTTGTCCGGTGGCAGCAGATCGGCCATGCCCGCCTTCTCCCAGAAGGTCTTCAGTCCTTCCAGATTGGCCGCCATGGATTTCCAGGTATTCCGCGAGCGCCAGTAGATCGCCATTCTCGGCCGTGGCGTCGTATCGCCGCCCTTGTAAAAGGTTTCGAGCCGCTGGTCGCGAACATTTTCGGCGCCGTGGACCAGAATGCCGAGAAGTGCGGTCACGGCTTCGCGGTTGTCCATGAAGTCGGCGCTGTCGGGGCCGGGATGCTTCCAGCTCGCCTGCACGCCGTCCGGCTTCTCCCAGGCGGCGACGATCTTGCCGGCCTCACGCTGGATATTGCCGGCGACGGCCGCGCCATAACGGCAGCGGAAGCCGTTCTTTTCGGTGATGAGGGATTCGGAACCGCTGCCGTAGAGCACATATTCGAGCGCCGTCAGGCCCTGCAGCGCCACGCTCTTTGCAGCGATGGCATCGATCGTTGTGTCTTTCTCGTCGGCCTTGGCGATCAGTGCCTGAACCTGCTTCAGACCGACGCCCTTGCGGTCGGGATAAAAGAGGATGTGCTCGAAGCGGTTGTCATCCATGACAGGTCCCGTCTGCACGATTTCGATGATCGACCAGTAGCGGATCGTGTCGTCAAAGGCGGTCTTGGCCCTTTCGAGCGTCTGCTCGGTGCCGCCGTCGCAAAGATCCTTCATCGCCGTCGTCAGGCGGGCAGCCGATTGCTGCATGTTGCGATATCCGGGCCGGATGACCTCGTCGATCGCCCTCTGGATCACGGCCGGGACCGCCTCCTCGTTCAGTCCTGACGGTGGCAATCCTGGTTGAGCTGGCTGGGTCGGCGCTGCCTCGGCTGGCGATGATTGGGCAGGAGACTGTTGGCTGCTATCCTGAGCCGCTGCCGAAAGAGCAAGCCCCATCAGGGCGATACTGAAAAGCAGGCTTGGCCAGTGGCGCATCAAAGGGACTCCAGAAAATTTATCAAAGCTTGCCGATCCTCCCTGGATAAGGAAGAGAACGCATTGCGGCTTTTTTCCGCTTCGCCGCCATGCCAGAGAATGGCTTCGGTGAGATTTCTGGCCCGGCCGTCATGAAGGAAAAAGGTGTGTCCGCTGACAGTTCGGGTTAGTCCTATACCCCAGAGCGGCGGCGTGCGCCATTCATCTCCGTTTGCAAGTCCCACCTGTTGCCCGTCTGCCAGGCCTTCGCCCATATCGTGGAGCAGAAAGTCCGAATAGGGCCAGATCAACTGGAAAGCCTGCGCCTTGTTGGCTGTGTCGCGGCGGGTCACGAATTTCGGCACATGGCAAGACGTGCAACCAGACTGGTAGAAGAGCTGCTTGCCTTTCAGGGTCTTGGGAAAGCTCGCCTTGCCCCGGGCCGGTACGGCAAGATTTTCGGAATAGAAGGTGACGAGATCGAGAACCGGGTCTGGCGCCTCGACGTCACCGAGGCGTTTCTGGACGCCTGTCGGCATGGAAAGGCATTTCGCCTCGGCCGCGGTGCAGTCTCCGTGCGAACTGGGCCGGTCGGGCGTCGAGATGCCGATATCGTTGGAAAAGGCATCGGCGCTCTGGTCGCGCACGGTCGCATTCTGCGCTTTCCAGCCGAAACGGCCGAGTGCGAGCTTGCCCATGCGGTGGTCACGCACCATCTGTGCTCTTCCGGATATGCCGTCGCCATCCCTGTCGTCAGAATCCGCATGCGCAAGGATGTCGGCCTCGGGGATGGCCTCGATCAGACCAAGGCCGAGCATCGAGGGTGCTACCCGCGGCGAGATTGTCGTTGCCGGATCGAGCGGGCCGTAGGCCAGATCGCTGGCTTGGTAGACCGGCTTGCGCAGAGATACCGTTTCGCCGTCGCCGAGCGTCACCCTTTTCTCCTCATAGGTAATGCCCATCCGGCCTTCGGCTGCAAGGCCGGGAACGGCGAGATCCTGCAATTGCCCGCCATAGGTCGGGTCGGGAAAATTCAGAACCTCCGCCCGTTCTACGGCCTTTTTTTCTTCAGGCGACTTTGCCGGTCGCGCGAGCCGCAGCAGCATCGAGATGGTGCTGCCGCCACCTTCCGGCGGATGGCCGCGGCCGTCATTGATATGGCAGCTCTGACAGGAGCGGGCGTTGAAAAGGGGGCCGAGACCGTCGGAAGCCTGCGTCGACGACGGTGAGGAGACCCAGAGCTTGCGGAACAGCGCATTGCCGAGATGAAAATTCTCCCGTTCGTCGAAGCTCAGATTTGCGGAAAAATGCGAGAAGGCGTCTTTGCGAACCGGATCAATCGAGGTGGCAGCCCCACCTTGCATCGCCTCGTAGGCCTCCGCCTTGGAAAAATCTTCGGTCGGCCGAGTGACATCGGCGACCCTTTTCAGATCATCTTCCGAAAGGTCCGTGCGGACGGGGAGATCGAAAGCGGCAGTTGCGCCGTAGAGAAGGAGGATGCCGCAGAGCGAGCCGGAAAGGGCGATAGCCGGAAGAAGGAGGCGGCGACGGGCCGGAGTACGCGACATGATTGTCCGGGCCGCCCCAACCTTTGGAGCGGCCCGCCTTTTATCATTGGAAGACAGCGTTAGGATTATCCAGGCTGTCGGAACCTTCAAGCTCAACCTTGCCGAGATCGAGTGCGGCAATAACGCGCTGGATCGACTTGGTCTGGTCGATGAGGCCGTCAATGGCGGCCTGCACGACGGCATTGCCCTCAGTGTTGCCCTCGGCGATCATCTGGTCGTATTTCTCCACCGCCTCGCCGCGCTTGGCCATCGCGTGCATGGCGT
This sequence comes from Sinorhizobium sp. CB7, assembly GCF_041357635.1. Taxonomy (NCBI): domain Bacteria; kingdom Pseudomonadati; phylum Pseudomonadota; class Alphaproteobacteria; order Hyphomicrobiales; family Rhizobiaceae; genus Sinorhizobium; species Sinorhizobium sp. CB7. Next base: position 57,864 of record NZ_JAULLL010000007.1, read on the forward strand.
CGAGCGTTTTGTCGAGCTTGCCTTCCATTTCCTGGTCGAGCGCCTTGTCCCTGGCGGCAACCAGATCATGGAGCGACGGACCGGTCATTTTGGTTCCGTCGACGCGGGTATATTCGCCGGTATAGGCGGCCGCGATGCCGATCGCGTCGTTAAGATGCGAGTTGTAGGTATTGTCGGAGAAGCAGTCATGCTCTTCTTCCGGATCGTGCAGCAGCAGACCGAGCTTCATGCGTTCACCGGCGAGCTCGCCATAGGAAAGTGAGCCCATACCGGTCAGGATCGCGACGAGGCCGGCTTTCGGGTCGGCTTCGACGTGCTTCGTGGCTTCGCCTTCCGGCGCCCAGTCGTCGGTCATCTCCTGGAGATCGGAAACGAGCAGCGTCGAGGCCGATTTCAGATATTGGGCGCGGCGGTCGCAATTGCCGTGCGTGCAGTTCTTGAGATCGTAATCGGTCGCGGGGCGATTGCCGGCGCCCGGTCCGGTGCCGTTCAGATCCTGGCCCCAGAGCAGGAATTCGATGGCGTGATAGCCGGTCGCCACATTGGCCTCGACCCCGCCCGCCTCATGCAGCGTGCTCGCCAGGAAGTCCGGCGTCAGATTGGAAGCGTCGACATCCTGGCCGTCGATCTTGATCGTCTTATTGGCGATGACGTTGGCGACATAGAGCGCGTTCTCGTCGCTCTCCGTGCCGTAGGAGGCGTCGACATAATCGATCAGACCCTCGTCAAGCGGCCAGGCGTTGACCTTGCCTTCCCATTCGTCGACGATCGGGTTGCCGAAACGATAGACTTCCGTCTGCTGGTAGGGCACACGCGCCTTGGTCCAGGCATCCTTGGCGGCCTGAAGCGTCGTCTCGCTCGGTGCTGCGAGGAAGGCATCAATGGCGGAATCAAGCGCCTTGGCCGTGGTCAGCGAATCTTCATATTTGGCATGCGCGATTTCGGCATAGTGCTTGACGACGGCCGCAGCGTCGGTTCCTGCAGCGGCCGGAAGAGCCGGCAGAACTGCAGAGGCAGCCAAAAGCGCCAGCGCGGCGCGCAAATTCCTTTGTTGTTTCATGATCCTCTCCTGTGACGGCGGGGGCCGTCCGAAACACGGGCTAGCTGTCATCGCGCAAAAGCAAACTGGTGTCAAACACTCTAGTTTGGAATGATTTTAAGGCACAAAATTCCCGCTGATTGGCGCGAAAAAGGAATTGGGTTGCTTGAAAATTCATCAAGTCGCGATCAAAAGATAGGCAAATCCTGCCCAGACCGATTCCGGATCCTGTTCCTGCATGTTCAATCATTTGAAGCACTTCATTCATCGGCACGAGCCGAAGGGCGAACTCGCCGCTCATCTGAAATCCGGTCTGGGCGCCATGACAGGCATGATTGCAGTCGGCGCGCTGACGATCGCGACAGGCATACCATTGCTGATTGCGCCGTTCGGAGCGACGGCGGTCTTGATCTTCGGTCAGCCGAAAAGCCCGCTTGCCCAGCCGGCCAACGTGCTCGGCGGCTATTTGCTTGCGGCTCTGATCGGCAGCCTCGCAGTGATGTTCTTCCCTGGTCTTTGGTGGGCTGCGGCTGTCGCCGTCGGTCTGGCGATCGCAGGAATGCTGGCTCTGCGCGTGACGCACCCGCCGGCCGGAGCCGTTCCGCTCGTCGCCTTCGCTTCGCACTTCACGACGGCGATGCTTTTTCTTGTGGTCTTTCTCGGCGGGCTGCTGCTGATCGCGATTGCCGTGCTGCATCACCTCATTCCGCCGAAACAGCAATATCCCCTGCGCGCTGAATAAATTTCAGGCTTTGCGCTGCATCCGACAGAAGAAAAAGCCGTCCGTGTCAGTCGAGGCGGGCGTCAGCGTGATGGTCTTGCCATCGGATGAATGCGGGCGTGGAGCGGCCGCGCCGAAGAGCGCATTCCAGCCACTCAACGCCTCAACGATCTCAAAGCCCGAATTGTTCGCTGCGAAGCGGTTGACCTGAGTTTCGTTCTCCTCCGGGAGCACGGAGCAGGTCACGTAGATCAGTTCGCCCCCGGGGCGGACAAAGTCGCTCGCCTGGTGCAGCGCATCCTGCTGCTGCGATGTGCGTTCATCCAGATTCTTCGGCGTCAGACGCCATTTGGTGTCAGGCCGGCGGCGCCAGGTTCCGGTGCCGGTGCAAGGCGCATCCACCAGGACGCGGTCGCAACGACCCGAAAGGGTCTCAAGCTCGTTGCGGTCGTCATGAACCTGGACATTGCGCGTTCCGGCGCGTTTCAACCGTTCGATGATCGGCGCAAGCCGCTTGCGGTCGGCATCATAGGCGTGAACCTGGCCCTTGTTGTTCATGGCAGCCGCCATGGCGAGCGTCTTGCCGCCGCCCCCCGCACAATAATCGAGCACCTGATCGCCTTCCTGCGGTAGGACGAGATCAGCCACAATCTGCGAGCCTTCGTCCTGAACTTCAAACCAGCCTTTCTGAAACGAAAGCTCGGCCGTCACATTCGGCAGACGCGACGCGCCTTCGCCCGCGGGGACCCGCAGACCGTATCGGGCGATGTGCGCAGCCTGTGCGCCAGCGCGTTCGAGCGCCTTCAGGGCCTTGTCGCGCGATGCTTTCAGCACGTTGGCACGCAGATCGAGCGTTGGGCGCTCGGCAAGCGCCTTGGCCTCGCGAAGCCACATGTCCCCGAACGCCCTTTCGAAGGAGGGCTGCACCCATTCCGTAATATCCGCCTGCACATGAAGGGGCGCAGTCTCGATTGAACGGCTGGCAAAGCCGGAAAGTGCCTCCTGCGTCGGGACGTCGGGTGCGAAGCGATCGCCCTCGAGTTCTGCGGCCAGCGTTTCCTGGGTGAAACCCCATTGGCGGAACATGACAGCATAGCCGAGCGCAACGGCGCTGTCGTCATCCATCAGCCACGCATGGGAGAGACGCATGCGCAGCGCGTCATAGACGATGTTGCCGATCGCGGCGCGGTCGCCCGAGCCGGCAAAGCGGTGAGCCAGGCCCCAGTCCTTGAGGGCATCAGCCACAGGGCGCTTGCGCGTGTTGATGTCCGCAAGTACCTCGATGGCCCCCCGCAGCCGGCCGCCTAGACGCATTTACTCTTCTCCTGGTCGCGCTGACTTGTGAACGATCCGCACGGAAGGTGCTAAGCGGATAGTTCACCAGTCTTGATCGCGTGGTACCCGCGATTGACGGCAAGAGCAAGCGTCAGGACCGACCGGGTGTCAGCCTATGACCTCGTAGCAGACCTTGGCTGTCCCTGAGGCGACCATGCCGATGTTTTGTGCCGCCGCCCGCGACAGGTCCAAGACTCTTCCCCGGATAAAGGGACCGCGATCGTTGACGCGGACCACGACGGTCCTTCCGTTTCGGCTGTTGGTCACCTTCAGTTTCGTTCCGAATTTCAGCGAGCGATGTGCCGCCGTGTAATGGGAAGGATTCATGCGTTCCCCGGAAGCAGTTTTTGAACTAAGCGCGTACCATGAGGCGCCTCCACATCCATTTCCTGCGAAGCTTTCCGAAGGCAGCATCGAAGAGCACGCAGCAATAGTTGCAGCGGTGGCAATAGAACGACAAATTTTCTTCAAAACGGATTTCCCCTCGAAAGTGATGAGCGCGCCGTTATTGGCGGCGGCGCTTAAATCCGTCGAAAAATGGCGAAAAAGTGCCTCCGAAGATCACGGACTGTTACACTTTGTAATTATTGTGAGCGCAACAAATACGAAATTATATTTGAGAAAAAACTTAAATATGGAAAAAAGGTAATAAAATCAGTTAAAAACAAAAAGGATTTTCCCGGTATTCGGATACTGGACGCGATATCACGAAATTTGAAAAAAATTTTTTCCTACTTTGCCATATTTGACGCCATAATTGTGCAAATTTAGAGGTTGTTAACCCAATTTGCGCGGATGATTTTCACGAGAATCACCCATTGGGAAGGAAATTCCTACCCTTTCTGGCGTTCAGAAAGCCGACAAATCGATCAATTTAAACGCGAATATATCTGCAGAAAATCTATCCAGACCTGCAATTCTCTTCCAGCTCTTCAAAGGAAGCTGGGCAGAGCATCAACCACGCCAGGTGTCCGAATGCCAAAGCTGCGCAAGCGACATTCGATATTCGGGAAAGGCGAAAACAAAGCCGAGATCGCGAATGCGCCGGTTGGAAACGCGTTTGTTTTCACCATAGAAGGACCGTGCCATCGGCGTCAGCTCAGCCGTTTCGAAAGGCTGTTCCGGCGGCGGCTCGACGCTCATCAGTCGGGCGGCTTCAATAACCACGTCCTGTGGCGGGCAGGGCTCGTCGTCGGTAATGTTATAGATACCGCCATGGTTGCCGGCGGCGAGAAACGCGGTTGCCGCGCCGATATCCTCGACGCGGATGCGGTTGAAGACCTGGTCCTTCTTGATGAGCCGCCGGGCTGTACCCTTTTCGAGATTGCAGAAGGCATTGCGCCCCGGCCCGTAAATCCCGGCTAGCCGTAGCACCGCCGCCGCGATTTCGCCCTTTTTGCCGCCAAGTTCCATCCAGGCCTGTTCCGCCCGTATTCGTTCAACCGAGCGGTCCGAGACAGGCTTGCATGGCGTTTCCTCGTTCACCCAGCCGCCTTTGTGATCTCCATAGACGCCGACGGTGGAAAGATAGCCGATCCATTTAAGCTTCGGCATCGCTCCTCTTAGATCGCTTCCGATCAGCCGGATGGCTGGATCGCCATCCTGGCCAGGCGCGATCGATTGGACGAGATGCGTGACGCCCTTAAGCTCTTCCCGCAGCGACGGTTCCATTTCGACGCCATCAAAGACGAAGGTCTCGATACCAAGCCGTTTCAGCGACGCGAGATTGTCAGTTGAACGTGTGGTCCCGGAAATGCGAACACCGGGACCTGCGAAGCTCCGGGCAATCGCCTTGCCGGAATAGCCGCAGCCGAAAATCATCACATGCATCAGTTCACTCCCGCCAGTCGCCATTCGTTCAACACGTCGTCTTCCGCCTCTTCTGGTCTTTGCGCCGCAAAGACAGCGAATTCATTGGCATCCATCAATTGCGACAAAGCCCAGATCGCCATGCCGCGCACGATCGGCGAGGGATCGAGGACAAGATCGCGACATTGGGCGATGAGCTTGCGATCGCCGGAATTGCCTGCGGCAATCAGCACATTGCGGATGAAACGGTCCCGGCCGATGCGCTTGACCGGCGAGCCGCTGAAGAAGGCTCGAAAGTTCGCATCGTCAAGCGTCAGTAAGAAGGCGATCGCCGGTTCCCTGAGATCCTCGCGTGTCTTGAGCTTCATTTCCGAAGCATTGGCTGCGAACTTGTTCCAGGGACAGACGGCAAGACAGTCGTCGCATCCGTAGATCCGGTTGCCAATCAGAGGACGAAATTCCGGGTCGATTGGTCCCTTGTGCTCGATCGTCAGATAGGAAATGCAGCGCCGCGCATCGATCTGATAAGGCGCCGGGAAGGCTGCCGTCGGACAGACATCGAGGCAGGCGCGGCAGGAGCCGCAATGGTCGATTTCCGCTTCGTCCGCGACAAGATCGGCACTGGTGAACATCGAGCCGAGGAAGAGCCAGGAGCCATATTGGCGGCTGACGAGATTGGTATGCTTGCCCTGCCAGCCGACGCCGGCCGCCGCCGCAAGGGGCTTTTCCATCACCGGCGCCGTATCGACAAAGACCTTTACGTCTTCTCCGGCGCGGGCGGCAAAGCGCGTGGCGATCTCTTTCAGGCGTCCCTTGATGACATCATGATAATCCCGGTTGCGGGCGTAGACGGAGATCGCGACCTTGTCCGGTTTGTCGAGGATGTCGCGCGGATCCTGATCGGGTCCATAATTCATTCCGAAGACGGCGATGGAGCGCACGTCCGGCCAGAGAACACGCGGATCGCCGCGTCGTTCGCGGGTCTCCTCCATCCACGCCATGGTGCCATGATGACCGGCTTGAAGAAATGTATCCAGGCGTTCGCGCGCGTGCGGGATCGAATCCGGCCGCGTGATCCGGCAGATGTCGAAGCCGAGCGCCTCCGCCTGGCTGCGCAAAAAGGCCGTCAAATCGTTGCGGCGCTTCGTCTCTGCTGCAGTTCTTTCGGGCATTCGCCCCTCGTCAGAAATCCAGGTCTGCGTAATGCGAGACCGGCGTCAATCCGCGCACCCGCTCGGCAAGCAGCGGCCGGAAGGACGGGCGGGATTTCAGCCTTTGATACCATTCCTTGGCGGTCGGCGATTCCGACCAGTCGATCTCGCCGAGATAGTCGAGCACCGAGATCGAAGCGGCTGCCGCAAGATCGGCATAGCTCAACCGGTCTCCTGCCAGCCACTGTCGTGAACCCGCGAGCCAGGAGACGTACTTCATGTGTTGACGAATATTGGCGCGGGCAGTTCGCAGGATCTTGGAGTCCGGCGCCCCGCCGCCCTGATCGGCGGTCATCTGCAGCTTGTAGACACGCTCTCGGGCGAGCGGCCTTGTGACGTCCTGTTCCATCTTCTGCATGAACCATTCCGCCAGCCGCCGTATTTCGGCGCGCTGGAACGGATCCTCGGCCAATAGCCGTCGGTCACGCTTCAGGACGCCATGGGTCTCGTCGAGATATTCGGAGATGACGGTTGCGCCGCAGAGCGCGCGCATGCTGTCGTCGACATAGACAGGGAGCGTTCCGGCAGGATTGAGCGCCAGGAAATCACGCCGCTTCTCCCAGGTCTGCTCCTCGATCAGTTCCGCCTGGTAGCCATACTCCGTCAGGATCAGCCGGACAAAGCGTGATGCGGAAGACATAGGGTGATGATATAGCGTCGGCATCGATACTCGAACTTTGTGATTGCTTTTGCATGGCAAAGGGCGCGACGCCCTAGTCATGACTCATTTGATGAAGCTATAGGAGCTTGGCCCCTTCAATACAAGCAAATCGGGCCAGTACCCTCTGACGAAGGACAAAACATGGCTGACATAATCAGTGCGCTCATACTCGGCCTGATCGAAGGGCTGACAGAATTCATTCCAGTATCGTCCACGGCCCATGTCCTGCTTGCCGGACATTTTCTCGGTTTTCAATCGCCAGGCAACACTTTTGCCGTTCTCATTCAGCTCGGCGCGATCCTCGCGATCCTGCTTGTCTATTTTCAGAAACTGCTGCATATCGCGCTCGCGCTGCCGACAAGCGCGCGTGCCCGCTGGTTTGTCCTCTCCGTGCTGCTCGGCTTCCTCCCGGCCGCCGTCATCGGAGCGATTGCCCATGACTTCATCAAGTCGGTTCTCTTCGAAACGCCGATGCTGATCTGTGTCGTTCTCATCCTGGGCGGTTTTGTCCTGCTCGCGGTCGACAGGATCAAGTTCAAGCCGAAATATCACGACGTCATGGATTTCCCGCCCTCTCTTGCGCTGAAGATCGGCTTCTTCCAGTGCCTGGCGATGATACCCGGAACCTCACGCTCCGGTGCCACCATTGTCGGTGCACTGCTGATGGGCGCGGACAAGCGGTCAGCGGCGGAGTTCTCGTTCTTCCTCGCGATGCCGACCATGGTCGGCGCTTTTGCGCTCGATCTTTACAAGAACCGCCAGTTGCTGAGCTTCGATGACGGCATGCTGATCGTCATCGGCTTTGTCGCTGCCTTTGTCTCGGCGCTTTTCGTGGTCCGGGGGCTGCTCAATTTCGTCTCGCGCCGCGGTTATGCCCCCTTTGCCTGGTGGCGAATTTTCGTTGGCGTGGCCGGCCTGGTCGGACTGCTGGTCGTCCACTGAGAACTTTGAAAAAAGAGGCGCGGCCCTCGCATAGAGCGCCGCGCCTTTAATTTCGATAGCGAGAGCAGAGCGGTTCCGCGCGTCTCAGGATGCTCAATCGCCTTTGAAGCGGCGCATAATCTTCTCCGAAAATCGGTTCCGATTTCGGGATTAGGCGGGAGAGCCGTTCAGCTTTTCATGGAAGCGCAGGACCGCTTCACACGTTCCCTGGAGTTGCTTTAGTGAGTGATGGAGCCGATCGCGCCGGTGCTGCAGGGATCGACGCCATAGGCCGGCGAACATCCGTCCTTCAATGCAGCGACCGAGCCGGGCGCGATGAAGGAACCTGCAAGAATAACCAGCGCCGCACACGCAAAAAGAAGCGCGATTGACTTGCCCATCGAAGAATGCCTTTCACAATAGGGTTACGCGCCGCAATTGGCACCGAGTCCATTCGGAGACGCGCGGGGTGTTTAGTCATAGGAATGCTGAATAGCAATAAAGGTTTCGGCTAAATTTGACGTTAATTTCACAAATTTCCTTATGCGTCTTTTATGCAACGCGACGCACCGCCGGATGGAGAAAAACATTCCGAGCTTGCGCGGAAATGACGTTGGAAAAGCGAAACGCCGCCATGGATATCCACAACAGCGCCGTGCGTTTCACAAGCCGCACAAACGTCGCTGTGGATTGCCGCACCTTTTATCCTCAGACGATTCCGATCTGAGGAAGTACACGGCGTCAAAAGCCTGAAGGACAAAAAGTCAGGCAGCCTTGCCGGAATCGGTGTACTGACCGTGCGGACGGTATTGCACGAGATAGGACGGCAGCACCGAGGTCAGCATGGTCGGCAGGATGCCGATTGCCTCGAGCGTCCGGCCTTCTTCCTCCGCCTGTTTCGAAACCACATTGTCGCGCCGCAATTGACGCACCTGGTCGGGCGTTATCGGCGGCGTAACAAACGGAACGAGCGAGGCGATGCTGCCGATCAAAGACGCGACGCTGAATGGCAGCGAAATGAAGCGCCGCTTGCGGCTGGTGACGCGCAGCATCGTTTGAAGACATTCGCGGAATGTCAGCACGTCGGGACCGCCGAGCTCGTAGATCTTGCCGGTCGTCAGCTTGCCGTCCACGGCGCGGGCAACGGCTTCCGCCACATCCCCCACATAGACGGGCTGAAACTTCATATTCCCGCCACCGATAAGCGGCAGGACCGGCGACAGGCGGGCCATGTCGGCGAACTTGTTGAAGAAGCTGTCCTCGGGCCCGAAGATGATCGATGGACGGAAGATGATCGCATCCGGCTTGATCGAGTGGATCGCGGCTTCGGCGCGGCCCTTGGTGCGGGCGTAAGAGGAGTCGGAATTCGCATTGGCACCGATCGCAGAAATATGCGTTAGAGTCGCATTGACGTTGCGCGCGGCCTCCGCAATAGCGCGTGCGCCGAATTCCTGCACGGCGTCGAAGGTATTGCGGCCGCTCTCGTGCAAGATACCGACGCAATTGATCACGTGATCGGCGTCTTCCACCGCCCGGTCAATGGAGTTGCGATAACGCAGGTTCGCCTGGACGAGGGAGATCTGGCCGACATTGCCGAGCGGCTGCAGGAAGCCGGCGAGATCCGGACGGCGAACGGCGACGCGGATACGATAGCCGCGTTTGGCGAGTGCGCGGATCACATGCCGTCCGACGAAGCCAGACCCTCCAAACACGGTAACCAGCGGTGGAAGGTCGGAAAGCGTCATGGCAGGCTCCTTGAATGGCTCGAATTCGGTTTCGTCTTAGCCGAATCGAAACGTCGCGTGAAGGGCCTTCACGCCGCACCCGCCGGCTGCCGTAGCGGTCTAAACGCCTTCTACGACAACCATTTCAGCATCCGCCACTTCCTGCCGGATTTTCGCGGCGATCTGGTACTCCGGAGAATTATAGCACTCGACCGCATCCTGCATCGAGGGAAATTCGATGACTACGTTGCGGCCCCGCGCCTGGCCTTCCAATTCTGTAAAGGCGCCGCCGCGCGCAAGGAACTTCGCGCCGTATTTTTCGAAGGCCGGCCTGGCGGCGGCGAGATAGTCTTTGTAGCGTTCCGGGTCGCGGACATCGACCCGGGCGATCCAGTAACCCTTTGCCATTCGTCGTTCTCCTTTACGTGATGCGCTGGTCTGGCTGCGTTCGGATCTCGCTCGCCATTTCGGCAAGAATGGCGCGGGCGGCCTCTCTCGGATCCGCGGCTTTGACGATCGGGCGTGCGACAACGAGATGCGTCGAACCTGCCTTGAGGGCGTCGGCCGGTGTCATCACCCGTTTCTGGTCGCCCTTGTCGCTACCCGCAGGGCGGATGCCGGGCGTGACGATCGCCATGTTCGGCCCGACGATCTTGCGAACCGCGGCCGCCTCTTCCGCCGAGCAGACGATGCCGCCCATGCCGGCAAGACGCGCCTGTTCGGCGCGGCGCAGTACCAGCGTATGCGGATCGTACTCGTAGCCGGCGTCGATCAGATCCTGCTCATCCATCGAGGTCAACACCGTGACGCCGAGTAGGCAGAGATCCGATCCCTTTGCCGCCGCGACGGCTGCCCTCATCGCTTTGGGATAGGCGTGGAGTGTCAGCATCGACATGCCCATCTTTACGATGTTCTCCACGCCCGAGGCGACGGTATTGTCGATGTCGAGAAGTTTCATGTCGAGAAAGATCTTCTTGCCGCTCTTGGCCAGATCGCGCGCAAATTCGAGCCCGCCTGCGAAGGCGAGCTGATAGCCGATCTTGTAGAAGAGAACCTCGTCGCCGATAGTGACCACGATCCTTTCGGCATCCTGAACGGTCGGCACATCAAGTCCGACGATCAAGCGCTCCCGTGCGGTCATGCTTCGCTCCATCCCTGCCAATCTTCCATGCGCGTCCAGTTGCATGAGACGCGGCGATCCGCAAGGGCGAAGCAGAAAAGATTGCCGCCTCCGCAGGGCTGATCGTGGCTGCGGGTGATGGAATGTCCTCCAAAGCGGCACTTCAGCAAAGTACCGACGCCGCCATGGCCGACAAAGGCGATCGGAGCCTTTGGATCATGGCCGGCAAGAACCGAGTCGACTGCGGCCGCGATACGGTCTTGCGCATCGATGGCGCGTTCCCATCCTTTAAAGCTTGCTTCCGGATGAGCAAAGAACCAGTTGGCCGCTTCCTCGAATTGCGGCGGTGGCAGAAAGCCCGTCGCCGAGCGATCGTTCTCATGCATTCCGTGGACGATCTCGACCGCGATTCCGGATGCCTGGGCAAGGATTTCCGCCGTTTCGATCGCCTTGGTCTCGTCGCTGGAGACGATGCGCTTTAACTGCCCGGCCCAGGGCCTCCCGGCGGCAAGCCTCGCTCTTGTAGCACCCTCTTCGGACAGGCCCCATCGCGGAACCGGAACATCCGGATCGATACGAACCTGGGGATGCGTGATATAGAGTGCAAACATCAGCCTATCCCACCTCAGCCGCGCCGATAGATCCAGAGTTGCGCCGGGGGGATGTTGCGGACGATGAAGTCGTAATGCTGGATATGGTAGCGGTCCGGTCGGGCGATGATCGGAGAGACAGGTCCGTAGGATATCTGCATGACGGGCCGTCCGGGCGGCAGATGATCGAAGAGGCTTTCGAGAAGCTTTACGCGCGCCTGCATAGGAAAGTTAAGAAGCGGCAGGCCGGATACGACGGAATCGAATCTCTGGTTGCGCAGAACGCCAAGCGTGCGGTCAAGGTCGAAGGCGTCGCCGTTGATGAAGTGGACGCCGGGATAGGCGCGCTTCAGATGCTGATAGAAATCCGTCGAATATTCGATCGCGACCAGGTTTTCCGGCTGAACACCGCGGGCAAGGATTGCCTTGGTGATGACGCCCGTCCCTGGTCCCAGTTCGAGGACAGGGAGGCCCGAGCTCGGATTGACGACACTTGCCATTCTTCGGGCGGTAATTGAGGACGTGGGCGCAATCGCGCCGACGGTCTTCGGCCGCTGAATCATGCCCTTGAAGAAGCGAATTTCTTCGTCGAACTTCTTTCCCAGCCGTTCCTTGAGGCGCAGCGCCATGGCATCCTCCACCGGATTTAATTGATGCGTTTACAGTTATTTGCCCCTATCTCGCAATCCGATGACGCAATGACAAGATCAAATGTCGCAATTCGCAAACTTTGTTCTATGGAAGATTATACACGCATTGGCATCAGCACGTAGAGCGCATCGTCGCCTGCCGTGTCGCGGATGAGTGTCGGCGAGCCCGCATCCGCCAGCAGGAATATCGCCTCGTCACCGGAAAGCTGTGCGGTGATGTCGAGCAGATATTTGGCATTGAAGCCGATTTCCATCGCATCCGTGTCATAGCCGACGGCCACTTCCTCGGTAGCACTTCCGGAATCCGGATTGTTGACCGTCAGCAGCAGTTGACCATCAGAAAGCGCAAGCTTCACGGCGCGGCCGCGTTCGGAGGAGATCGTCGAAACGCGATCGACCGCCTGCGCGAATGTCTGGCAATCGACACGCATTTCCTTGTCGTTGTTGGCCGGAATGACCCGTTGATAGTCGGGAAAAGTGCCGTCGATCAGCTTGGAGGTCATGACGATCGAGCCGATGGTCAGGCGGATCTTGGCGTCCGAAATCTCGACGGTCACGACGAGATCCGGATTGTCGACGAGTTTCTGGAGTTCACCAACGGTCTTGCGCGGGATGATGATGCCCGGCATGCCTTCGGAGCCGGACGGCGCATCCACGTCGGCGCGAGCGAGCCGATGGCCGTCGGTCGCCACCGCGCGCAGCTTCAGGTCGCCCTTGCTTTCGATCGTGTGGAAGAAGATGCCGTTGAGATAATAGCGAGTCTCCTCGGTCGAGATCGCGAACTGCGTGCGGTCGATCAGCATCTTCAGGTCGCTCGCCTTGAGGCGGAACGTATGGCTGAAGGTGCCGGCGGTCAGATCCGGAAAATCGGATTCCGGCAGGCATTGCAGCGAGAATTTCGACCGACCGGAAGCGACCGTCATCGTCGAGCCGTCGGGATTGGTCGCAAGCAGCACTTCGGAGCCGTCGGGAAGCTTGCGCACGATATCGTAGAGCAGATGCGCCGGCACGGTCGTGGCGCCGCTTTGCTCGACATTGGCGGGCGTCGCCTCGGTGATTTCGAGATCGAGATCAGTCGCCTTCATGTCGAGATTGGTGCCCTCGGCGCGCAGCAGCACGTTTGAAAGGATCGGTATCGTGTTGCGGCGTTCCACCACGCGATGGACGTGATTCAACGACTTCAAAAGGTTTGACCGCTCAATAGTAATACGCATGGATGCTACCGCTTTCGACCGTGACTGCCCGGGCGCAGATGGGCGCCTGATAAACATCCTCCGGCATGGATACCGAGGGAGAGTGGACAGGCAAAATGGCAGAATTCAGCATTGGAATGCAAGAGGCATGGAGGGTTGCCAAGAGTCATTTCAGGATTTCCAAGGCAATCCTCACAGGATTTCTGACCCTTGCCGAAAAAAGCCCGCTCGCCCATAAAGGCGTAGGCTTCGGGAATGCGGGTGAAAGACGGCATGAGTGACTGGACATTAAGAGAAGGCGGCGCCATGCGCAGCTTTCGGCTGCACAACACGACTGTGCCCGCGCGGCCTTTGGAAGCAGCTCTCTATCTGGTCGCAACTCCGATCGGCAATCTTGGCGACATCACTCTGCGCGCGCTAGAAACGCTTGCAGGCGCCGATATTCTGGCCTGCGAGGATACGCGCGTCACGCGCGTCCTGCTCGACCGCTACGGCATCGAGAACCGCCCCATCGCCTACCACGAGCATAATGCCGAAGAGGTCGGGCCGCGGCTCATGCGGGGGCTGGAGGAGGGGCGGTCCGTGGCGCTGGTGTCGGATGCCGGCACTCCCTTGGTTTCTGATCCTGGTTACCGGCTGACGCAGGCAGCGATCGATGCCGGATATCGCGTCGTTCCGGTGCCGGGCGCCTCCGCGCCGCTGGCCGCCCTTGTCGGCTCCGGTCTCCCGAACGACGCGTTTCTTTTCGCCGGCTTCCTGCCGACCAAGGACAAGGCCCGTCGCGACAGGCTCGCGGAACTCGCAGCCACGCCCGCCACATTGATCTTCTTTGAATCGCCCCATCGCATTGCGGCGACGCTTAATGCGGCAAGCGAGGTCCTTGGCGAAAACCGCCGGGCCGCCGTCTGCCGTGAGTTGACAAAGGCGTTTGAGGAGTTCCGCCGCGGAACCCTGAGCGAACTCGCTTCGCACTATGAGCAGATCGCAAACGTCAAGGGCGAGATCGTCCTGGTCGTCGGTCCGCCCGAACCAGGCGCGAAGCCTGAAGCCACCGATGTTGACGCCCTGCTCGCGGAGCTTTCGGCGGCAATGCCGGCCGCCAAGGCGGCCGGTGAAGCCGCGCGTATCACCGGCCTGCCGCGCAAGGATCTCTATCAGCGGCTCCTCGAGCGGAAGGATCGCGATGGGCGATGAAAACCTGACGCGGAAACGCAGGGCGGAGCGCCGTGGCCATGTCGCCGAATATCTCGCGGCGCTGTTTCTGCTCTTTCGCGGTTACCGGATCGTCGCCATCCGCCATAAGACCCGGCTGGGCGAAATCGATATCATCGCGCGCAAGGACGATCTTGCCGTCTTCATCGAGGTGAAGGCGCGCGCCAGCGAACAGGGTGCCGTCGACGCCGTTTCCTTTGCCACGCAGAAGCGCATTCGCGATGCCAGTGATCTCTGGCTTGCGCGGCAACCGGATTTCGCATCTCTTTCGCAGCGCTACGACATCATCGCCGTCCTGCCGGGTCGCTGGCCGCGGCATTTTCCGGACGCGTTCTGACCAGCCATCACGCAAGCTTCACAGAACTCTCCTATTGCCGGGGTGATCACCTCTTCACGACCTTTCGGTTGTAACCAATGGTTTTTCACCAGACAGGCTCATCATGATCCGCAATACCGTCACGACTTTCGACGTTCCTTCGCAGGAGCAGCGCCGGCAATTCTCAGCGCTCGAAAGGATCCTCGATGTCCATGAGGCAACAATCGCCTCCCTTGCCTGCATGAACAGCGTGCGCATCGGCAATGCCAGCGCAGGGTCGCGCTCGCTCACCTTGCCCTTCACCGTCGCCGCCTGGAACCTCGAGCGCTGCCTTTTCCCGCAGGAATCGGCAGAAAAGATCCGCGCAACCGGCGCTCCGCTCGTGCTTCTCTCTGAAATGGACGAGGGCATGGCCCGCACCGCGCAGGGCGATCCGACGGCCGAGATCGCCCGGGAGCTCGGCATGAATTATGCCTATGGGGTCGAGTTCATCGAACTCGGCCTTGGCTCGGAAATCGAGCGTCCCTTCTGCAAGCATGATTTCAACGCCAAGGGTTTTCACGGCAACGCGCTGATGGCCCCTGTGCCCCTCAGGGACGCCTTCCTGTTCCGCCTGCCGGGCAATGGTCATTGGTTCCTGCAGGAGGATGATCAACCGCGCATCGGCGAGCGCTGCGCCGTCGGCGCGATCGTCGAGACCGAAACCGGTCCGCTCGTGGCCGTTTCCGTTCATCTGGAAAGCGTGGCCGATAGCGCATATCGCGAGCGGCAGGTGGCCGCCCTCATAGACGCGGTCGAGGCCTATGCGCCCGGACTGCCGATCATCATCGGCGGCGATCTGAACACCGGCAACCACACGGGCGGTGATTTCGAAGCCGAGGCCCTCTTTGCCATGGCCGCAGCGCGCGGATTTGAACGACATGGTGGCCCGCTGGACCAGATGAGTGTCCGTCCGAGCCTGCTCACCCAGTCGCAGAAATACCCCATGAAGCTCGACTGGTTCCTGACGCGCGGCCTAGCCGTCGAGGAGAGCCATCTCGTTCCATCGCTGACGGAGGAGGGCAAGCCGCTTTCGGATCACGATATGATCGTCTGCACGATTACAGCTCTTCTTTTTTGATTTCGGCACGGATCCGTAAAATTCGAATGATTTTATCAACCCGCCTGTTACGCCTTTCATGCGATGAGCGGTCGACGCATGTGACATGAAGGGGGCTTCATGATTTGGAATGTCATGTTGGCAAGCGTGATTGCCATCGCCGCGCGCAAACTGCCGGTTGCGCCTGCAGATACAAAGAGCAAGCCGTTTGTCGCTGCCGCAAGCGGCGCAATGGCGATGAAACCGGCACCGATCGAACCGTCCTGGATCATCAGCGGAAATCCCGAAGCCCGCAAGGCCGAACATTCCCGCAGTGGCGACGAAGCTGCAGTGACCGCGATCTGGGATTGCACGGCGGGCGAGTTTCGCTGGTATTTCGGCTGGGACGAGACCGTGACGATTCTTGAAGGCGAGGTTCACGTGACGGCGGAAGACGGCACCAGGCGGACCTTGCGCGCCGGCGATGTCGCTTTCTTCGCCTGCGGAACCTGGGCGACGTGGCGGATCGATAACTACCTGAAAAAGGTCGCCGTTTGCCGCAAGCCCTTTCCGAAACCTCTGGCCCTGGCCTACAGGCTGCGCAACTATCTGCGCGGCGGAACGCCGATTGGGCTCGCGGCCTGACCCTCATTGCATCTGAGCTTTGGCCGTTGCGTTTGATGCTCCATCGACCTACATCTGTCGGGCATCAAGCGAGGGACAGATATGGCGAAGATCAGAAACGTAGCGGTCCAGATGGACCATGTGGCCGGCATCAATATCGCGGGCGATTCCACCTTCGCCATGAGCCTCGAGGCGCAATCCCGCGGCTATAAGCTCTTCCACTATACGCCCGAACGCCTGAGTCTCCGTGACGGCAAACTTTATGCTTCCGTCGAGCCCATGGTGCTGCGCGATATCAAGGGCGACCATTTCGAACTTGGCGCAACCGAACGGGTCGATCTTTCGACCATGGACGTGGTGCTGCTGCGCCAGGATCCGCCTTTCGACATGGCCTATATCACCTCGACGCATCTTCTGGAGCGCATTCATCCGAAGACGCTCGTCGTCAATGATCCGGGCTGGGTACGCAATTCGCCGGAGAAGATCTTCGTCACCGAATTCGCTGACCTGATGCCGAAGACGCTGATCACGCGCGACGCGGCAGAGATCCGCAGTTTCCGTGAGGAGTTGGGTGACATCATCCTGAAGCCGCTTTACGGCAACGGCGGCGCCGGCGTCTTCCATTCGACCCGCGACGACCGCAACCTCTCCTCGCTTCTCGAAATGTTCGGCCAGATGTTCCGTGAGCCGTTCATCGCCCAGCAATATCTTCCGGACGTGCGCAAGGGCGACAAGCGCATCATCCTGGTCGACGGTGAATTCGCCGGCGCAATCAATCGCGTCCCGGCCGAGCACGACAGCCGGTCCAATATGCATGTCGGCGGGCGCGCGGAAGCGACCGAACTGACGGCGCGCGAAAAGGAAATCTGCGCGCGCATCGGTCCGGCCCTCAGGGAGCGCGGTTTCCTGCTCGTCGGTATCGACGTCATCGGCGACTACATGACGGAGATCAACGTTACGTCGCCGACCGGTATTCGCGAGGTGAAGAAGTTCGGCGGCGCCGACATCGCAAGCCTGCTGTGGGACGCGATCGAACGCAAGCGCGGCTAAGGCGAGCCTGAGGTGGGCTCGAGGGTCGCTTCGCGTTCATCTCATCCGATCCCTCGCTGAGAAATTCCCTTAAGCATTCGGACACTCTTCAGAGTGTGCTAATATCCCCGCTGGCAGAACGTCCTTCGACGGTACGGAAATGAGCCGGTGGAGTAGCAGACTCTCTAGGATCTGGATTGTAGCGGCCGCTATAGCAGTAGGACTGGCGGCCTTCCTGGTGGAACTAGACCCGCTGAGGGTCTTGTTTGGATCCAGTACTTCTGAACAGCCGCTCGATTTGAAAATAAGCGATCTCAAAGTCGAGCGTGTTTCACCAACCAGCGAGCAGAAGATTACGGTCACGATCAGCAAGAATGTCGGCGCCGGCGCTCGCGAATGCCAGATGCAGGTAGAAACCCCTGAGACTTTTCAGAAAAGGAGCAGTGCCGAATTTGAGCTGGCCGAAGATGTGCAAAAGGACCAGCGAACCTTTGTCACACCCTTTGTAAATTATGGTGTTGTCGCGGTGATAAGTGTCGCCTGCGGGCGTGCCATGTCCAATGAGCTTGCCTTCATATTTGCGAAGGGCGGACGAGCATACGAATTGGATCCCGAGAAGTTGCCCGAAGATCTGCTGTGACGTCCGACCGGAGGGAGCGTTGCACCCGGAGAAGACCAGCGGCTTGTGACGCGCTGGTATTCGCTTCTTCAACCTCTTCAACGCACATGAGCCACTGACGATCGACCACACCCGGCGGGAGACCATCTCCTGTTGTGTGTCATCTTGAGTGGTCACCCGCTTTCCCGCTTCATTCCGTCTTCTGTTCTGTTGATGCAACCCGCTGCCGCGGAAAATGCAGCGAATACGCGAATTTGTTCGATCATTGTTCTTGTTTTATTCTTTCCTCTATGCAAGATTGCACTCCGTAGCCGACCGAGGGTGGCACATGTCGGCTGCGGATGAGGGGATCTCGCATGGTCGCGCGTATCAGCACGGTTGCATTTCAGGGCATAGAAGGCGTTGCCGTCGAGGTCCAGGTCATGGTCGCTCCAGGCAAGATGGGTATCCAGATCGTCGGACTGCCGGACAAGGCGGTCGCCGAAAGTCGCGAACGGGTTCAGGCAGCGTTGCATGCTTCCGGGCTCGCGCTACCGCCGAAACGGGTGACGGTCAACCTCGCGCCTGCGGATCTACCCAAAGAGGGTTCACATTTCGATCTCCCGATCGCGCTCGGGCTGATGGCCGCACTCAGCGCCATCCCCGCCGATGCGCTGTCGGACTATGTCGTCGTTGGCGAGCTCAATCTCGATGGCACGATCGCGCCTGTTGCCGGCGCGCTTCCCGCCGCCATCAGCGCCAATGGACTTGGCAAAGGCTTGATCTGCCCGGCCGAAAGCGGGCCTGAAGCCGCCTGGGCAGGACGGGATGTCGATATTCTGGCGCCGCGCAGCCTGATTGCGCTTGCCAATCATTTCCGCGGGACTCAGGTGCTCTCGCGTCCCGAACCGGCGATCCGCGCCGATCCCGCCAACCTGCCTGACCTTGCCGATATCAAGGGGCAGGAGAGCGCCAAGCGTGCTCTCGAGGTGGCAGCCGCTGGCGGTCACAATCTCCTGATGGTGGGCCCGCCCGGTTCCGGCAAGTCGATGCTGGCCTCACGGCTTCCGTCGATACTGCCGCGGCTCTCGGCCGCCGAACTGCTTGAGGTCTCGATGATCCATTCGATCGCGGGGCAGCTTTCCGGCGGCAAGCTCTCCGACCGCAGGCCCTTTCGCACGCCACATCATTCCGCCAGCATGGCGGCCCTTGTCGGCGGCGGTGTTCGCGCCCGGCCGGGCGAAGCATCGCTTGCCCATCACGGTGTCCTCTTTCTCGACGAGTTCCCGGAATTTACGCCACAGGTCCTCGATGCCCTGCGACAGCCGCTCGAGACCGGCGAATGCATCATTGCCCGCGCCAATCACCGCGTCTCCTATCCCGCCACGATCCAGCTCGTCGCCGCGATGAACCCCTGTCGCTGCGGCATGGCGGGAGAGCCGGGGCACAGCTGCGCCCGTGGCCCGCGCTGCGTCTCGGACTATCAGGCCCGCATCTCCGGACCGCTGATGGATCGGATCGATATCCGCATTGATGTCCCCGCCGTTTCCGCCGCCGATCTGATCCGGCCGATGGCGGCAGAGAAAAGTGCGGCGGTCGCCGCACGCGTCGCCCGTGCCCGCGAGATGCAACGAGAACGCTTCACGAAAGCCGGCATGCCGGAAACCGCCACCAATGCCCGCTGCTCCACCGCGCTGATCGAGAAACTGGCGGAGCCGGATGCGAGCGGGCTGCAATTGCTGCGCGACGCCGCGGAAAAGATGAAGTTTTCCGCACGCGGTTATCACCGGGTGTTGAAGGTAGCGCGCACGCTGGCCGATCTCGACGAGAAACTCACGATCGGCCGCATCCATCTGGCAGAAGCGATCTCCTACCGTATCGCCGGTGAGAGGCTGACGGCTGCGGCGTGAGGTGCAAATAAAAAGGGGCGCCGGAAGGGCGCCCCAAAAGCAGCAATCTTACAGGCAACCGTATGTCCATTAGTTGCCGAGGCCTTCGAAGAGCGCCGTTGATAGATAGCGCTCTGCGAAGGACGGGATGATGATGACGATATTCTTGCCTTCGTTCTCCGGGCGGCTGCCGACTTTGATCGCGGCGCTGAGTGCCGCACCCGAGGAGATGCCGACGGGAACGCCTTCAAGCTTTGCGACCAGCCGCGCCAGTTCGAACGCCTCGTCATTGGTGACGGTGATGACCTCGTCATAGATGCTGGTGTCGAGGATCTTCGGTGCGAAGCCGGCGCCGATGCCCTGGATCTTGTGCGGGCCTGGCGTGCCGCCCGAAAGCACCGGCGAGTCGGTGGGTTCGACGGCAATGACCTTGATGTCGGGCTTGCGGCTCTTCAGCACCTGACCGGCACCGGTAATGGTGCCGCCCGTGCCGATGCCGGAAACGAGAATATCGACCTTGCCGTCGGTGTCGTTCCAGATCTCCTCGGCGGTCGTCTTGCGATGGATTTCGGGATTTGCCGGGTTTTCGAACTGCTGCGGGATGATGGCATCCGGCAGTGTGGCAGCAAGTTCTTCCGCCTTGGCGATCGCGCCCTTCATGCCTTTCGCCCCTTCCGTCAGCACCAGCTCGGCGCCGAGCAACAGCAGCATCTTGCGGCGTTCGAGCGACATGGTCTCCGGCATGGTGAGGATCAGCTTGTAGCCCTTGGCGGCAGCCGCGAAGGCGAGCGCAATGCCGGTATTGCCGGAGGTCGGCTCGATCAGGGTGCTTCTGCCGGGCGTAATCTTGCCCTGGGCCTCCAGGGACTCGATCATGGCGACACCAATGCGGTCCTTGACCGACGCAATCGGATTGAAGAATTCGAGCTTGGCCAACAGGTTGGCCTTCACGCCCTTCTCCCTCGCGAGCTTGTCGAGGCGCACGATCGGCGTATCGCCGATGGTCTCCGTGATGGACGAATAGATGCGGCCGCGGCCTGGCTTACGGGTTTCGGACATGATTTTCTCCTTCGTGGATCGTGGAGAGAATAGGGTCAAAGTCCGCCCTAGACCAGAGTGGGAACTGCCGCTTCGTCAGACCGGCGGGGAAAAAAACTTTGGCAGATCGGCCGCTTAGGCAAGTTTTTTTCAGGTCGCCCGGGTGGCGATGAAAGCTGCCGTTCCCGCCAGAATGCTTGCAGCAGCACGGTTCATCAGCTTCAAGGCGTGCGGCTGTTTGAGCAGCAGGCGTGCACGCGACGCAAGCAGCATGTAGGGCAGCAGCACGCACATCAGGACTGTAAAGGTCGTCGCCAGTAGCAGCGCATATTCGCGCAATCCGATGCTGCCGATATCGATGAGGGTCGGCACCAGCGCGACATAGAAGAGCATAGTCTTCGGATTTCCGAGCGTTACCAGCAGGCCGGAGAGGAAGGACATGCCGATGCTGCTCGATTTCTTCGCAGCGACATCCTGCGGCAGCAGCCCGGCCGTCCAGAGCTTCCAGGCGATATAGGCAAGGTACAGCGCGCCGGCGATCTTGATGACGATGAAGATCTCGGTGAAGGTCTGTGCCAGGAAGGCAAGCCCAAGAATGACCGCTGTCAAATAGATCGTATCGCCGAGCACAAGGCCCAGCCCCATGAAGAAGGTTTCGCGGAAGCCGGAGCCAAGGGCGCGTGCGACGATCGCTGTCATGCCGGGACCGGGTATGACTGCTGCAATGAACAAGGCACCGGCATAGGCAATCAATGCTGCAAGGGTCATCGTGGAATTCCGTTCGTTGAAGAGCTTGCTATTTAACCTTGGTACTCCCTGGCCGCAAGCCAGCGGGTTCCGCCGCATCCGGTCGAGGATATTGCGGAGACCACGTGCAAGAGCCTCTGTCTTTCCGAGCAGTGCGCTCTAAGTAGCAAAGGCCGACGGCTGCCAGTTACGGGAGATCATCGTCACCGGATCCGGCGGCGGTCCATTGGAAAAATGTCTTTCGCCACTCAAGGAGAGAACGGGATGACCCCCAGCTCAGCCGAAACGCGCAGACGCGCGCCTCTGACCACCCCCTCAGACCTTCCCACAAACGCCATTACCGACATCTCGGCGGCATTGACCACGCTTCTCGCCGACATGTTCACGCTCTATCTGAAGACCAAGAATTTCCACTGGCACATGTCCGGTCCGCATTTCCGGGACTATCACCTGCTGCTTGACGAACAGGCGGAGCAGATCTTCGACACGACCGATGCAATCGCCGAGCGCGCCCGCAAGATCGGCGGCACCACGCTGCGCTCGATTGGCCATATTTCCCGTCTGCAGCGGCTTTCGGACAATGACGCCGATTATGTAACGCCGGAGGACATGCTCGCGGAACTGCGCGACGACAACGGCCATCTCGTCGCGTTGTTGCGCGAAACGCATGAACTCACCTCCGAGCACAATGACGTTGCGACGACCAGTCTCCTCGAAAACTGGATCGATGAAGCCGAGCGCCGCACCTGGTTCCTGTTCGAAACGACGAGGCGGGCGAAATAAATCGTCGAGGCAAGCACCGCGTCCAGGTTACGCAGCGCCGTCGGCATCAGTTCCCGATTTCTCGCACTCGCAGCGGCCGGCGCGGTGCCCAACCCAGGTTCATGCCGGCGGCTGCAAGGAGGATGGTGATCGCGCCCGCAATCTGCATCGGCTGCAGCGCGTGGCCGAAGGCAAAGCGGTCGACGGCAATGGCTGCGATCGGATAGATGAAAGACAGCGCGCCGGTCAGATGTGTCGGCAGCTTCTGGATGGCGCCATAGAGCAGCACATACATCAGGCCGGTATGAACGATGCCAATGGTGGCGAGCATGGACCATGTCCCGGCCGCCTGCGGAAGATTTGAGAAATCCGTCACTGGCACCATCATGACGATGCCGGTCGAAACATGGATCAGGGCGATCAGATGCGGCGGCGTTCCCTTGAGCCATTTCGCCGCAAGTGCGGCCAAAGCATAGAAAAAGGCGGCGCCGAGCGCCATCAG
Organism: Sinorhizobium sp. CB7; assembly: GCF_041357635.1. Classification (NCBI taxonomy): domain Bacteria; kingdom Pseudomonadati; phylum Pseudomonadota; class Alphaproteobacteria; order Hyphomicrobiales; family Rhizobiaceae; genus Sinorhizobium; species Sinorhizobium sp. CB7. Next base: position 80,633 of record NZ_JAULLL010000007.1, read on the forward strand.
AACGCCCAGAAGATAACTTCCGCTCGCCCCTCCCGTCGCCGGCTTCGCCTCAACGATCGCGGCCATGCCCACAAAGGCGAGCATAAGCCAGAAAAGCTTTGTCGCGGTGATCCTCTCGCCGAGGAAGACGGCGCCCAATGCCAGCAGCATGAAGGGTTGCGTGTTGTAGACGGTCGTCGCGATCGAAATCGACGCATGTGAATAGGAGGCAAAAAGCAGCAGCCAATTGCTGACGATTGCCACACCACCGAGGACCGCAATCACGAAGGCGCGCAGCGTGATGACGCCGGGTCGCAAGAAACCGAGAGCGCCGCAAATCACAAGCAGGCTCAGCGCGCCAAAGAGGCAGCGCCAGAAGACGACGCTCGCAACCGGCTCGCCGGACATGACCACGAACCAGCCGATCGTCCCGGAAACCAGCATCGCTGCCGTCATTTCCATAGTGCCTTTGCGTATCTCGTTCTGCATCGTCTGCCTCCATTTTTATAGAATGAGATTATTGCGGAAGGAGGTGGAAATATATAGATTGGAGAAGGCAATACCGCTGGTTTGCCTAATCATGTAAGGAAAAACTGCGATGGCGGCTAATGGCAACTCGATCCTGGATTCCGTTGATCAGCGTATTCTCGAAGCACTGGCAACGAACGCCCGGATGTCGCTCAAGGAACTGGCGCAGGCGGCAGATCTTTCTTCGCCGAGCGCTGCCGAACGCCTGCGGCGCCTGGAGGAGCGCGGCGTCATCGATGCTTTCACCATCGATATCGATCCCGCCGCGATAGGCTATCCATTGCAGGCGATCGTCCGTGTGCGGCCGCTGCCGGGCCAGCTCCATGTCGTCGAGCGCATCATCCAGGAAACACCGGAATTCATCGAATGCGACAAGGTGACGGGCGATGATTGCTTCATCGCTCGCCTTGTCGTTCGCTCAATGGGGGAATTGGACGGCATTCTCGACAAGGTGGCGGAGAGGGCCGAGACCAACACGTCGATGATCAAGGCTTCACCGGTCAAGCGTCGGCTGCCGCCGCTGTCATAAGCCCGAAGTCCGTGTTGAGATCGCGTTGCATGCCGATCCAATCAGAAACAGCCGATGCGAGTGCTGAATGAGGAAGCAGCGAGCTTGAACCCGGTCACACCCCGGTCGAGCCGAAGCCGCCGGCACCCCGTTTTGTCTCGCTTGCCTCGCTGATTTCTGCAATGCGTGCCTGGATCGCCGGTGCGATAACCATTTGCGCGATGCGCATTCCGCGTGCGATTTCGAAGAGCTCTTCGCCGAGATTGATCAGCAGCACCTTCACCTCGCCGCGATAATCGCTGTCGATCGTGCCCGGCGTGTTGAGGCAGGTGATGCCGTGCTTGAAGGCAAGGCCGGAACGCGGTCGCACCTGCCCCTCGAAACCCTCCGGGATTTCGAAGATTAAGCCCGTCGGCACAAGCGCGCGCTTGCCGGGCGCGATGGTGAGAGGCGCGTCCTCCGCCACAGCGGCGCGCAGGTCCATGCCGGCGGCGCCCTTCGTCTCATAGGCGGGCAAGTCGATGCCCTGAGCATGCGACAGGCGAATGAGGTTCAGGGTCGGACCGATGATCTGCGGCATGTCGATATCTCTTCGTTGCGTGGCAAGAGCGTTGTCAATTGCATATTGGCGTTCGAGTCGCTAGATAACCCGCCGACCAACAGGATTTCATACATGGCCGAAAGTCTCGCCGAGGCGGTCTCCCGCCGCCGCACATTCGCTATTATTTCGCATCCGGACGCGGGTAAGACGACGCTCACCGAAAAGCTGCTGCTCTTCGGCGGCGCGATCCAGCTCGCCGGTGAGGTCAAGGCGAAGAAGGACCGCATGCAGACGCGCTCCGACTGGATGAAGATCGAGCGCGAGCGCGGCATCTCCGTCGTCACCTCGGTGATGACCTTCGAATATGACGACATCGTCTTCAACCTGCTGGACACGCCCGGCCACGAGGACTTCGCCGACGACACCTACCGCACGCTGACGGCCGTGGACGCCGCCGTGATGGTCATCGACGCCGCCAAGGGTATCGAGCCGCGGACGCTGAAGCTGTTCGAAGTCTGCCGCCTGCGTGACATTCCGATCATCACTTTCGTCAACAAGATGGACCGCGAAAGCCGCGATCCCTTCGAAATTCTTGACGAGGTCGAGCACAAGCTTGCGCTGGATACTGCTCCGGTCACCTGGCCGATCGGTCGTGCAAAGAGCTTCTGCGGCTCCTACCATCTGGCAAAGAATGAGGTGCGCGGTTCCGACACGGAAGTCGAAACGACCAGGGTCAACGGCCCGCAGGCGGTCGCCGAGCGCCTGCCGGAAAACGAGCGCGAGGCCTTCATCGAAGAGCTGGAACTGGCCCGCGAGGCCTGCCGCCCCTTCGACCGCGAAGCCTTCCTCGAAGGCCACATGACGCCCGTCTTCTTCGGCTCGGCGCTCCGCAATTACGGGGTTCGCGATCTCATCAACGCGCTCGGCGAGTTTGCACCGCCGCCGCGCGCCCAGGTCGCCGATACGCGCACAGTCCAGGCGACCGACGACAAGATGACAGCCTTCGTCTTCAAGATCCAGGCGAACATGGATCCGAACCATCGCGACCGCATCGCCTTCGTCCGCGTCTGCTCGGGCAAGCTTGAGCGCGGCATGAAGGCAAGGCTGTCGCGCACCGCCAAGCAGATGAGCCTGTCGGCCCCGCAATTCTTCTTCGCCTCGCAGCGACAGCTCGCCGATACGGCCTTCGCCGGCGATGTCGTCGGCATCCCCAACCACGGAACCCTCAGGATCGGCGACACGCTGACCGAAGGCGAGTCGCTGGTCTTTCAGGGTGTTCCGAACTTCGCGCCGGAGATCCTGCGCCGCGTACGCCTAGAGGACGCCATGAAGGCGAAGAAGCTGAAGGAAGCCCTGCAGCAGATGGCGGAAGAAGGTGTCGTGCAGCTCTTCCAACCGGAGGACGGTTCGCCGGCCATCGTCGGCGTCGTCGGCGCCCTGCAGCTCGACGTTCTGAAGGAGCGGCTGATGGCGGAATACGGCCTGCCGGTCTCCTTCGAAATGTCGCGCTTTTCCGTCTGCCGCTGGGTCTCCGCCGATCAGCCGGGCGATCTCGACAAGTTCATCACGGCACGGCGCGGCGATATCGCACGCGACCTCGACCATGATCCGGTTTTCCTGGCGCAGGACGGGTTCTCGTTGCGCTACGAGGCCGAGCGCTATCCGGCAATCAAGATGGTCGCCATCAAGGAATATCATGCGGTGAAGGCAGCCTAGAGTCGGATGATTTCAGGTCGGATCGAGCTGAAATCTGAACCCGCATCTAAATCAAAAAGTTAGAGTGGGAAGTCGTCCGAAAACCGCGCACACTTTTAGGCATCCCGCGCTCGGGCAGATGACAAAAACTGATTTCAGGTCGCACCGACCTGAAATCCGAATCCAGCGCATTCCTCAACCACGATATTGCTTCGGATTCGGCTGGCACCGAATCGTGGGCATAGATTTGTCCGAAACTTCTGCGATTACGGAGCGCCATCAAAAGCGGCGGCTTTTGCCTTGTTCGGGCGAAGAACGACAGGGAGGTATTCATGCATGGTGCCGTGCCGGATGTTGCCTACGTCATTCAGATGGCGCTTACACCCGTATTCCTGCTTGCCGGAACCGCGGGCCTCCTCAATGTCTTCACATCCAGGCTGGCGCGCGTCGCGGATCGTGTGAACAGTCTCGTCGATATCATCAATCTCGAGGATGATCCCGAGGAGGCAAGACTGCTCCAGCTCTCCTATCTGCGCCGCAGGACCCTGGCGCTGGAAGTCGCAGTGTTGCTGGCGACCCTTTCCGGGGTTTTCACCTGTCTTGCGACCCTGGGCCTCTTTGGTGGCGCAATTCGTCAGGAGTTTCGGGAGATGATGCTGTTCTGGTTTTTTGGTGGTGCGGTGGCCTCCTTGATCGGAGCGCTCGCTGCCTTTCTTTTTGAAATCATTTCCGCTGGACACAGCATGCTGCTGCAGATTGCCAACGACAAACGCTCGCTCGATCAGCGCCGCAACGCTGCTTCCGTTCGTCCAATAATCACGCCAGAAAAAGTTCACGGCAGCTGAGCAGCCGAAAGGCTGGCTTTTTCGGGCTGCGTCAGATCGCTGAGGAAGTCCTCGCACCAGCGCGAAACGTCATGCTCCAGCAGATGCGTCATCATGCGGCTCCAGCGCTCGCGTCGCTCCTCGATCGACATATTGAGCGCTCTTGCCAGTGCGTTGGCCGTGCCTTCGATGTCGTAGGGATTGACGAGCAAGGAGCCCTTGAGCTCGCGCGCCGCGCCGGCAAAGCGGGAGAGAACGAGGACACCCGGATTATTCGGATCCTGTGCCGCGACATATTCCTTGGCGACGAGATTCATGCCGTCGCGCAGGGGGGTGACCAACCCCACCCGCGCAAGTCTGTACAGGCCTGCCAGGATATTGCGGCCGACCGAGCGGTTGATATAGCGGATTGGCACCCAGTCGACCGTGCCGATCGCACCGTTCACCCGTCCCGCCTGTTCGGCCACCATCCGCTGCATCGCCTCGTATTCCGGTACCTCGGAGCGCGATTTCGGGGTGATCTGCAGATAGGTCACGCGATTGTGGTGAGCCGGATTGGCGGTGATGAAGCGCTCGAAGGCGTCGATACGCTGGCTGATGCCCTTCGAATAGTCGAGCCGGTCGACACCGATGATCAGGTCGCGGCCTTCGATGCTCTTGCGGGTCTTTTGGACGATGCTGGTATTGTCGGCTTTTCGTGCCAGCTCGGCAAAAGCAGCAGTCTCGATTCCGATCGAATAGACAGCACCCTTGAACGTGCGACCGTGGGAGCTGAACAAGCCGTCCCCCAGTTCGTCGCCGATGCCCTCGCGCCGCAGGCATCCGGCGAAGTTTTCGAGGTCGTGGTCGGTTTGAAAGCCGACGACGTCATAGCAGGAGAGCCCGCGCATGATCTCTTCATGCACCGGCATGGTGAAGAGAACGTCGGCCGGTGGCCAGGGGATATGGAGGAAGAAGCCTATGCGGTTCTTCAGGCCCATCTGCCGCAATTCCGCAGCAAGGGGGATCAGGTGATAGTCGTGCACCCAGATCAGGTCGTCAGGCCCGATCAACGGCGCCAACCGATGTGCAAAGAAGCGGTTGACGCGAAAGTACCCCGCCATTTCCTTGCGGCCGTATTCAGCGAGATCGAGACGATAATGGCAGATCGGCCACAGCACGCGGTTGGCAAATCCGAAATAATATTCGTCCACGTCCTTTTCAGTCAGGTCCGTCAACGCATAAGTGATATTGCCCCGGTTCTGACGTGCGAGGGCCTCCGGTTCGCTGTTGCCGCTCGATTTGCCCGACCACCCCATCCAGATACCGCCGCGTTCCTCCAGTGCAGCCTGCAATGCGACGGCAAGGCCGCCGGCAGGCGCCGCGCCGCCTTTGTCGGGAACCGGGACGCGATTGGAAACGACGACGAGCCGGCTCACGGATTTTTCCTTTCGTCAGAAATGATATGGCTGCTGAAAATGGTCATGTCGCCAGTCTCCCGATCAATTCTCGCAGGTGCGCCGGCGAAGGTAATGAGGCATGTGCAAACGTTTCTGCTATGGGGGCGCCTATTCGCAGCGACTGGCCGCCCAGCTCGTTGGCGATCTTGAACATGGTCTCGTCGGTAACGTCATCGCCGATTGCAAACGGCTTGCGATGCTGAAAGGGATCGTCCTCGAGAAAGGCCTCGATAGCGTGGCCCTTATTGGCGCGGCCCGGTCGGATCTCGATCACCATCTTGCCGTCCTGGAGCGCCCAGTCCGGACCGGCTTCTCCGAGATGCCGTTCCATGATTGCTTCCACCGCCGCCTTATGCTCGGGCGCCAGCCGATAGTGCACCGCGACAGCGGCTCCCTTGTCTTCGACGAGAACGCCCGGCAAGATTTCGGCCTGACGTGCAATGCTGAGCTTCATCTCCTCGAATTCCGGCGGGATCTGCACCTGTCGTAGTTGTCCGGCCGCATCTCGACGCTCCGCGCCGTGAAGGCCCGCGATCGGAAAATGAAAGGGAGCAAACAGAGTATCGGCAAAGGCGACCGATCGTCCGGTTACCAAAGCGAGCGCTCCGCCGAACCTCTCGGAGAGGGTTTTGAGATGTTGAGGCAGCGCAGGAGGAACAACGATTCTATCGGGGGTTTCGGCGATATCGAGAAGTGTGCCATCGATATCAAAAAAGAGTGCCCACTGTTCCGGATTTAGTGAGAGAGCATTGAAGGCGGGATCGTCCGGTACCGGATCGGCTTCACCCTTTTCGGGCTGATCGAGGTAGGTCATGCAGGTCTATTTATGTCAGGCCGGGAGCGTGGCAAGCCGCAATCGACGCGCTGGAGCGGGATGCCGAAAAGTGTGCGCGGTTTTCGGGCGACATCCCGCTCCAAGTTTTTGATTGAGAGGCGGATTCAGATTTCAGGTCGTTTCGACCTGAAATCATCCGGCTCTTGAGCGGGATGCCGAAAAGTGTGCGCGGTTTTCGGGCGACATCCCGCTCCAACTTTTTGATTGAGAGGCGGATTCAGATATCAGGTCGTTTCGACCTGAAATCATCCGGCTCTAGACCGTCTATTCCGTGTCCCTCCCGGGCAGTTCCGCTATGCTCCCGACCCAGGGCAGTGCCGAACGGCACCAGATCTGGTGTGTCGGCTTCAACGCGCGTCGCTGGTCGATTGAGCCGAGCCGGATCCCGATCTTCTCGGCATCCTCGCCCTGACCGGTGGTAAAGAGCGGCGAGCCGCATTCCGGGCAGAACATCTGCAGCCGTTTCGCGCCGCTGTCGCCGTACTTTACATAGATCTTCGGTTTGCCGGTCAGAACCCTTACATCCTCGCGCCGTGCTGAGGTGCTGACGCGGTAGGCGGTGCCGGTCAGTCGCTGACAGTCGTCGCAATGACAGATGGAGACCCGATCCGGATCGATCTCCGCTCGATAGGTAACGAAGCCGCAATGGCACCGGCCGGTGATGTGCATCGTGCTCCCCTTCTATGATTCTCAATGTGATCGCAGATAGCGCGGGAGAGGCGGGAGGCCAGAGCCGGATGATTCAGGTCGGATCGACCTGAAATCTGAATCCGTCTCTGAGTCAAAAATTAGAGCGGGATGTCGCCCGAAAACCGCGCACACTTTTCAGCATCCCGCTCCAGGTGATGCGTCTTTTGCGGAGAACGGCATATAACGAAAAAGGGCCGCGCAAGGCGACCCTTCCATGAGTTTTGGCCTGTAACCGGCCTGGACCGTCAAGCGGTCCAAGGAAGGTGGGGGTTTAAAGCGAGGGCTGCCTCACTTTCATCACCACTTCCATGCCCGTTACGAGGTCCGAAATCTCACTAGACATTGGATCACCTTCCTTTCTTTCTGTTTCCGATTGTCCAAAGGTAAGACAATTCTTGCAGGATGCAAGAGGTGACCACCTTTAATGTACCGCCTTGATGAAAGTGCCATTCTGCAGTTCGCGCATGGCCTGCATCAGTTCCTCCCGCGAGTTCATCACGATCGGGCCGTGCCAGGCGACCGGTTCCTGGATCGGTTTGCCGGAGACGAGCAGGAAGCGTATGCCCTGATCGCCCGCCTGTACGGTCATCTCGTCGCCGGTATCGAAAACCACCAGTGTGCGGTTGCCGGACATGTCGCGAATGTTCAGCTCCTCGCCGTTCACTTCCTTTTCCACCTTGATGCCGAAGGGCTTCGAAGCGTCGCGGAAGGTGCCGGAGCCCGCGAAGATGTATGCGAAGGCGTTGCGATAGGTATCGACCGGTAGCCGTTTACTCTTGCCGGGCGGCACGGAGACGTCGAGATAGATCGGCTCGGCAGCGATACCGTCGACCGGTCCGGACTTACCCCAGAAATTGCCACAGATGACGCGAACCGCAGTGCCATCGTCATCGACGACCACCGGAATGTCGGCGGATTTGACATCCTGATAGCGCGGCGCGGTCATCTTCAGCGAAGAGGGCAGGTTCGCCCAGAGTTGGAAGCCATGCATACGGCCGGCAAAATCGCCCTTCGGCATTTCCTGGTGCATGATGCCGCTGCCGGCCGTCATCCATTGGATATCGCCGGCACCGAGCAGCCCACGATTGCCGAGACTATCGCCATGCTCGACAGTGCCCGCGAGCACATAGGTGATCGTTTCGATGCCGCGATGCGGGTGCCAGGGGAAACCGCGTATGTATTCGGCGGGATTATCATTGCGGAAATCGTCCATCATCAGGAAGGGATCGGTCATCGACGGATCGCCGAAACCAAAGACGCGGTGCAGCTTGACGCCAGCGCCTTCCATGGTCGGCATGGCGACGCTCTCATGCTTTACGGGACGGATTGACATGACATCCTCTTCGGTTCGTTGATTTGCCACTGACTATAGTGGTCCATCGGCAATCCGCGAAGGTCGGGGCGTCGGAGACGCACTGTTCACAAAAGAAAATACCGCATTGCGGAAATGTGATCGGACGTCCTGTCAGGAATCCGTCATATTCCCGGCAAACGGCGGATATCTTAAGACTTTGTTACCTATTCCGCTCGAAACTCTTTTGAGTCAGCATTTTTCCCGGCCAAGGACCGGCCCGGGAACCGGAGTGGAATCATGTGTCGTTGGGCAGCCTATCGCGGGGACCCCCTCTATCTGGAGGAGCTGGTGTCCTCGCCCGCCCACTCCCTGATCGAACAATCCCATTGCGCCACGCGCGCGAAGACGCCGACAAACGGCGACGGCTTCGGCATCGCCTGGTATGGCGAGCGTCCCGAGCCTGGGCGCTACCGCGATATCCTGCCGGCATGGTCCGACTGCAATCTGAAGAGCCTTGCCCGCCAGATCCGCTCGCCGCTCTTTCTGGCGCATGTGCGGGCTGCAACCGGCGGCGGCACGCGACGCGACAATTGCCATCCCTTCGTGCACGACAACTGGTCTTTCATGCACAACGGCCAGATCGCCAATTTCGACCGGCTGCGTCGCCCGTTGGAAGCTGTCCTCGATGACGAGTTATTCAATGCGCGCTGCGGCAGTACGGATTCGGAACTGTTATTCCTGCTGGCGCTGCAGTTTGGCCTCTGCCAGACGCCGATAGCGGCCGTGGCCGAGACGATCAGTATTGTTGAAGACCTGGCTGAAAAGATCACGGGCTCTGCCCTCGTGCGCTTCACAGCCGCTTTCTCCGACGGCAGATCGCTTTACGCCATCCGCTATGCGACGGACCGCAAGGCGCCGACGCTCTATGCATCGCCGCTCGGCGATCGCGGAGGCTACTGCCTTGTTTCGGAACCGCTGAACGACGATGTCGATGCCTGGGCCGAAATTCCAGACGGCAGCGCGGTCACCATCGGCGAGAGCGGCATTGACGTTGCGGTCTTCCAGCCGGAGCCGAGGGCAAGCATCGCGACACAGCCGCTCGTCATGACTGCCTGAATTCATCCGCGATCAACGCTGCCAGCCGCTCTGCAACTTCTTCCTTCGGCAGGTCCGGCCATTGTTCCGTCCCGTCATGGCGGATCAGTGTCACGCTGTTGCGTGTGCCGCCCATGACGCCGGTCGCAGGCGATACGTCGTTGGCGACGATGATATCCGCACCCTTGCGTTCGAGCTTGGCCTTCGCATTGCTTTCGATGTCCTGCGTCTCGGCGGCGAAGCCGATGACAAGCTTCGGCCGCAGAGTGTGATGGCCGACTGTCTTCAGGATGTCGGGATTTTCCGTGAGCGCCAGCGTCGGAATGGATTCGCCCGGATGCTTCTTGATCTTCTGGTCGGCGGCGGATGCCACGCGCCAGTCGGCAACGGCCGCGACCATGACGGCGATGTCGGCCGGAAGCGCCGCGAGCACGGCGTCGCGCATTTCCTCGGCGCGCTCGACATGGACGGTGCTCACGCCTGCCGGATCGGGGATCGATACCGGGCCGGAGACGAGCGTCACTTCAGCGCCGAGCGCTGCCAGCGATGCGGCGATGGCATGACCCTGCCGGCCGGAAGAGCGGTTGGCGATATAGCGTACGGGATCGATCGGCTCATGTGTGGGACCAGAGGTGACGATCGCCTTCCTGCCGGCAAGCGGCTTGGGCCCACCGTCGAGCAGCGCTTCGGCTGCGGCAACGATATCGAGCGGCTCGGCCATCCGGCCGGTGCCGGCCTCCCTGCTTTCCGCCATCTCACCGGTCATGGGGCCGACAAAACGAATGCCGTCGCCCTTTAGAAGCTCCATGTTGCGTCTGGTGGCGGGATGCATCCACATCTTCGGGTTCATGGCGGGAGCGGCGAGCACCGGCCTATCCGTGGCAAGCAGCACTGTGGAAGCGAGGTCGTCGGCCAGTCCGTTCGCCATCTTGGCCAGAAGATCGGCGCTTGCGGGCGCGATCAGCACGAGGTCGCAATCGCGCGCCAAGCGGATATGGCCGACATCCTGCTCGTCCTGACGGGAAAAGAGGTCGTCAAAGACATGATCGGCGGCAAGAGCGCCGACGGCAAGCGGCGTGATGAATTGCTGCGCACCCTCCGTCATGATCGGGCGAACCGAGGCGCCCCGCTCGCGCAGCCGCCGGATGAGGTCGAGGCTCTTGTAGGCGGCAATGCCGCCGGAGATGATGAGAAGGATGCGCTTGCCGCTGAGAGTCATGGTGTTCCGCCCCGTCGCCTTTGTTGCATTGACCCTAAGCCTTTGGCGGATCACATGCAATCGCCAGACCGGACCGCACCATGTCGCTAATCGCGCTATGCCTCGCCATGAAAGGGAACAGCGCACCAAATAACGAAAGGCCGCGGAGCAACGCAAGCCGCAGCCTTTCTTTATAGGCCCTGAGAGAGAAATCATCAGGTACGGGTGATCGAGGCACCCCCATCCACGAGCGACGCCGTGCCGGTGACAAAGCTCGAATCGTCGGAAGCGAGATAAAGAACTGAGCGGGCGAGCTCCTCAGGTCTTGCCACGCGCTTCAGTGCATGCAGCTTGGTGATGAAGGCCTGCTTGTCAGAAGTATCGTTCATTTCGCGATACATGTCGGTGTCGACCGCACCCGGCAGAATGGCGTTCACGCGAACATTCTGATCCCCGAATTCCGCTGCGAGCGCCTGGGCCAGGCCGATCAGGCCCGACTTGCTGGCCGCATAAGCGGCCACACCTGGAAAGGCGAAGCTATATCCGACGAAGGTCGAGGTGAAGATCACCGAGCCGCCTCCATGTTTTACCATTTCAGCAATCTGATGTTTGGCGGCGAGGAAGGACGCTGTGAGGTTGATTGCGAGCGCATCTGCAAAACCCGCTTCCGAGACTTGCGTGCTCGGCCCGGCTTCTCCGATCGAGCCGGCATTGTTGAAGGCGACGTCGAGCCTGCCATAGCGTTCCACCGCCAGAGCAACGAGGGCCTTGTGATAATCTTCGACGCGGACATCGCCGGCCAACGCGACGGCTTCCCCGCCAGCCTCCTTGATCTCGCCGACGAGGCTGTCGAGTTCTGCCTGGCGGCGAGCGCCGACGATGACCTTTGCACCCTCGGCAGCAAAGAGCTTCGCGGTTGCGCGTCCAATGCCGGAGCTTGCGCCGGTGACGATTGCGACTTTTCCATTCAAGCGGTTCATGATTCCATCTCCTGGTTTGTGGGTGGCGGGTCATTCGGTGATCCGCCGTTGACAGAAGAATGGTCTTTCTCTGGCGTTCGGATTAGTCTCCAGATAAAGGAACTCGAATTCGGAAAAGCCGAACGATGATCAAGATCGAGGGGATTACGGCCTTTGTCGCCGTCGCGGAAGCCGGATCGATCAGTGAGGCCGCGCGGCGCCTTCGCCTGTCGAAGTCCGTCGTCAGCGAGCGCCTGGCGGAGCTGGAAAAACTGCTTGGTGCGACACTGTTGCACCGAACCACCCGCAAGCTGACGCTGACCGAAGACGGTACTGCCTTCCTTGAGCGAGCCGTCCGTATCGTGCGCGAGGTGGAAGAGGCTGCAGCCGACATTGCTGAGCGGCGCGGAACCTTGGCCGGACCGCTGCGCATCGCCGCGCCCGTCACGTTCGGCCGCTTGCATCTCGGGCCGGCGCTCTATCCGTTTCTTGCGCAGTATCCGCAAATCGAGCTGACGCTGGACCTCGATGACCGGCGTGTTGATGCCGCGGCCGACGGTTATGATGCGGTCGTTCGCCATGGACCGATCGCCGATAGCCGGCTCATCGCCTGGAAGCTCGCGCCAAGCCGGCGCCTGCTGGTTTCCTCGCCGGACTATCTTGCTCGTAATGGCGCGCCCGCTTCGCTTGCCGAGCTCGAGGGGCATAGGGGCATCTTCTATACCAATCGCGGCAATGCCGACTGGCGCTTCGAAGCGCCGGATGGTGCCGTAATCATCCGCGCCCGCATGGCGCTCAGGATGAACAATGGCGACATGCTCGCGGATGCCGCCATTGCCGGCCTTGGGATCGCACTGCTACCGGCCTTCATCGCCGGCCCTGCTATCAAGGCCGGTTCGCTTGTCGAAATCGATGTCGGCTATCGGCCGCAGCCGGAATTCATCTATATGGCGCATCCGGAAGGGCGGCATGCCTCGGCCAAGCTGCGCGCCGTGGCGCAGCATCTGAAGCAGGCTTTCGGCGATCCGCCCTATTGGGATCCGTGACTGCATGTCGCGCAAAAGTGTGAAACGGTTTTGCGGCAACGACATGCATGAAAACAGGAGTCTAAGGCAGCAGGCTGATCAGATTGTCCGTGACAGGCGAACGATGCCCTAGGGGAACGGCAAGCGCCAGACGCGCCACGGGCGCCGGCCCTTCGATCGGCCGATAGGTGACACCGTCGAGCTTGATGTGCGCGACCGAGGCCGGAATGATCGAAACGCCGAGGTTGGCCGCGACCAGGTTGATCACCGAGGGTATTTGCGGCACCTCCTGCGCCGCCGAGAGTTCGAAACCGGCACTGCGACAGGCCTGCGCAATATCGTCATAAAGGCTGAGACCGACCGTTCGCGGGAAGAGGACAAAAGCCTCTCCCGCCAACGCGGCAAGCGGCAGCCGCTCCCGCTTCGCCAGCGGGTGGCTTACAGGCAGAGCGATCAGCATCGCCTCGTCGACGATCCGCTTCAGCCGTACGCCCTTCGGATCCCCCAGCCCAGGACGAATGAAGGCAGCGTCGAGTTCGCCGCGCACCACGAGCTCCGTCAGAACATTGCTGTTCATCTCCGCGAGCGAGAGGCGCACGTCTGGCCACTGGTTGCGAAAGCGCCGGATTGTTCCGCTGACGATGGCGTTATAGGTGGCGGACGCGGTGAAGCCGAGAGACAGCCGACCCGTCTCGCCGCGATTGGCGCGCTTTGCGGCGAGCTTGGCTTTTTCGGCGGCGGCCACGGCGACCTTTGCCTCAATCAGAAAGGCCGCACCCGCTGCCGTCAGCTCCGCCCCATGCGGCACGCGATGAAAGAGCGCGGCACCGACCTCGTCTTCCAGGTCGCGAATCTGCTGGCTCAGTGGCGGCTGGCCGATGCCGAGTTTTGCCGCTGCCCGGGTAAAATTCCTCTCCTCTGCCAAGGCGAGGAAATAGCGAAGGTGACGCAGCTCCATCGTTATCTCCCAAACATATTGAGATTGCCTGTCCCATATATTGGACAAATGGAGGCGGTGTGGCTAGATCGAAATCAGAAAAAGGTTTTGATCTCATGTCCGACGTCACAATCGAAACGATCTCAGATATTCCGGAGAATTGTCCTTCTGTTGCGGCGAAAGAAGATGTCGCCGTTAAGACGTTTCTGACGCGGGGCACGGCTGAGTTTCGCCGAGCCAGTCTCGCGCTGTTTCTCTCCGGCTTCGCGACATTTTCGCTGCTTTATTGCGTGCAGCCGCTGTTGCCGATTTTTTCAGACGAATTCGGAGTCAGTCCGGCCGCAAGTTCTTTGTCGCTGTCGCTTTCAACCGGCTTTCTTGCGCTTGCGATTTTTTGCGCCGCCGCGGTTTCCGAGGGCATGGGCCGTCGTGGTCTGATGTTTGCCTCTTTGATGGGAGCAGCGATCTGTACCATCGCCTGTGCGCTAGTGCCGGGCTGGCACATTCTTCTGTTTATCCGGGCGCTGGAGGGCTTTCTGCTCGGTGGCGTCCCGGCAGTCGCCATGACCTATCTGGCGGAGGAGGTCGAGTCGCGCAGCCTCGGTTCCAGCATGGGCCTCTATATCGCCGGTAATGCCTTTGGCGGCATGGCCGGACGTGTTGTCACCGGTACCATCGCGGAATTCTTCGGCTGGCGCCCTGCGCTTGCGGTGCTCGGCATGCTTGGCCTCCTCTGTGCGGCCGGGTTCTTGGTGCTTCTACCGCCTTCCCGCAATTTCGTGCGGCGCAAGGGCTTCGAGATGGCCTTCCATCTGAAAGCCTGGTTCGGTCACATGCGCAATCCCGCACTGCCCTTGCTGTTTGCGATCGGCTTCCTGGCGATGGGGGCCTTCGTTACGGTCTATAACTATGCCGGCTTCCGGCTGGTCGCCGACCCCTACGATCTCAACCAGACGGAGCTGGGCCTGATCTTCACCGTCTATCTCTTCGGCATCATTGCATCCTGGGCGGCAGGTCTGCTGGGTGATCGCTATGGCCATTTCATGGTGATGCCGATCGGTATCATCATTGCTGCCGCGGGTGCTGCCGTCACGCTCGCTTCATCACTGTCGCTCATTATTCTCGGTATCGTCCTGGTGACCGTCGGCTTCTTCGTCACCCATTCGGTGGCAAGCGCCCTCGTCGGCCGGTTGGCGCGCGATACCAAAGGACATGCCTCTTCGCTTTATCTGCTCGCCTATTATCTGGGATCGAGTGTTGCCGGTTCGATCGGCGGCTACTTTTGGCTTGCCGACGGCTGGTCGGCCGTGGTCTTCTTCATCCTTGCCTTGCTGGTAGCCGCATTTGCGTCCGCGCTCGGGGCTGCGAGGCTTTCAACGCGCTGAGGATAGATCCATGATCCGCATCGACCATCTCGATCATCTGGTGCTGACGGTTGCCAACATTGAAAAGACCTGCGATTTCTATTCCCATGTACTCGGCATGACGATCGAGACCTTCGGTGAGGGACGCAAAGCACTCGTTTTTGGCCGTCAGAAAATCAACCTGCATCAGGCCGGCCGGGAATTCGAACCAAAGGCCAGGCATCCGGTTCCAGGCTCCGCCGATCTCTGCTTCATTGCCGAAACACCTTTGCAGGACGTGATTTCCCATCTGGGCAGCGCCGGTGTCGGCATCGAGGAAGGTCCTGTAAACCGTACCGGCGCAACCGGACCCATTCAGTCCGTCTATTTCCGCGACCCGGATGACAATCTGATCGAAGTGTCAAATGCGGTCACGCCGGCTCACCGGCCTTGATTGACCCTGCACGCTGCAGGATCGCAATCGCTCCTGCGGCCCTATCAGAAAATCCACAGGAAGCATGATCAGCTTGCTCCAGGCCGTGTCCAGGTCTTGACTCCCAAGTCCAAAATCTTTACTTAACTTATAAGTTAATTAACTTAGTGGTTTATAATCTGCAATGGACGCCTTAAGCACAACGCTTTCCGCCCTGGCCGACCCGACCCGCAGAGCGATTCTGGCCCGTCTCGCACGAGGAGAGGCCTCTGTTTCGGAATTGGCGGAACCATTCGACATGTCGCTTGTGGCCGTGTCGAAGCACCTCAAGGTCCTGGAGAAGGCGGGCCTCATCACGAAAGGTCGGGAAGCGCAATGGCGCCCCTGCCGACTGAAGACGGCGCCGCTGCGGCAGGTTGATGACTGGCTCGAGACCTACCGTCTTTTCTGGAGTGAAAGCCTCGACCGGCTGGAGGCCTATGCCGGGACATTGAAGCAAGGGAGCAGCGAAGATGAAGGAAGACGGTGAAGGGATAAGGGTAACTCGTCGCGAAATCGTGCTCTTCAAGGAGATCGATGCGCCCCGCGACCTGGTCTTCCGTCTTTGGACGGATCCGAAGCATCTTGCGCGCTGGTGGGGGCCTCACAATTGCACCGCACCTTCGGTGGAGATCGACTTGCGCGAAGGCGGTGCCTGGCGCACCTGCATCCGCAGTGCGGATGGCAAGGATTACTGGTGCAGTGGCCGCTATCTCGAAATTCGGCCACCGGAGCGTCTGGTCTTCACCTTCGCCTGGGAGAGCGAGCCCGGCAGGCCCGGTCATGAAATGCAGGTGACCATCGAGCTTCAGGAGAAAGACGAGGGCACGCGACTTGTCTTCCGCAAATGGGAACTGCCCAGCGACAAGGAGTTCAAGCTTCAGTCCGAGGGGTGGGAGGAGGCTCTCGAGAAATTCGTTGCTTATGCAACTGCAACGGCCCGAAGGGAGAGCGAATGATGAAGAGGATCTACCACGGAAGCTGCCATTGCGGCGAGGTCACCTACGAGACGAATCTCGATCTGTCCGCAGGGACCTTCCGCTGCAATTGTTCGATCTGTCTGAAAAAGCGCAACTGGCTGGCCGTGGCGATGCCGGATGATTTTCGTCTGCTCTCAGGCGAGGAAACGCTTGGCGAGTATCAGTTTGGCCCGCACAAGCTGCACCACCTTTTTTGCAGGAACTGTGGAGTCAGTTCCTTCGGTTGGGGTGAAAGCGAAGGGCTCGGGGGCAGGTTTTATGCGATCTCCGTCAACTGTCTCGATGATGCCAGCCCCGAGGAGCTCGCCTCGGCTCCCATCGCCTTCATCGATGGCCGCCATGACAGGTTCGACCAGGTTCCGGCCGAAACGGGGCATCTGTGATGTCGCCTTTGCAATCGCGTTCTACCGCATCGCGTTGACGGCGATCCAGATCTTATGTTTCGCGCCGCCGCGCGCACCGTTTGCCCGGACTTTGACCTCTTCGGCCATGAAGCCTGCGTCACGCAGCCTTTTGGTGAATTTCGGGTCCGGGGCCGACGACCATACGGCAAGCACGCCTCCCGGACGAAGCGCCTTTCGCGCGGCATTCAGTCCGGCAAAATCGTAGAGACGGTCATTGGCTTCATGGGTCAGGCCGTCGGGACCATTGTCGACATCAAGCAGGATCGCATCGTAGCTGGCCTTGCCGGACCGGATAAGAGTCGCGACATCGCCTTCATGGATCGCCACGCGCGGATCATCGAGGCATCCGTCGAAGATGGAGGCCATCGGCCCGCGTGCCCAGTCTATGACGGCGGGAACCAGTTCCGCGATGGATATCGTCGCATCGGCGCCGAGTTCGCCAAGCGCGGCGCGCAAGGTGAAACCCATGCCGAGCCCGCCGATCAGCACATGCGGCCGGGACCGATCGCGAATTCTCTCGCAGGACAGGGTGGCAAGCGCCTTTTCCGATCCGCTGAGGCGGCTGTTCATCAGCTCGATCGGACCGAGCATGATCGAAAATTCCTGACCGCGCTGCTTGAGGCGGAGCTCTCCGCCGCCATTGGGAATTTTCGCGGTATCCAATAGGGTCCAGGGGATCACAGGCAGCTCTCTGCGCTATCGAGAAATTCGTCAGAACCATAGCCCGTGAAGCCTGACAAGAATAGCCGCTAAGCAATTCCAGGAAAAGTGCGCAGTGGTTTTCCGTCCGGAATTGCGTAAAAACAAGGTTAGAGCGGCTCGGCGTTTTCCATGAAGCGCTGAAACGCTAAAGCCGGATATAGGGCACATCCTTTTTCACCACTTCATCCAGTGCCTCCTCGTAACCGGCATCCGCATAGCGCATGACGCCGAGCGCCGTATCGTTGGTCAGCGCATGGTCCAGCCTCTCGTCGGCGGCATCGGATCCATCGGCGACCACAGTCACGCCGCAGCTCGTCATGTAGCCGGCATAGCCGCCGCCGCCCGAATGAACGACGACCAGATCGGCCATCGAGGAGCAGAGCATCATCGCATCGATCAATGGCCAATCGGCGATGGCGTCCGAGCCATCGCGCATCCGCTCGGTCATGATGTTCGGATGCGCCATGGCAGCGGCATCGAGGTGATCGCGCGAAAAGGCGATCGGGCCTTTTAGCTCACCGCCCGCCACCAGCCCGTTGACGCGGCGGGCGAGTGCCGTGCGCTCGCCGTGGCCAAGCCAGGCGATCCGTGCCGGCAGACCCTCGAAAGGCACGTGCTCGCGGGCAAGGCGAATCCAATTGGTGATGATCTTGTTGTCCGGAAACATCTCGAGCAACAGATCGTCGATGCGGGCGATGTCGCTCTCCTCGCCGGAAAGAGCCATCCAGCGGAAGGGGCCGATGGCCCGACAAAAGAGTGGCCGGAGATAGGCCTCGGTGAAAATCGGGATATCGAAGGCGTCGGTGAGGCCGCCTTCGCGGGCTTGCGTGCGGATCAGGTTGCCATTGTCGAAGACCTCCGCGCCCTTCTTCTGAAAGTGCAGCATCGCCTTCACATGCTCGACGATCGAGGCTCGGCTCGCCGCCATCAATTGCCCCTGGCCGTCTTCGCGCAGCTCCCTGACCTGCTCGAGACTCATGCCCTTCGGCACATATCCATAGACGAGGTCATGCGCCGAGGTCTGATCGGTGACGACATCCGGCACGATGCCGCGTCGCGCTATCTCCGGATAGATCTCCGCCGCATTGCCGACGAACCCGACAGACAATGCCCGCTTCTCCTTCACCGCCGCCTCGATCATTGCAAGTGCGGTGTCTAGATCCGGGGCGATGTCCTGCAGATAGCCGATCTGCTGGCGTTTCTTCGCGCGTCCCGGATCGATGTCGACACAGAGGATGGCAGCGCCCGCCATGCGTCCGGCGAGCGGCTGCGCGCCACCCATGCCGCCGAGGCCGGCGGTCAGCACGAAGCGGCCGAGGAGATCGCCGCCGAAGCGTCGCTCGGCAATGCGCATGAAGATCTCGTAGGTGCCCTGGATGACCCCCTGGCTGCCGATATATTGCCAGGCGCCGGCCGTCAGCCCGCCCCAGCAGATCAGACCCTTGCGCTGCAGTTCGTAGAAGACCTCGGCTTTCGCCCATTGGCCGACGATATTGCAGTTCGCCATGATGACGAGCGGTGCCCTCGCATGCGTTTTCACGAGCCCGATCGGCTTGCCGGACTGGATCAGCAGCGTCTGATCTTCCTCCATCTCCGTCAGCGCTTTGACGATTGCCTTATGGGCCGCCCAGTTGCGTGCCGCCTTGCCGAGTGCCGCATAGACCACGAGATTGTCCGGGTCCTCGCCGACGGCAAGGACGTTTTCCAGCAGCCGTAGCAGGGCCTCCTGCCGCCAGCCTTTGGCGCGCAGCTCCGGACCGCCCGGAATGGGGAATTTCGGATGACGTGGATTGGCTTTCGGCATGGTGGTGCTTTCCTTTGGGTATAGCGTGCCATGCCCCTCACCCTAACCCTCTCCCCGCCTGCGGGGAGAGGGGACGACAAGATCGATCACTTGCTCTAGTTACCACTAGGCAGGATCGGTTCCCTCTCCCCGCGAGCGGGGAGAGGGCTAGGTGAGGGGCACTTTGCCGTCGAACACATAATTCAATTCCTTACTTACCCGGCAGGGATTCGACGAAGGCCAGCGCCGCATTCAGCAATCGCTCCCTCAGCGCGTCGTTGCCATAAGCCTCCGGCCCGGCCCGTACCCAGTCCTGCATCGGCCTTCCGCCGGAGAGCATCCGGATAACGCCCGGCTGCTCCAACGCCCAGCCGTCATTACCCTTGCCGAGTCTTACGAGCATCCCGTCCTCGCGGGCGCCGCACAAAAGGTTGCCATTCAGGAGCACGCCCATCCGCCGAACATGGCCTTGCCGGCAAGCCCCGGTCGGTCACCCAGCGCATCTTGCAGCAGTTCTTCAAGGCCGGCATCCCGCGCCATGTTCCGCTCCATGGCTGTTGTCAGTCGCCTTTTCCTGCCAGCACGTAGCTTGCCAGATCGATCCCCATCGCCTTTTCCACGGAAGGATAGACTGTCGGATCGAGGACGCTGGCGGAAAGAGGAATGATCTCCTTCGGCACGTGCAGGATGAAGACCTGCATGCCCTCGTGCAATTGCCCGACGCTCAACGGCTCTCCGTCTGGCGAGAGCGTGGTGATCACTGACGGAAATGTCGCGATCCGCTTACCGTTCGCATCGTCCACGGCCATGTATTCGTTCATCACATGGAGGGTGACAGCCGTCTCGCCTTGGCCTACTCCGATGGAGCCGATATCGAAGGCTTCCTTCGTATAGACGACATTCTTGCTGGTGATCATCCCCTCAGCGAGAATATTCCCTCCCGTCGTCTTGCAGATCGCATCGATGACCGCATGGCCATTCTTCTTCTCGGCCGCGATGATGGCCTCGCCGAGCGCCAGCGCCAGCGAAATGCCGCCAAGCGCGGCATGCGCACGAACATAGGAGGCGCGCAACGGATTGCGGCAGCTTGCGATGAATCCACCTGACTGGTCGGCCGCGGCGCGCAGGATCGGCGAGATCTTGGCGGTCGCGCCCTTCACCACCAGCTCGATATAGCGGTTTTCGGCGCGATTACCCCCGACGGCCGTCTGGATCATCGGTACCGGCGATCCCGCCATCCCGATCGACCCCATATCGCCCGTCGGATGGGCACGGATATCGCCGACGGCGTCCACGACCTTGGTCCCGAGGATCGCCGACGGCAACCAGCCGTTCAGCGTCGAGGAGCGGCCGTTCTGGCCGATCATCAGGCCTGAGAGTCTTTCGCCCAGTTCCTCCTGCAGGAGTTGGACGGCTTTCACGTAATCGACGCCCTGCATCTCCCAGGGCGTGGTGGAAGCCGGAGCGCCGATCGCCGCCGCCGTGGCAATCCAGTCGTCGTCCTTCAATTCGTCGATCGAGACCAGTTCGGGCTTGCCGATCGTGACGGCGGCATAGCCAAGCATCCGGCCATGATCGGCCCAGCCGCCACCGCCGGCGGCATAGACCGAGCCTCCCTTGACGGCCGCCTCGACATCTTTCTCAACGAGTACGCGTCCCATCGACCTTCTCCTGAGTAAGCGTCCTGTCCATCACCCGCACCGCCTCGTAGAGCACGGCGGCACCAAGCGCGATATCGTCATTCTCGGCCCATTCGTCTGCCGAGTGACTGCGTCCCTCCTTGCACGGCACGAAGATCATGGCCGCCGGCGCCACCTTGGCGATCCAGGCGGCATCGTGCCCGGCGCCCGAAGCCATGCGGCGATGCCTGGCGCCGACCGTATCGCAGGCGCGCTCCAGCGTTTCGAGCAGATCGGAATCGCCCGTCGTCGGGAAGTTGTCGGAGACGCGGTTCGGGGTCCTGATGGTGACTCCGTAAGTCAAGGCCAACTTTTCCACATGTTGGTCCAGCCAGTGACAGAACGTTTCCATGTCGTCTCGGATTTCCGCGCGGCCGTCGATCAGCATCACGACCTTCGCCGGCACTACATTGGCCGCATTCGGCTCGATACGGAATTCGCCGACGGTCGCCGCAAAATGACCCGGTGTTTGCGCAAGTTCCGCAGCGGCATTGCGAATGTCGAGCACCAGTTGCGCCGCCGCGACCAGTGCGTCGGCACGCCGGTCCATCGGCGTCGTGCCGGCATGGTCGGCACGGCCTTCGACAGTGATCTCGATGCGGCTGATGCCGGCAATCGCGGTCACGATGCCGATGTCTTTGCTTTCCGCTTCCAGCACCGGACCCTGTTCGATATGCAGTTCGAGAAAGCCCGCAAGATCAGGCCGCGTCTGCGAAAGCAGGACGGATGGATCGCCGCCGACTTCGCCGATCCCTTGGGCAAGGTCGCGATCACCGCTGACACGGCCGAGCCAGGCTTCGGGCAATTGCCCGGTCATGCCACGGCTGCCAATACAGGAGACGCCGAAGATGCTGACTTCCTCCGCCAGGAAATCGACGATCTCGAGATCATGGTCGAGTTCGATGCCTCTGTCCTTCAGTGCACGTGCTATTTCCAGCGCCGCGACGACGCCGGCAATGCCGTCGAAGCGGCCACCGTCAGGGACCGTATCGGAATGCGAGCCGACCATGATCGTACCCAGCCCCGGCTTCGCTCCTTTCCGGCGGCCGATCAGATTGCCGCCGGCATCGATCCTTGTTTCCAGCCCCGCTGCCTTCATCCGCGCCTCTATGTAGGCGCGACCTTCCAGAAAGAGCGGCGAGAAGGCGCGGCGGGTCCAGGGATGATCCGGTTCGGTTATCTTCGAAAGCGCGCTGATGTCTTCGGCGATCCGGCCGGCATTGACGGGAAGGTTGCGGCTCATGCGATGCCCCCCGCAATGGCATGATGCGGCCGCGGCCGGACGAATTTGCCGGTGCCGGGCTCGGCCAGCACGCTGTTATCCTCGGCAATCTTCTTGCCGCGCAGATAGGTCGCAGAAACCGTCCAGGGCAGCCGGATGCCGTCATAGGGGCTCCAGCCGACGACATTGTTGCCGCTCGCAGCGGCATCATAGATCATTTCGCGCGGTTCCAGCACGGTAATGTCGGCATCCTTGCCGGGTGTCAGCGCACCCTTGCAATGGTCGAGCCGGAAATGTCGCGCCGGGTTCTGCGCCATCAGTCTAGCCGCCCAGGTCAGCGGAATGCCGCGCTCGAGGGCGCCCTTGACGAAGAGCGGCACCATGACCTCGAGACCGGGCACGCCTGAAGCATTGGCCAGCATGTCGGAATTGGTCTTGCGATCTTCCGACCAGCTCACATGATCGGTCGAGACCAGCCAGACTACGCCTTCTGCCACCTTGCGCCAGAGCTTTTCGACCTCGGCGCGAGGGCGGATGGGCGGGTTGATCTTCGCCTTGCCGCCGAGCCGCCTGACGTCGTTTTCCTCGTCGAGCGTGAGATAATGGATGCAGCATTCCACGGTAGCCTCGAAGCCGTCGCGCCGATAGGCATGTGCGATGTCATAACCGCGCCCGAGCGAACAATGCACCACGTGTGCCGGGCAGCCGGTATGGGCGCCGGTTTCGAAGATCGTGTGCATGGCGAGCAGTTCGGTGATCGGCGGCCGCGACAGGCCATGAGCGCGCCAGTCCGTAATTCCGCTCGCCTTCACCTGCGCCATATAGGCCCTGACTGCTTCGTCATCCTCGTTATGCACGCCGGCCGTCAGCCCCGTCGGCGCGATGGCGGAGAAACAGGCGTCGAGCAGGGCAGGGGGAATACGCGGAAAGCGCTTCGGATCGGTGCCGAAGGTCGAGAATTTGAAGGCGGCCACGCCAGCCTCCACCATCTCGCGGATGCGCGCCGGCCCCTCCTCGGGATCGACCGTGCCATAAAGCGCAAAATCGACGCGCGCCTGCGGCGAGGCGTGGTCGATTTTCTTCTTCACCGCTGATGCCGAGCAGACGAGATTGCCTTCGTCATAGGGCATATCGACGATCGTCGTCACACCACCGGCCGCAGCTGAGCGGGTCGACCAGATGAAATCCTCCTGATCCCTCTGGGAAAGCGAATGCACCTGTGCATCGATCGCGCCCGGCAGGATCAGCGCCTTTCCGAGCAGATGTCGCTCGCTTGCCGCCGGCGGGACGCCGATGCCGATTTCGGCGATCCGGCCGCCGCTGACGGCGACATATCCCTCCTCGACGATGCGTTTCGGCAGAACCAACGTACCCTGGAGAACGAGATCGAAATCAGCCATGTCGCTTTCTCCGTCAGTCTGGAATGATCATGCCGGAATTGTGTCTCGGTACAGCCGGTCTTCTATGCGCTCCACCGAGCCGAGTGCGAAGAAATCGTCGAAAGCGACGATCGGTACTTGTGCGATCAGCTCGGAAACGAAGGCGTCAGAGGCGAGTTCCTCCTCGATTGCCTCCACTTCCGCTGAAAGCGGTCGATCGACGACATAGTAGGCGGCATGCCGGCGCACGACGTCGTAGAGCATTCGGGCGACACCGCTCGGCGTGTCGCCAAGAATATCCATCGCCTGAGCCGAAAGCAGCGCTTCGAGCGCGGCAAGACGTTTCAGAGCGCGCATCTGCCGGTCGAAGCGTTCGATGACGAGCGGCAGGAAGGCCGCTTCGTCCTCCATGCCGGCGGCCACGACTAACGACTGAGCAGATACCGGATTTGACATCGACAGCACGCGAGAGAAGATCTCGCCGGCGAGCTTGATGATCGGTCCGAAGCCGGTCGCGATCCGGCCTTCCGGCACGAGATTGACGGGCAGGCCGCGGCGCTGCCCGTTGCCGAGCACCACGCAGCGATTGAAGGCGTTGCGTGCTGCATGCGCCAAGCAGATTGCCGCACCTTCAAGAAGAATGGTCACGTCGAGCGGCAGCGAGCCCCCCGAGGTCATCACTCTTTCCTCGACGACAACGGGATTGTCGTCTGAGCGGCCGGTGGCGGCGAGGATCTTGTGCCCTGCGGTCAGCAGATTTTCAATGACGGCTCCGAAGACCTGGGCGATCATGCGCAGGCTGAGCGGATCCTGAATATGGGTCGCGACCGGCCACTGCCAGTCGTCCGATGCGTTGCAGAGCCAGGAACCGATCAGGGCCTCCCGTGCCGTTCCAACGTGGCGAACCGATAACCAGGGATCGCGCGAGGCGCCTAGCGCGCCCGATGCCATCATACCGGTCGCGAGCAGAATCCGGATCGAGGCGGCGGCATTGCGTGTGGTCTCGGCAGCGGCTGCAAAACTCACGGCGTTGATGCTGAGCGAGGCAAGGCTGTCGCGTGGCGCCATCCTGAAGGGTGCGAGCCCGGCGGCTTCGAAGGCCGCTGCCGCCTGCATTCGACGCCCCCGATAAACCGCCTCTCCGGCGCCAGTCAGAACGGCGCCGATCTGGCCCATGAGGCCGATGTCCGCACAACCAATCGAGCCGGTGCGGCGGACGACGGGAATGATGTCGGCTTCAAGAAGCTTGAGATAGGCCTCAACCAGTTCAGGCGTGCAGCCGACCCTTCCGGTCAGCGCCGTGTTGACGCGGATTGCCATGGCATTGCGCACGACCGCACAGGAAAATGGAGCCCCGGTCCCGAAGTGATGGGCGCGTACGAGACCAAGATTGAAGGCGTCGAGATCTTCCGGCGACCACTCGACATCCTTCATGGCGCCCACGCCTGTGGTGGAACCATAGACCGGCAGGCCGGATTCGATTGTCCGTTCGACGATGGAGCGCGCCGCCGCCACGCGGGCCATTCCTGCGGGGGCAGCCGAGAGCAATCCCTTGCCCGCGCCGATCCGCACCAGGTCGGCGAAGCCGAGTGGTTGTCCGGAAAGCTCGATGCCGGGACTTTCTTGCTCCATCTGCCAGATCTCCTCTACAGCGCCATGCGCCTTTCAGACGCACAAAGGTCGCTGTAGCACTTTGAATTGCTGCATATTTTTATCCTTGAATCGGCTCCGATTTAAGGAAGCATGCAGTAGAGCGGGATGAGGAAAACTGCGTGCGGTTTTCCGCTCGCATCCCTCTAACCCATAAAAAGCGAGACTAAGCGACCTTTTCCCATGATGGGATATCCCAAATACCGAACACAGGATGTCTTTGTCGCGTCATTTCCGGAAATGAGGGAAGAATATCAGCGCAAACTTAGCTCAAAAGCCAGGCAATATAGAGGAGTGTCAGCGCAATGATCCAGAGCGCGAAGCGGCCGGAGCGGCTATGGCGTGCCTCGGCTTTGCCGATCGCCTCCGCCGTCTGCTGATCGAAGCGAAGTCCGTGTTCGCTCATCTGCAGAAGTTCCGTGTGGAATTTCTCCGTCTTCGCCGCAATGTCGGGCGCTGCTTCCGCAAGCTTCACGGCGGCCTTCAGACCGTCGCGCAGGTCGGTGACGATCCGCTTCGGTCCAAGGTTGTCACGTATCCAGTCGCCGACAACCGGTTCCGATGCCTTCCACATGTTGAAGCGCGGATTGAGCATGCGCGACACCCCTTCGACGACCACCATGGTCTTCTGCAGCATGACAAGTTCCGGTCTCGTCGCCATGTCGAAGAGCTCGGTCACTTCGAACAGCAGCGTCAGGAGCTTGCCCATGGAGATCGTTTCCGCAGGCTGGCCGTGGATCGGCTCGCCGATCGCGCGAATTGCCTGGGCAAAGCTCTCGACATTATGATGCGCCGGCACATAGCCCGCTTCGAAATGCACTTCCGCGACGCGGACGTAATCGCGCGTAATGAAGCCGTAGAGAATCTCGGCCAGGAATCGGCGCTCCTTCTTTCCAAGCCGTCCGACAATGCCCATGTCGACCGCTACGATCATGCCGTTCGAATCGACGAAGAGATTGCCGGGATGCATGTCGGCATGGAAGAAGCCGTCGCGCAGCGTATGGCGCAGGAAGGACTGGATCAGCGTATCGGCGATCTTGTTGAGGTCGTGTCCTGCCGCCTTCAGCCCCTCGACGTCCGAGACCTTGACGCCGTCGATCCATTCCATGGTGATGACGTCGCGTCCGGTACGTTCCCAGTCCACCTTGGGGACACGGAACCCCGCATCCTTTTCGGTGTTTTGCGCGATCTCGGAAAGCGCTGCCGCCTCCAGGCGAAGGTCCATCTCCACCTTCGTCGTCTGCTCCAGCGTCCTGGTCACTTCGACCGGCTTCAGGCGCCGGCTGGAAGGCATGAGCCGCTCCTGCATGCGCGCGACGAGGTACATGGCTTCGATGTCATGGTTGAAGCGCTGGCGCACGCCGGGGCGTACGACCTTCACAGCGACTTTCTTGCGGCCCTCGGGCGCATTGACTTCGGCCGGGTGCACCTGGGCGATCGAGGCGGCCGCAATCGGATCGCCGAAACTGGCATAGAGCTCCCCCATCGGCCGGCCGAGCGATCCCTCGATACTGCTTTTGGCGGCCGCAAGCGGAAAGAAGGCCATGCTATCCTGGAGCTGCGACAGGTCGTTGGCAAAATCGACGCCGACGACATCCGGTCGAGTTGCCAGGAACTGACCGATCTTGACATAGGACGGCCCAAGACGCTCCACCGCCTTGGAAAGCCGGTCGCTCCGCGTCTTCAGCATGGCGCGATTGCGCGCAAAGAGGCCGAAGAAGGACTTGGCGAGGCCGACGGAGGGCGGAAGGCCTTCCGAAGGAAGCGCGGAAATGACTCCTTCGCGCACGAGAATCCAGCCCACCCGGACAAGCCGGAAATATGCCCCGAATGCGCTCATTGTTTATGTGTGTCTCGCATGACAGCGCCTGAAAATCGCTTCATATATTCTGACGCCATGCTTCAGAGCTTCCAGCCTGAATGCAGCGCCGCGATGCCGCCGCTATAATTGGTAAAGGTCACGCGCGAGAAGCCGGCTGCCCGGATCATCGCCGCGAAGTTCTCCTGGTTCGGGAATTTGCGGATCGATTCAACGAGATATTGATAGGGCTCGCTTTCACCGGTGATTGCTCTGCCGAAACGAGGGATGGCATTGAAGGACCAGGCATCATAGACGCGATCGAGAAGCGGCATGTCCACTTCGGAAAATTCCAGCACCAGCAGCCGCCCCCCGCGTTTGAGCACGCGATAGGCTTCCTTCAGCGCCACATCGATATGGGGCACGTTGCGAATGCCGAAGGCGATCGTATAGGCGTCGAAACTGTTCGGCTCGAAGGGCAGGTCTTCGGCATTGGCTTCGACGAATGTGAGGTTCTCCGAGAGCTTTTTCTTGGCAGCCCGCTCGGCGCCGACGGCGAGCATGGAGCCATTAATGTCCAGCACCGTGGCATGTGCCATGCGGATCGAAGCCTCGACAATGCGAAAGGCGATGTCTCCGGTACCGCCGGCCACGTCGAGAACCTTGTAGCCCTGCTCCTTGCGCGGATTGAGCGCGGCGATCATTGCGTCCTTCCAGGCCCGGTGCAGACCCATGGACATGACATCGTTCATGATATCGTAGCGCTTGGCGACCTTATGGAACACATCGTTGACGAGACCCTGCTTCTCGCCTTCGGCCACCTCGCGGTAGCCATAGGATGTTTCCATGCCGCCATCGGCGGAGGTGCGGCTTTCTGACATCGAACACTCCGTTACTTGAAATCGCATACCGACCATAGCGAAACGATCGGCGCGGCGCTATCTGTGGGCCACAGTCACGCCCGCGGCACCTTGGCGCTATAACGCACATCGCAAGCGGTTGAAACAATTAGATGGGTTCTCATGCCGGAATTGCCAGAAGTCGAAACGGTTAAACGCGGTCTCGCACCAGCCATGGAAGGCGCGCTGCTCTCGAAGCTTGAACTGCGCCGGCAGGATCTGCGTTTTCCCTTTCCGGAAAAATTCGAAAGTCAGGCGTCCGGCCGCCGCATCATCGGGCTCGGCCGCCGGGCCAAATATCTGCTGATCGATCTCGATGACGGCGTGACCGTGATCGCCCATCTCGGCATGTCCGGGTCATTTCGCATCGAGGAGGACGCAAAGGCAAAAATGCCGGGCGATTTCCATTACGTCCGTTCCAAGGACGAGAAGCACGACCATGTGGTCTTTCATCTGGAAGATGCGACGGGTCGGCGTCGTGTCATCTATAATGACCCGCGCCGGTTCGGCTTCATGGATATCGTGAGACGGGAAGATCTCGTAGCTCATCCCTCCTTCCGTGATCTCGGGCCGGAACCGACCGGAAACGAGTTAAGTGCTGCCTATCTCGCCGAACGTTTCAAGGGAAAGACGCAGCCACTGAAAACTGCGCTTCTGGACCAGAGGAATATCGCCGGCCTCGGCAATATATATGCCTGCGAAGCGCTGTGGAGGTCGCATCTTCTGCCCATGCGTGCTGCTGGCACACTGGTGACGAAGAGTGGTAAGCCGAAGGAGGAATTGAACCTCCTGGTCACGGCCATCCGTGACGTCATCGCCGATGCGATCGCTGCCGGCGGTTCGTCCTTGCGCGATCATATTCAGACTGACGGCTCGCTCGGCTATTTCCAGCATTCTTTCTCTGTCTATGACCGCGAAAGTCTGGCTTGCCGCACGCCCGGCTGCGGCGGTACGGTCACCCGCATCGTGCAGGCAGGCCGCTCTTCCTTCTATTGCGCCTCCTGCCAGAAGTAGGAGAGGAAAAGCCATGGCCTATGAAACTCTGATCGTCGAAACCCGTGATGCCGTCGGCCTCATAACACTCAACCGGCCGCAAGCATTGAACGCGCTGAATTCAACGGTGCTCAGGGAACTGAGAGAGGCCTATGCCGCGTTCCATGCGGACGACGCCGTGGGTGCGATCGTTCTCATGGGCTCGGAACGCGCCTTTGCTGCCGGCGCCGATATCAAGGAGATGCAGCCGCTTGAATTTGCGGATATTTACAAGGCTGATTTTATCAGCGGCTGGGACGAGATTGCCAAAGCGCGCAAGCCTGTGATTGCTGCCGTCAGCGGTTTTGCGCTCGGCGGCGGCTGCGAGCTGGCCATGATGTGTGATTTCATCATTGCATCGGAGACGGCAAAATTCGGCCAGCCGGAGATTACGCTCGGTGTCATCCCCGGCATGGGAGGCTCGCAACGGCTGACACGCGCCGTCGGCAAGGCGAAGGCGATGGATCTCGTGCTCACGGGCCGCATGATGGATGCGGCGGAGGCCGAGCGTTGCGGTCTTGTCGCGCGCGTGGTGGCGCCCGAACGCCTGCTCGACGAAGCCCTGGAAACGGCGGCAAGGATCGCCTCGCTTTCGCGCCCCTCGGTCATGATGGCGAAGGAGGCCGTGAACCGAGCTCTGGAAACCACGCTGGAGGAGGGCCTGCGCTTCGAACGGCGCCTGTTCCATAGTCTGTTTGCAACCGAAGACCAGAAGGAGGGGATGTCCGCTTTCATTGAGAAGCGGAAGCCCGCCTTCAAGAACCGTTAATCTGTTTCGCGTGCTTCATGCTGGAAAGGCGGGGTTTCGTTGAAAATGCGCGTTGACGTGGCGCCGCTTTAGAGCTATATGCCCGCCCACGGTTCGGAAAGCCGCTCTGGTTTTCCGCGATTGCTCCCGCATTGCTGGTTCAGATGGCCGCAGGCCGATGCGACAGTGGCGGAGTTGTGTTCGAATTTAAGAGAGGCATTCATGGCCAATACAAGCTCGGCGAAGAAAGCGACCCGCAAGATCGCCCGCCGTACCGAAATTAACAAGGCTCGTCGCTCGCGCGTTCGCACTTTCGTTCGCCAGGTCGAAGAGGCCATCGCGTCCGGCGATGCGGAACGCGCGAAGGAAGCACTCCGCGCCGTGCAGCCGGAACTGCAGCGCGCCGCCACCAAGGGGGTGCTTCACTCCAACACGGCCTCCCGCAAGGTGTCCCGTCTTGCGCAGCGTGTGAAGGCTCTTTCGGCGGCTCCGACCGCCTAATTTTTAGCTGAACAATCGCTTTCTGGTCATTAGCCCGGTAACTTTACCGGGCTTTTTCGATTCGCGAAGTTATACACTTTATAGTTAATCCGGCTACCTTTTCATGTCATCGGCATGACAGAAAAATCTAAGCAAAAACAATAGCTTATAGCAGGACGTTTTCAAGCTGGGCGACTCTAGTTCCGGCGGTGGGGAGGCCGAAGGAGTCAAGAGCAATTTTATTTTTTTTCTTTTTTCGCGTGTCTAAATTGCCGCAACGGGGAATCTCCTTGATTCAAAAGCGATTCTTTTTTGACGGCCGTGTGACACCCAAAAAGCGCGCCGCGAGTCAATGGTCGGTTCTTAATTTTGCGTAAAATTCATCGTTGATCTTGGCTTTTGATCCTGCCTAAATGGCGTCCAGCAAGGGGCGCGGACATCACCTGTAAGGGTTAGCTCTCAACTGCCACGTCGGCAGACCGGTGATCCTCTGTCTTTTGCAACGGGTCAAAGATCGGCCCGTTTTTTCAAACAGTTGATGAGTGTGGACTCGAGCAGGTGCTGCTCGGGAACAGGAAAGTTTTGTTTAATTGCTGCGGTAGCGGCTTTTTGCATGGCGAGGGAGAACATCGAGTAAAGGTTCGGATTGGCGGTTGGAAAGCGAGGACCGATCGACCAGTCCAGCAGAAGGTTTCGATGACGGGAGCTGCATGATCGCGGTTTCCGCAGAGGGATCTTTATGCAGGTCCTTTTGGCTGGGGACCAGTGTTTGTGTGAACCGGTAAGCTTGCGGCTCATGAGGCTGTCGCTGGCGAGCCATGGCGGGAAAATACCCGGGCGGCTTTATTGGCTTCCGCCCGACGGAATGAAATGTGGAAGGCGGCATTATGCAAATGACTTCGATGACGGCGGGTGCGTTGAATAAGGGAGACAAGGCACCACAAGCATTTGGCTCGGATTGCCACGAAGCGGCGGGGGGAAAAACAGATATGAAACATGGCGTACTCTTCGAGCGCGTCAGCGCGCGCTTGAAGGCTCAGGTGGGACCGGATGTCTATGCAAGCTGGTTTGCACGACTGAAACTGCATTCGGTTTCCAAAAGTGTGGTACGCCTGACGGTTCCGACGACTTTCCTGAAGTCCTGGATCAACAACCGCTATCTCGAGCTGATCACCAGCCTGTTCCAGGGAGAAGATCCGGAGATATTGAAGGTCGAAATCCTGGTGCGCACCGCCACGCGCGGCGGCAGCAAGGCTGTGGAAGAGGCAGCTGCACCGGAGCCGGCTTCGGTTGCCCAGATGCGCCGTCCGGCCGCGCAGTCCGCTGGCCAGGCGGCACAGCAGGCGGTCGGCGTAGTATCGGCAGCGCGCCCGGCAAGTGTCGGAGCACCCCTCTTTGGCTCGCCGCTCGACTCGCGCTTCACCTTCGATACCTTCGTCGAGGGTAGTTCCAATCGTGTGGCGCTCGCCGCTGCAAGAACGATCGCGGAAGCCGGTTCGGGCGCCGTGCGGTTCAATCCGCTCTTCGTCCATGCGACGGTCGGTCTCGGCAAGACGCATCTTCTTCAGGCTATCGCCAATGCCGCTGTGCAGAATCCGCGCGGTTTGCGCGTCGTTTATCTGACCGCGGAATATTTCATGTGGCGCTTTGCGACCGCCATTCGTGACAACGATGCCCTGACACTCAAGGATTCGCTGCGTCACATCGACCTGTTGATAATCGATGACATGCAATTTCTTCAGGGTAAGATGATCCAGCACGAATTCTGCCATCTGCTCAACATGCTGCTCGACAGCGCCAAGCAGGTTGTGGTGGCGGCAGATCGCGCGCCATGGGAGCTGGAATCTCTCGATCCGCGCGTGCGCTCCCGTCTTCAGGGTGGTGTCGCCATCGAGCTCGATGCACCGGACTATGAGATGCGCCTGGAAATCCTGAAGCGTCGGTTGGAAGCGGCCCGCCAGGATGATCCCTCGTTGGAAATGTCCCCCGAGCTGTTGTCGCATGTCGCACGGAACATCACTGCGAGTGGCCGCGAACTGGAAGGTGCCTTCAACCAGCTTATCTTCCGCCGCTCCTTCGAGCCCAATCTGACGATCGAACGCGTCGATGAGCTTCTTGCTCATCTCGTCGGCTCCGGCGAACCGCGCCGTGTGCGGATCGAGGATATCCAGCGCATCGTCGCACGGCATTATAATGTCTCGCGGCAGGAACTGGTCTCCAACCGGCGCACCCGCGTCATCGTCAAGCCGCGCCAGATCGCCATGTACCTGTCGAAGACGCTGACGCCACGCTCCTTCCCGGAGATCGGCCGCCGCTTCGGCGGTCGCGATCACACGACGGTTCTGCACGCCGTCCGCAAAATCGAGGAGCTGATCGCCGGCGACAGCAAGTTGTCGCATGAGATCGAATTGCTGAAGCGCCTCATCAACGAGTAGGCGAGATTGCAAGCGAACGTGGACGGCCGGCATTGCCGGTCGTTTTCGTTTGGCCCTCAGGCTAACGAGAGCAGTGCGCCGCATTTGCGTTCACGCGTTGTCTTATCAGCGTCTTGCCACGGCAATGATCTCGCGGCTCATTGGCGACCAGGATCCGCCTTGCCAGTCGCCAAGCCATACGACATCCGAAAAACCTGCCGAAGGAAGCTGACTTTCGATCTGGTTCTTCGTCGGAAATTGGAGGGTGCTGCGGCTTGTCAGTGTTTCGCCGGAGCGGCGAAATTGCTGAATGGTCTCGAAGGCAACGAGATCGTCCCTTACGCTCAGGAGCCGGTGATGAATATCGACATCCCCGATGTCATCGTGCCTGATCGTTTTGGCACTCAATCCCGGTGTCCATTCTTCCCAGGGGCGGGCAGCCGGGTTCCGGCTCTCGAAGATCAGCCTTCCGCCGTCCTCCAGATGCGCGTGGGCGTTTTGGAGAACTTGCAGGCCCTCCGAGGCGCCGAACACCTGGAAGACGTGTCCCGTCATGGTGATGAGATCGAAGCGCTCCCCGAGTGAAAAGGCCCTGGCATCCGCCTCGATCCAGTGCACAGTGCCGGCCCTGTCATTGGCGCGGGCGACGTCGAGCATTGCGGCAGCCGGATCGAGCCCCGTCGCCCGATGACCCGCTGCGGCGAAGAGCCGCGTGAGCAGCCCGGTGCCGCAGCCGATATCGAGAATACGCGATCCCGGCCGAGCAGCCCGCAGGTAAAAATCCGTGTCGGCTCCGGCCGGGTTCAGGATGTCGTAGAGAAGGACGAGGCGCGGATCGATATAGATCGCATCCGGCATGGTGTCAGCAGGCGAGGTCAGCGACGACGGAATCGAGGATCAGCATGCCTGCCGGCGTGCAGCGCAGCCGAGAATTGCCGATCCGTTCGATGAAGCCTTGTTCCAGCAAAAACTCTTCGCGCTTCGGATTGAGGTCGCGGCCCGAAAGCTGCTGCCAGCGGGCGAGGTCGACGCCCTCCTTGAGGCGCAAGCCCATCAACAGCAGTTCGTCTGCCTGTTCTTCGAAGCCGAGCACTTCCTGATCGATCATGCCATGGCCTTCACGCTCGACCAGCTCGAGCCAGGCTTCGGGTTTGCGCTCGGTTGCCGTCGCGATTTTTTCGAAGCCGCGGAAAACGCGTCCGTGCGCGCCTGGTCCAATGCCCGCATAGTCTCCATAACGCCAATAGGTGAGGTTGTGCCGGCTTTCCGCACCAGGGCGCGCATGATTGGAGACCTCGTAGGCCGGCATACCCTCGGCGGCGGTGATCTCCTGCGTCGCCTCATAGAGTGCCGCCGAATGGTCGCCATTCGGTACGATCAGCTTGCCGGCCTTTGCGAGGCCAAAGAAGGGCGTGCCCTCTTCGATCGTGAGTTGATAGAGCGAGAGATGATCGACAGCGTAGGAGATAGCCTCCTTCAGCTCCCGTTCCCATTCTTTCACCGTCTGGTTCGGTCGGGCGTAGATCAGATCAAAGGACATGCGCGGAAAAATCTCGCGCGCGAGCCCGATTGCCTTCAGCGCGTCGGCGACATCATGCAGCCTTCCAAGGAATCTGAGATCCCGGTCGTTCAAAGCTTGCACGCCGAGCGAAACACGGTTGACGCCGGCGGCACGATAGCCGCGGAAGCGCTCCGCCTCCACACTGGAGGGGTTCGCCTCCATCGTGATCTCAATTCCATCAGGCACATGCCACCGCCTGGCAATGCCCTCGAGGATCGCGCCGACAGTTTCCGGATGCATCAGCGAAGGTGTCCCGCCGCCGAGAAAGATGCTGGTGACGGTCTTTGGTCCGCTCATCCGCCGCATTGCATCCATCTCGCGCAGGAAGGCAGCGGTAAAGCGCGGCTGATCCACCGGCTGATGGCGAACATGGCTATTGAAATCGCAATAGGGGCACTTCGCCGCGCAGAATGGCCAATGCACATAGACGCCGAAACCGGGTTCGCCGGTGTCGGGAAGTATATGCAGGCCGTGTGCAGCCGAGCTTGGCGAATCGAAAGTGTCCACGATGCGAGCTTACGCCTCCAGGCAGGTTTCGACAAAAAGCTTGAAGGCACGGGCACGATGAGAGAGCGCCTGCGGCTTTCCAATATTCCAGCCGTGCTTTTCCTCGCTGCTCATTTCGCCAAAGGTGACGTCGTAGCCCAGCGGCTGGAACACCGGATCGTAGCCGAAGCCCTGTGTGCCGCGCGGCGGCCAGACGACTGTGCCTTCCACTTGGCCGCGGAAGAGTTCCGTGTGCCCATCGGGCCAGGCCAGGCAAAGTACGCTGACGAATCGCGCCGAACGGCTTTCCGGCTTTGTCGCACCGGCCTCCTGAAGGGCTTTTTCCACCTTCTCCATCGCCATGGCGAAGTCACGCGTCCCGTCCGGCTTGTCCGCCCAGTTCGCGGTATAGACGCCGGGTGCGCCGCCGAGTGCATCGACTACGATACCGGAATCGTCCGATAGCGCCGGCATGCCGGCTGCCTTTGCGGAAGCGAGTGCCTTGATCGTCGCATTTTCCTCGAAGCTCGTGCCAGTTTCGTCCGGCTCGATGAAATTGAGCTCCGCGGCCGACTTGGCGGTAAAGCCGAGGGGACCGATCAACTCCTGGATCTCACGGATCTTGCCGGCATTGTGGCTGGCAACCACAATCGTCCTGGTATCGAGCTTGCGCATGTATTGTTCCTTAATCGAGACGCCAGATGATGGCTTCCGCACATTCCAGGCTGTTGCCCGCCGGATCGCGGAAATAGATTGAACGACCGCCGTTCGGCCATTGAAAATCAGATTCGATAGCGATGCCGGCAGCCTTCAATTTCTCCGCCATGACATCGATATTGTCCCGGGAAATCCGGAAACAGGCATGGCCGTTGCCATGGGTGCCATGCGGGGGCACGGGCAGGGAGCCCTGTCCCGGTGGCTTCAGGCTTTCCTGTGGGTTGAAGATCAGAAGCACTCCCGGCCCGCAGCGGAAGAAGACATGCCGGTTTCCCGCGCGTGTGATCTTGTCGAGACCCAGAACGTCGCCGTAAAAAGCCTCGGCCGCATCAAGGTTGTCGGCGTAGAGCGCGGTTTCCAGAATGCCTTCCAGAATTGCTTGCGTAGCCGCCATCTCCGATCGCCCTCCTTCTAACCCTCTTCCTGTTCTAAAGCCTGTCGCATGAAAAGAGATTCACGCGACAGGCTCTAGCTCTTTGTTTTTCATGCATATCGTTGCCGCAAAACCGCTGCACACTTTTGCGCGACATGCATTAGGGGAGAGAGGATGATGGGGGCAGGGCGAGGGGATATCAAGACGTCACCTCAAGCAATCGCCTGCTTCTGCAGTTCCACCAGCTCGGCGATCCCCGCCTTGGCAAGATGCATCAACGTCGTGAACTGTTCCTCGCTGAAGGGCGTGCCCTCGGCTGTCCCCTGGATTTCGACGATGCCGCCAGCGCCTGTCATGACAAAATTGGCGTCGGTTTCGGCGGAGGAATCTTCGAGATAGTCGAGGTCGATCACCGGCTGATCGGCGAAGACGCCGCAGGAAATCGCCGCGACATGGTCCTTCAGCACCCGATCGACCTTGATCATGTTGCGGGCTTCCATCCATTTCAGGCAATCATGGAGCGCGATCCAGGCGCCGGTGATCGATGCGGTGCGCGTGCCACCGTCCGCCTGTATGACATCGCAGTCGATCGTGATCTGACGTTCGCCGAGCGCCTGAAGGTCGACAACGGCGCGCAGTGAGCGGCCGATCAGACGCTGGATTTCCTGTGTGCGTCCGCCCTGCTTACCGGCTGCGGCCTCGCGCTTCGTGCGCTCGCCGGTCGCGCGCGGCAGCATGCCATATTCTGCCGTCACCCATCCCTTACCGCCGTTTCGCAGCCATTGCGGCACGCGCTCCTCAAGGCTTGCCGTGCAGAGCACGTGCGTGTCGCCGAACTTCACAAGACAGGAGCCTTCCGCATGCTTGGAAAAATTGCGCTCGAAAGATACCTTGCGCATCTGATCGGTTTTTCTGCCTGATGGCCGCATGCCGTTCTCCTGATGTTGGTTGACCGCTTCTACGATTGACGGCGTACATTTGCAAAAGGAAAAGCGGACGCTCTTCGACCGAGCGTCATCGTACCGGCATTTTTCTCTTTCGCCATTTTCCCTTTTGCCATGCGCAACGGACGGATTATATTCGCCTAAAGGTTAATTGCACGGACTTGAAAGCTATATGGGGTTCTCGACAACGCCGGTTTCGGATGTCGTTGCTGCGCTGGACGAACGCTCGAAGGAAATCTTCCTCCGCATTGTGGAAGGCTATCTTGACCATGGCGAACCCTTGGGCTCGCGTAATCTCTCCCGCCTCTTGCCAATGTCGCTTTCACCTGCCTCGGTTCGCAATGTGATGAGCGATCTCGAGGAATTGGGCCTCATCTATTCACCGCATGTCAGCGCTGGCCGCTTGCCGACGCAGCTGGGCCTGCGCTTTTTCGTCGACGCCTTCATGCAGATCGGCGATCTTTCGGCCGAGGAGCGCGCCAGCATCGATCGTCAGGTTCAGGCTCAAGGTCGCGATAAGCCGATGGAAGCGATGATGAACGAGGCAAGCCGCATGCTGTCCGGCATTTCACGTGGCGCCGGCCTGGTGATCACTTCCAAGAGTGATCCCGTGCTGAAACATGTCGAGTTCATTCGCCTAGAGCCCACGAAGGCGCTGGCGGTCCTCGTCGGCGAACATGATCAGGTGGAAAACCGTATCATCGAGCTGCCGGCGGGCATTACCTCCTCGCAACTTGTGGAAGCCGCGAATTTCCTGAACGCGCATATGAGCGGCCAGACCTTGCCGGAATTGCGCGGACAATTGCTCAAACTCAAGGAAGACGTCCGCCACGAGCTGGATGCGCTTTCGCGGGATCTGGTGGAGCGCGGCATCGCCGTCTGGGCTGGCAATGCCGACGCGGCCAAGCCGACGCAGCTCATCGTGCGCGGCCGGGCCAATCTTCTCGAGGGGGTGGGCGATCCGTCCGATCTCGATCGCCTGCGCATGCTTTTCGACGATCTCGAGAAAAAGGAGAGCCTGATCGAAATCCTCAATCTTGCGGAAAGCGGTCCGGGAGTGCGCATCTTCATCGGCTCGGAAAACAAACTTTTCTCGCTTTCCGGCTCCTCCTTGATCGTGGCTCCTTATATGGATGAGGATGACCGCATCGTCGGCGCCGTCGGCGTCATCGGGCCGACCCGTCTCAATTATTCACGCATCGTGCCGATGGTGGATTATACGGCTCAGCTCATTTCCCGCCTCTCGCGCGCATCGCTGTGATCTGCCTGGAAATGGAAACACCGATTTTTCTCTTCTTTGTCACGAAGTCTTGATTTTTTCGGGCCAAACCTCGATATCGGGCACATCCCAAGACCCATCAACCGGAGAACGTCATGACCGACGAAACGACGAAAAACGGACCTGACGCAACTGCGGCCGATACGGCTGCCGAAACCGTATCCAACGGTGATGTTGCACAGGAAGCCGCGGTTCAGCCGGATCCGTTGGACCTCCTCAAGGCAGAGAATGCCGAACTGCGCGATCGCTATCTTCGCCTCGCAGCGGAAATGGACAATCTGCGCCGTCGCACGGAACGCGACGTGAAAGATGCCAAATCCTATTCCATCGCCGGCTTTGCCCGCGATATGCTCGCCGTCTCGGACAATCTGCGTCGCGCAATCGATGCGATTCCGGCGGAAGCACGCGCTGGTGCCGATGTTGGCCTCAACGCCCTGATCGAGGGTGTGGAGATGACCGAGCGTTCGATGCTGTCAGCGCTGGAGCGCCACGGTGTTCGCAAGATCGAGCCGGTCGGCCAGAAGTTCGATCCGAACTTCCACCAGGCGATGTTCGAGGTGCCGAACACCGAGGTTCCGAACAATACCGTGGTTCAGGTCGTCCAGGCAGGCTTCACGATCGGCGAGCGCGTGCTGCGACCGGCGATGGTCGGTGTGGCCAAGGGCGGACCGAAGGCCGAAGCCGTTGCCGCCGAACCTGGAGTAAGCCCGCTTGACGAAAAAGACGCCTGATTGCTCAGGCGTCTCTTTTCTTGATGCATAGGCTGAAGACTTGGACCGCGGCGTGCAAATGATTCCGCTTGAACGCAGAATGTCCGGGAGCCATTTAGTGCATGTCGCGCAAAAGTATGCAGCGGTTTTGCGGCAACGACATGCATGAAAACAATAGTTTAAAGCCTGTCGCGTGAATCTCTTTTCACGCGACAGGCTTTAGCTTTTCACGGAAACGCAGAACCGCTCTAACCTTTTGTTTATGCAATTCCGGACGGAAAACCGCTTCGCACCCTTCCTGGAATTGCTCAGGCGGCGTTGGAAGCCTGTTCTTCGTTGAGGAAGGCGTAGATTGCCGAAGCGGAGTCCGTTGCACGAAGCTTCGTCACGAGATCCTGGTCGCGCAGAACGCGTGCTATCCGTGAGAGCGCCTTCAGATGGTCGGCGCCGGCCCCTTCCGGGGCGAGCAGAAGAAAGACCAGATCGACCGGTTGGTCATCCAGCGCCTCGAAATCAACCGGCGTTTCCAGCCTTGCAAAAATTCCCGCGATCGAGCTGATGCTGTTGAGTTTGCCGTGCGGAATGGCGATCCCGTTTCCAACTCCGGTCGAGCCAAGGCGCTCGCGCTGCAGGATGACGTCGAAGATCTCCCGTTCCGGTAAGCCGGTGAGTTTGGAGGCCTTGGCCGCCAATTCCTGAAGCAGTTGTTTTTTGGAGTTTGCCTTCAAGGCGGGAATAATCGCATCCTGGTGCAGCAAATCTGCCAATGCCATTTCTTTTTCCTTCTGTCGCCGAGAGAGATGATGAGAAAGCGGCAGTGCTGGCCGCCGCTCGTCGCCTCACTTCTCAGCCTTTGATATTGGCTGAATCGATCCAGCCAATATTACCGTCATGCCGGCGATATACGATATTCAAATGCGCGTTGCCGGGGCTACGGAACAGCAGCAGGGGCTCGTCCGTCATGTCGAGTGCCATAACGGCTGTCGCGACCGACATTGTCTTGAGCTGCTTCGTGCTTTCCGCAATGATCGCCGGGGCGAAATCGTCAGGAATTTCCTCCGCTTCATCCGGAACCGCATCCATGACCATATAAGAGACTTCGGCAGAACCGTTCAGCTGGTTTCCGGCGTGGTGGTCCTTCAGTTTGCGTTTGTAGCGGCGCAGGCGCTTCTCGATGCGCTCCGATGCGGCATCGAACGCCAATTGTGGATCGGTCGCCTCTCCTGCCGCATGCAGCACGACACCACTGTCGAGGTGAAGCTTGCAATCGGCTGAGAAGCGAAAATTGGCTTTTTCCACGGTAACCTGGCCGGAATACCCCCCGTCGAAGTACTTCGTGACGGCCACACCGATCTGGTCTTCGATCCGTTGCCGGAAGGAATCGCCAATATCCATATGTTTACCGGATACACGCACACTCATGGAGTTTCCCTTCTTGTAGTGGTTTGCGCGTAGCAGTTTACGCCAAGCCTCAAGCTCATCCAAGCACTTCACTCAATCTAAGACAAATCGCGTCTGCGGGGCGCCTTCAGGATGATGGGGATAAGATCACAGCGGCATCGTGCACCAATTGCGGCGGGCTTCTATCCGTGAGCGGCCGGAAAGTCAACTGTCACTTAAGAAATTTTTAAGTAAAATTGCAGGCTCCAGTTGAATTAGACTTAACTTAGAAGCCGGCAACTTTCGCCAGCGCCCGTTTCTCCCGTCGTCTCTGTACGGAGGAGGGAATGTTCATGGCCTCGCGGTACTTTGCAACCGTACGGCGTGCCAGATCGATCCCCCCCTTTTTCAGCATGTCTACGATATCGTCATCGGAAAGTACGGCGTCAGGGCTCTCCTGGGCGATGAGCATGCGGATCCTGTGGCGGACCGCTTCGGCAGAATGGCTGTCGCCACCCTCGACAGCGCCAATCGAGACCGTGAAGAAATATTTGAGTTCGAACAGGCCGCGCGGCGTCAGCATGTACTTGTTCGACGTGACGCGACTAACGGTCGATTCATGCATCTTGATGGCATCGGCCACAGTTTTCAGGTTGAGCGGCCGCAGATGATCGACACCATGCATCAGGAAGGCGTCCTGCTGGCGGACGATTTCGCTCGCTACCTTCATGATTGTCTTCGCCCGTTGATCGAGGCTGCGCGTCAGCCAATTGGCCGTCTGCAGGCAGTCGGACAGGAAGGCGTAATCCTCGCCCTGCTTGGACACGCAGGCAAAATAGGATTGGTTGATCAGCACCCGCGGCAGGGTGTCCGGATTGAGCTCGACCAGCCAGCCGCCGTCGGAAGCGGCGCGTACGATGATATCCGGCAGGATCGCCTCCGATATGCCGGTCTCAAAGCCGCTGCCGGGCCTCGGATTCAACTGGCGGATCTCTGCCATCATGTCGAGGAGGTCTTCCTCATCGACGCCGCAGATCCGCTTGAGCGTCGCGAAATCCCGACGCGCCAGCAATTCCAGGTTGCTTATCAGCATTTCCATCGCCGGATCGAAGCGATCTTTCTGTCGGAGCTGAATCGCCAGACACTCGCTGAGCGAGCGCGCGCAGACGCCTGGCGGATCGAGGGTCTGCAGATCTGCCAAAATGCGTTCCACGTCGCCCAAATCGGCTCCGAGGCGTGCGCAGATCTCGCCGGGGTCGGCCCGCAGATAGCCCGCATCGTCCAGCTGGTCGATGAGATGCTGTGCAATCAGCCGATCGGACATGTTGGGCAGCGCAAACGGGATCTGCTGATTGAGGTAGTCGCGCAGCGATACCTGGCCGGCGACGAAATCGTCGAGATCGTAGTCGCTTGCCTCGCCATTGCCAGGCATCGATTTCCACTGGCTGAGCAGTTCCGGTGCATCCAGACGCTGCGGCGCACCGTCGTCGGGAAACACGTTTGCGAAATCGGCGTCGAGCTGCTCGTTGAGCCGCGCAGCGTGCCCGGTATTTTCGCTTTCATACCAGTCGCTGGAGAGGTTGTCGCTGCGGCTGTCGGCGCCTTCGTCGTCACGGCCCTCCTCGGACGGCATCGAATAGGCTTCGTCGCCTCCCTCGCGCGTGTCGCTGCCCAACTCTCCATCAGTTGCTGGAAATTCCAGCAGGGGGTTCTTTTCCACTTCTTGCGCGATGAATTGAACGAGTTCGAAATGCGTCATCTGCAGCAGCTGGATGGACTGCATCAACTGCGGCGTCATGACCAGGGATTGGCTCTGGCGCAGGAAAAGATTGGCCGACAATGCCATGGCGGACGCGAAACTCCCCTTCAATCCTTCTGGGAAACCGCTCCACTCCGGATAGGATTGGGCCACGGAATTCCAATTGGCCCAAAAATTGCTTTTTTATTGGATTTGGTCAAGCGGAACCGTGGTAGGAGGGCGATTTCTCTAGATCAGGATGATTTCAGGCCGAATCGGCTTGAAATCTGAATCTTGATCTATATCAATGAGTTAGAGCGTGATTTCAGCCGAAAACCGCTCACACTTTTCGGCATCCCGCTCCAGCGAAATCGCTCTGTCAGAGGCTGAAATTATCACCAAGATAAAGCCTGCGCACCTCGGCATTATTGATGATGTCGTTGGCCCGTCCGTGCGTCAGGACTTCGCCGGCATGGATGATGTAGGCCCGGTCGATGAGGCCGAGTGTTTCACGGACATTGTGGTCGGTGATCAGCACGCCGATTCCGCGGGCTGTCAGGTGGTGGACGAGGTTCTGGATGTCCGCGACCGAGATCGGATCGACCCCCGCGAAAGGTTCGTCGAGCAGCATGAAGGTTGGGTCTGTCGCGAGCGCGCGGGCTATTTCGAGGCGCCGCCGCTCACCGCCCGACAGCGCAAGCGCCGGTGATGTCCGCAGTTTCTGGATGTGAAACTCCTCCAGCAGCTCATCGAGCTTCTGTTCGCGTTTCACGCTGTCCTTTTCGTGAAGCTGCAAGACCGCGCGGATATTTTCCTCGACCGTCAACCCGCGAAAGATCGATGCTTCCTGGGGAAGATAGCCGACGCCAAGGCGTGCCCGTCGGTACATCGGCATCGTGGTCACGTCGTTACCATCGATCTCGATCGTGCCCTCGTCTACCGGCACAAGTCCCGTGATCATGTAGAAACAGGTGGTCTTTCCGGCGCCGTTCGGTCCGAGCAGTCCAACTGCCTCACCACGCCGGACTACCAATGACACGCCGTTGACGACGCGCCGCGTGCGATAGGTCTTGGTAAGACCGCGCGCGATCAGCGTGCCTTGATAACGGCTCTTGTCGTTGGCGTTCGGATCAGCGGCCGCAGATGCCGGCCGAGCCCTGCCGAACAGATTTGAAGGTAACAATTTCACGTGGTAAGCCGGTGTCAGTTTTGCTTCTGCTGTTGTTGCTTTTGCGATTGCGGATCGAGCTGAATCTGGACACGCCCCCCGCAACTTTCCAGCTTTGCCTGTCCGGTTTCCATGAATACGGTTAACTGGCAGCCCGTAAAGACGTTCGGCCCATCCGACAGAACCACATTGTTCTTTTCATTGCTCTTGAGGATGAAGGTCTGCGCATCCATGTTGAATTCGCCGTTGTCGGCGGTCGCGGTCTGGGTGCCGGAATTCAGGAAGACTTTGTCTGACACCAGGATCCGCTCGATATCCGCATTGCCCGAAGAGATCGACGGCGCCGGCTGAGCCGGTTGCGCGGCCGCCTGCGTTCC
Organism: Sinorhizobium sp. CB7; assembly: GCF_041357635.1. NCBI lineage: Bacteria > Pseudomonadati > Pseudomonadota > Alphaproteobacteria > Hyphomicrobiales > Rhizobiaceae > Sinorhizobium > Sinorhizobium sp. CB7. Next base: position 123,898 of record NZ_JAULLL010000007.1, read on the forward strand.
GTCGGCTGGTGCCTGCTTCTGACGATAAAAGACGGTCATCTGTCCGGCCTGAAGCGTGGTCGTCCCCTGAACAACCTTCACATTGCCGGTAAACAGCGCCGTATGCTCCTGATCGTGAATTTCGAGCTGATCGCTCTCGATCTGGATCGGCTTATCGCTGGAAAGCTTCATGCCTCCCATTGTCGTATTTCGTGTCTGTGCCGCTGCTCCGGCGGCCATGAGGAGGACGGCGAGGGCACCCGTGACGAATGCTGCGCCAGACTTGCGGATGAGGATGCGACAATTTGACGTCATGGGATGGCCCGGCTGTTAACTGCCCTGTTTCTGGATGGTGGACGGGTCGACATTCATGCGAACCTGTCCCTTGAATAGGATCACACGGCCGTTATCCGTCATCTTGAGCGACTGCGCAAGAATTGAGGCGCTGCCTTGTGAAATTGACACGGGTTGCTCTGTTGTCATGCTGCCGGCTTTGGTATCGAGCTTGGCAGATTGAAAATGAGCACGAATTCCGTTGCTGAGATTGATCGTGAACGGTGCAGTCATGCTCAGATTGTCGCTGGAGCGGTCAAAATCGCCGCTCAGCGCCTCCACCTGAGCAATCATTCCGCTGACCGGCATCGTCGCCTTGATGTTCTCAAGGGTGATCATATTGGGATCACGGATATCCTGCAGCGCACGTTCGGCCTTCATCGAATAGCTGATGCCTTGGGAATTGCGTCCGGAAATGGCCGGCTTTTCCATCACGACCTTGCCGTTTTCGATCTTGGCTGCCTCGATCTTCAGGTTTTCCGGAAGATAGGCGCGCACGACGGAAACGCCAATGAAGATCATGGAGATGACGACGGCGGCAAGGGGCAACAGTATCTTGAGCCTTCTGACCCGAGCCGAATGAAACTGTGCGTCGCGGTAGGCGCTGCCTGCCGACGCTTCATAGCCCGTAACTGTACTGGTCTTCAAACTATTGAGCATACATGATCCGTATCCGGCGGAATCTCGCCTTCGCGTTGCAGCGATCACAGTTCGTTTCGCATTATTACAGTGGCTTGCCAATATGAATTTTTTTCTGCAACAAGCAACAAGGGCTGAAAATACCGAAATTTGCCGTTTCAAGCGGTGTGGCCATGCCCTATGTGATAAGGCACGAATGCCCCGGAGAGACTAATGGATAGTTCGACAATTGCCGATCGTCGGCGCTTGCGCCGCAAGCTCGTCTTCTGGCGGCTGGCCGCTGTAGTTCTCCTTGTTGCTCTCGGCTTTGCGATCTTTCGTTTTGCCTTTGGTGACTACGCCGGAGCGCGAAGACCCCAAATCGCTCATGTCACGATTTCCGGGCTTATTCGTGACGATGACGATTTGCTGGAGCGATTGAAGAAGATCAGAGACGACAATCAGGTCAAAGCCGTTGTCGTTTCGATTTCGTCGACCGGCGGCACCACCTATGGCGGCGAACGCATATTCAAAGCCATTCGCGAGATTGCTGCTAAGAAACCGGTCGTCTCAGACATCCGCACCGTCGCGGCCTCTGCCGGCTATATGATTGCGACGGCAGGCGACACCATCATCGCAGGCGAGACATCGATCACCGGATCGATCGGCGTCATCTTTCAGTATCCGCAACTCCAGGACTTGATGGATAAGCTCGGAATCTCCCTTCAGGAGATCAAGTCGTCGCCGCTCAAGGCCGAACCTTCGCCGTTCCACAATGCCAGCGAAGAGGCGAGGGCAATGATCCGCAACATGGTGCTCGACAGCTACGACTGGTTCGTCGGCCTCGTCGCCGACCGCCGCAAGCTGCCGCGCGAGGAGGTCCTGAAGTTGGCCGATGGGACGATTTTCACCGGCCGTCAGGCATTGAAGGCAAAGCTGATTGATACGATCGGCGGCGAGCCTGAAATTCGTGCCTATCTCGAGTCGCGCAATGTCAGCCGAAACCTTCCGATCGTGGATTGGGATTCGGAAAGCAGCACGCCGTTCTTTCTCGCCAACGCCTTCTCGCGATTGGCCGATCTGATGGGCTACGGCGATCTGATGAAGACAGATGACCTGCGCCAGCTTCTAACCGAAAAGTTGTTCCTTGACGGGTTGCTTTCAGTTTGGCAGGTTGGCCACGATTGATAAATCAATAGTTTAAGGGGGCAATCGTGATCAAATCCGAATTGGTGCAGATTGTTGCAGCACGCAACCCGCATCTCTATCACCGCGACGTTGAGAATATCGTCAATGCCGTTCTCGATGAGATCACCGATGCACTTGCCGCGGGTAATCGCGTTGAATTGCGCGGGTTTGGTGCTTTTTCGGTGAAGAACCGTCCGTCGCGGTCGGGCCGCAATCCGCGCACGGGTGATACCGTCTTCGTCGAGGAAAAATGGGTGCCCTTCTTCAAGACGGGCAAGGAACTGCGTGAACGCTTGAACCCGGACGGCCTTGGCGACGGCGATTGAGACTGAAGGCCGCGCTTCGTTGAAACACTAGATCAGGATGATTTCAGGCCGAATCGGCCTGAAATCATCCTGATCTACATCAAAGAATTAGAGCGGGATTTCAGCCGAAAACCGCGCACACTTTTCGGCATCCCGCTCTAGGGTGCGTCCATCGCCGCACTTGAACTTGCCTCGGTCTTGCCTATTCTGCTCCCGACGCAGTGCATATCGAAGATGCCGCTCGGGCATGGAGAAGGATCATGGCAAGGAAGATCGTCAATCTATTGATACTGTTGCCGCTCGGTGTCTTGCTGGTCATCTTCTGTGTCGCCAATCGTCAGCTCGTCACACTTGCTTTCAATCCATTTCGTCCGGAAGACCAGGTCCTGGCATTCAGCGCCCCGTTATTCGTTTTTCTGTTCATCGCGCTGATCATAGGTATGGTGGTCGGTTCGAGCGTTACCTGGTTCACGCAGGGCAAGCATCGTAAGCGCGCTCGCAGCGAGGCAAAGGAGGCCATCCGTTGGCACGGAGAGGCTGACCGACACAGGGCCCGTGCTGAGGAAATTGCCGGTCATCTGCCGTCACGTTGAGCGAGAGCAATTTCAGGAAAGTGTAAAGCGGCTATGAATAGCCGCTAAAGCCTGTCGCGTGAAAAGAGATTCACGCGACAGGCTTTAGCTTATTGTTTTGATGCAATGTCGTTGCCGCAAAAACGCGCACACTTTGCGCGACATGCATCAGGATTGCGGCCCGTCCATCAGGATAAGCTCCTCGTAATCGCCCTCGGGTGACGAGCCGGCGCCGACAACCCTGAATCCGGAACGTATGTAGAAGAGTTTTGCCCGGGTGTTCTTGACGAGGCATTTCAGCCTGTAGCGCCTTTCGGGCCAGTCCGGCAATGCCTGCAGCAATGCCTTTCCGGCCCCCGTGCCCTGCCGTTCCCTTCTGATGTAGAGCATATGGATGAAATCATCCGGTTCCCAAAGGGACAGGAATCCGGCAATCGCGCCGTCTTTGTCCTCACAAACGAAGATGCGCTCCCCCTTCGTATGGGCAACAAAATCCCGTCGCTTGAAGTTGCTGGGATCAACCCATTCGAAGGTCTCCCGGCGCACCGTGAAGTAGATACTGGCCAGTATGGCCTGATCGGCCGGTCTTTGCGGTCTGATGGTCCAACTCATACGGAGGATCTACCGCATAAGCCCGAAAATCGGAATCGATTTTCAAAGAAGCGTGTTTCGCGCCTCCGATTTGCAAGCGCTGCGCCTTCGCTCGAATCGAATCGCTTTACCATGGACGGGGGACAATCAGCCGCCCGGCTCGGCGGTTACCGCAGCGTTGAACGCGGCAAAGAACTGCTGAGCCAGCTTCTTCGAGGTCGAGTCGATGAGACGAGCACCGAGCTGCGCCAGCTTTCCCCCGACCTGGGCATTGACGACATAGCTCAGAATTGTTTCGCCGCCATCTTCCTTCAAGGTGACATCGGCCCCGCCTTTGGCAAAGCCCGCAATCCCGCCCTTGCCTTCCCCGGAGATCGTGTAACTCTCGGGTGGGTTGATATTGGAAAGCGTCACCTCGCCGTTGAAGGTGGCCGAAACCGGGCCGATCTTGATCTTCACGGTCGCAGCGAGCTCGGTCGGTGACCTCATTTCCAGGCTCTGACAGCCCGGAATGCATTGCTTGAGAATATCCGGGTTGTTCAGCGCAGCCCAAACGGCATCCCGTGGCGCAGTGATACGTTCCTCGCCTGTCAAATCCATTCTCTGCCCTCCTGCCTCTATCGAGCGAATATCGCAGACCGGAAAGCCCTTTGCCAAGGTGCGACGGAATGCTATTTGCACGACATCAGCGCAATTGACTTACCGGAAGAGCGAATTGAGACAGAAAGAACGCCCGCGTGGCCAGAAGGCGACAGCCGGCCATGCCGGAAAATCCCGACCGGCCCCCAGGGGGCCAGCTCCGGAAAAGCCGGTGCATGCAGCAAAAGCAGCGGCCGGGGCGGGAAGTGTTGATTGGCAAGCCGCCACTGCCGAACGGCGTGTGACCTTGCGCAACGGCGAACGTCCGGCGGAGCGCGTTCCTGTCATTCTCGAATCGCCTGGCGCGGGGGATTTTCACCTGATCGACAGCGGCAATGGTCAGAAGCTCGAGCAGTACGGTCCCTTTCGGATCGTTCGGCCTGAAGGCCAGGCGCTTTGGCCGCCGGCACTTCCCGCCCATATCTGGGAAAATGCCGATGCTGTCTTTACGGGCGATACGGACGAGGACGGTATGGGGCGCTGGCGATTTCCGAAAGCGGCGCTCGGCGAGACATGGCCATTGAAGCTTCTGGACGTCGATTTTCTCGGTCGCTTCACCTCCTTTCGCCATGTCGGCGTCTTTCCCGAGCAGATCGTGCACTGGAGCTGGATGAAGGAGTGTATCGAAACCGAGAAACGACCGCTGAAGGTGCTGAATCTCTTCGGCTATACCGGCGTCGCCTCCCTGGTTGCCGCTTCAGCCGGCGCGGAAGTAACGCATGTCGACGCCTCGAAGAAGGCGATAGGTTGGGCCAGGGAAAACCAGGCGCTCGCGCGCATGGAGAAGTTGCCAGTGCGCTGGATCTGCGACGATGCCATGAAGTTCATCCAGCGCGAGGAACGTCGCGGCAGCAAATACGACATCATTCTTACCGATCCGCCGAAATTCGGCCGGGGGCCGAACGGCGAGGTCTGGCATCTTTTTGAACACCTGCCCCTGATGCTCGATATCTGCCGGGAGATCCTGGCGCCGAAAGCTCTCGGCCTGGTGCTGACGGCCTATTCCATACGCGCCAGTTTCTATTCCATTCATGAGCTGATGCGCGAAACCATGCGGGGCTGTGGCGGTATTGTTGAATCTGGCGAACTCGTCATTCGCGAGGCGGGCCTCGATGGCAAGACGGAGGGGCGGGCCTTGTCGACATCTCTCTTCAGTCGCTGGGTGCGCGCATGAGCAACGAATTTCGTGATAGCGGGCCGCGCAAGGTGGGACAGGTCAAGGAAGTCACCTCGCTTTCCAATCCGATCGTCAAGGACATCAAGGCTTTGACGCAGAAGAAGTCGCGGGAGGAAAGCGGCACCTTCATGGCTGAAGGCTTGAAGCTCGTGATCGATGCGCTGGAGCTCGGGTGGACTATCCGCACGCTCGTCTATGCCAAGGCCGCCAAAAGCAAGCCGCTGGTGGAGCAGATGGCAGCAAAGACGGTCGCTTCCGGCGGGCTTGTGCTTGAAGTCAGCGAGAAGGTTATTGCCGCAATCACCCGCCGCGACAATCCGCAGATGGTGGTCGGTATCTTTGATCAGCGATGGAAATCGCTGAAGGATATTCGTCCGAAGGACGGAGATACGTGGGTGGCGCTGGACCGCGTCCGTGACCCGGGCAATCTCGGCACCATCATTCGTACGGCCGATGCAGCCGGCGCCTCCGGAGTGATCCTTATCGGCGAGACAACCGATCCATTCTCGCTGGAAACAGTGCGTGCGACGATGGGGTCGGTTTTCGCCGTTCCCGTCGCAAAGGCTACGCCCGAGGAATTCATCTCGTGGAAGAAAGCGGCGGGCGTGTCCGTCGTGGCGACGCATCTTGCGGGGGCGGTGGACTATCGCACGATTGGCTACCGCGGCAAGCCCGTCGTTCTCCTGATGGGCAACGAGCAATCGGGTCTGCCGGAGATGCTTGCAAGGGAGGCGGATGTGCTCGCCCGCATTCCCCAGGCGGGACGCGCCGATTCACTCAATCTGGCGGTTGCGACGGCAGTCATGCTGTTCGAGGCGCGTCGTCATCTCCTGACACTCAGCGAGGCGCAATGACAGAACGGATGCCTGTCCGGTCCGCACTCTTCTCCCGGCCGCTGCCGATCGCGGTCTTCATTCTAGTCGCCGTCGTTCTCGACCAGGCGATCAAGATTGCAGTCGACCAGTGGCTGCCGCTGCAGCAGGCTGTGCCCGTCGTTCCGATGCTGGCGCTTTACCGCACTTACAATCTCGGCGTCGCCTTCTCCATGCTGTCGGGAATGGATGGTTGGTTCATCGTCGGCATGCGGCTCGTCATTGTCGCTTTCGTACTTTGGCTCTGGCGGCGCACCGCCAAGGATCGTTGGCTCGCCCATCTCGGCTTTGCGCTCATCATCGCCGGCGCTCTCGGCAATCTTGTCGACCGCTTTCTCTATGGGCATGTGATCGACTACATTCTGTTTCATACCGAGACCTGGTCCTTCGCCGTGTTCAATCTCGCCGACAGTTTCATCACGGTCGGCGCCGGATGTGTCATTTTGGATGAATTCCTGGGCCCTCGGAAAAGGACAGAAAGCTAAAATTCGAGACAATTCCTGAAGGCAATGGCAACAACGCCCATGTTATCCGGATCACATGGGCAATCTGGCGCATCTCCAGGAACGTCTTTCCGCCGCATTCGGCGGAGCCGCGGCCAAACCGCAGGAACAGCGGGCTGCGGAAGAGGCGGTTTCGGCCGACCCGAATGCCCAAACACCTCTCGACCCGAAAGCCGATGATGTCCTGCCGCCCCGGGATGATCTCCATCGCTACTGGCTCGGTGGTGCCGGCCTGCTGGTTTCGGTGATTATTCTGGCTCTGGGCTATCTCGATGGCTTCCTGCTGCTCACCACAGCTCTGGTTGCTCATGCGGGGGGCTGGGCCTTTGCCTACCTGCTTTGGCGCAGAAACGGTGGGGCGGCCCTTACGGCGGACGCCGGCGCGGCCACCGAATCTCAGCAAGACCAGCACTGGGAACGCAGTGAGAGTGCGGCTCTCGCGGGGAGGATCTACGATTTCCTGGGTGATATCGCCGTTACGCGCACCATCGACCGACGCATCGTCCGAGCCAACACGATCTTCCGCCGTTTGACAGGATGCGAGGGGCCCGAAGGCCTCACCTGCGAGACGCTCGGTCTCGTCTTTCGCCCAGGGGCACAGCCCCAACGCTACGAGGTGGAATTCCAAGCTCCGGATGGACGCAGGTTCTTTATCTGGCACGATATGGTCATACGGGACCCCACGACAGGTCGCCTGCTGCTGCAGAGCATCGCTCGCGACGTGACGGACGAACGATCCGCCGCAGAGGCGCAGGAAGAAGCGCGGCGGAAGGCGGAATATAACAGTGCTGCCAAATCGCGTCTCCTTGCCACGGTCAGCCACGAGATTCGCACGCCGCTCTCCGGCATCCTCGGCATGGCTCATCTTCTCGGCCAGACGCGGATGACGCGCGAGCAGGCCAACTACCTGACCGGCATCCGCCAGTCAGGCAATGCGTTGGTGCAGCTTGTCGAGGATCTGCTCGATTTTTCCACGATAGAAGCGGGTCGCTTCCATTTGCATTCCCGCCCGGAGGCGCTCCGCCCGCTCCTGGAAGGTGTTATCGAGATGCTCGCCCATCGCGCGCACGAAAAGGGCATCGAGATTGGCGCAACGATCTCTCCTCTTGTACCGGAGCGGATGGGCTTCGATCCCGCTCGCCTGCGTCAGGTGCTTTTCAACGTTGTGGGCAATGCGGTGAAATTTACCCATTTCGGCGGTGTTTTCGTTCGCGCCACAATCGAGGGCAGCGAGCTTACGATCACCGTCGAAGACAGCGGCCCCGGAATGACTGCGGAAGAACAGGAGCGTATCTTCGGCGAATTCGAACAGGCGGGAACCTCGGCGGAAAAGAGCGGCGGCACCGGCCTCGGCCTTGCCATCTCTGCTCGCATCATTCGTGAATTCGGCGGCAAGCTGATGGTGCTCAGTGAGAAGGGCAGGGGCAGCACCTTCACCATTCGCTTTCCGGTCGCAATCCTGGCCGACGGTGCCCGCGATGAAGAGCAGAAAGCCTTGCTTGCCGGGCGTGTTGTCCTGCTGCTGGCGCCGCAAGGTCCCGCCGCGCGAGCAATCAGTGAGACGGTCAGAATGCTGGGCGGGACTTGCAGGCTGGCCACAAGCGGCAAATCCGCTCGCGCTATGCTGGATGGCGGAGCACGCAAGCCGTTTTCGCCTACCCATGTGATCGTCGATCACCGTATGGCGGCGCAGTTCTTTAGCGACCTTGCGGAACGAACGGATGTCAACGCGCCGCATCTTCGCAAGGTCTTCCTGGTCAACCCGGAGGAGCGCAGCTCTCATTCGCTCGATCTCTTCGATGCCTGGCTCATTCGGCCGCTTCGCGAACAATCGCTGATCGATGTGCTGCGCGGCAGGCTCGGAGGCCCGCAGAAGCGTGGGGCGCTGAATGACAATCAGTCAGGCTCTCCCGTCACTCCTGCGATGGTACCCGCGAACGGATTGAATATCGTGCTTGGCGAAGATGATCCGGTCAACGCCATGCTGGTGCGCGCGGTTTTGGAGAAGTCGGGTCATAATGTCCGGCTCGTGGGAGATTTTACCTCCTTGCTCCACTGTGCAACAGCCACGGGAGACGAGCTGCCGGATATCGTCATCAGTGATCTTTCGATGCCCGGCGGCAGCGGTCTCGACATGCTTGCGCGCCTGCGGGCTCATGAGCGCCGATTCGACCTTCCGCCCCTTCCGGTGATCGTGCTGACGGCCGACAGTCGGGACGCAACCCGCCGGGACGCACTGTTGAACGGCGCGAATGTGGTGGCCGCAAAACCGGTGGATCCCGAGCGTCTGCTGGCGGATGTGCGGTCGCTTGTTGCCCTTTCCCAACAGGCATCGAAAAAACATTGAACGTGCCGTCCCGGGTCGGCACGCTTCTTGCTTTTGTGACAACCCCATGTCACTTTCCTGTCGCATAGAAGTGGTTTATGGCGTTATATCAACCGGTAGCGGGAGAGTCGCCATGTCTATCGATATCTTGAATCATGATACTGCGTGCGAAGCCGTCCGGTCCACGTCGGCTGTTGCAGCTGGTGGCGATGTGCTTGGCCGTATTGGAAATCTGGAAACACGTCTGGCGCGCTCCGAGCGTGAGATCGACGCTGCGCAGTCGGTGCGCTATCGTGTTTTCGTCGAGGAGATGAAGGCTCAGCTTCCTCCGGATGCGATGCGCAGGCAGCGCGATGTCGATGGCTGGGACGCGATCTGCGATCATCTCCTCGTCCTTGATCGCTCCATCGAAGGAGATGCCGAGGATCAGATCGTCGGAACATACCGGCTCCTGCGTCAGGAAGTCGCGATGGTTAATGGCGGCTTCTACTCCTCGTCGGAATACGCCATCGACGCTCTGCTTGCCCGCCATCCGGAAAAGCGCTTCATGGAACTGGGGCGTTCCTGCGTGTTGCCCGAATACCGCACCAAGCGGACTGTTGAGCTGCTCTGGCAGGGCAACTGGGCCTATGCACTGAAGCATGGCATGAGCGCCATGTTCGGCTGCGCGTCCTTTCCCGGCGTTTATCCGGAAAGCCATGCCCTTGCCCTCTCATTCCTCCATCACAATGCACTTGCGAAGAATGAATGGGCCGTCGAGGCTCTGCCAAATCTGGCGCGCGATATGGACCTGATGCCGAATGAAGCCATCAATCCGAAGCGGGCTCTGATGGCGATGCCGCCGCTCGTCAAGGGCTACCTGCGTCTCGGCGCCATGGTCGGCTCCGGTGCCGTGGTCGACCAGGCCTTCAACACGACGGACGTCCTGATCGTCCTGCCGATCGCTAGCATTTCCGACCGTTATCTGAATTACTACGGTGCCGACGCCGGCCGTTTCGCGAGCTGATCCCGAAGCGGAGCAGACGATCCGTCCCGACAACTAACTCTTTAAAATCCTTTTGCGTTCAGGTGATTTCACCCGAACGCAAAAGCCGTCAGACATGCGGCACGAAGGCTTAAGAGAGGAGATCGGCTCAGGAGCCGGCCGCATAGGCGGCGATTGCAGCCATGTTGACGATGTCGGAGTCCTTGGCGCCCATTGAGGTGATCTGCACGGACTTGTCGAGGCCGACGAGGAGCGGGCCGATTACGGTCGAGCCACCCAGTTCCTGCAGCATCTTCGTGGAGATCGATGCCGAATGGAAGGCCGGCATCACGAGCACGTTGGCCGGTCCCGACAGCCGGCAGAAGGGATAGAGCTCCATGAACTTGCGGTTGAGCGCCACGTCGGCCGCCATCTCACCGTCATATTCGAAGTCAACGCGCCGCTTGTCGAGGATCTTCACGGCCTCGCGCACCCGTTCCGAACGTTCCCCCGAGGGGTGACCGAAGGTCGAATAGGCAAGCATGGCGACACGAGGCGGATAGCCCATGCGGCGCGCAAGCCCGGCTGCCTCCTCGGCAATATCCGCCAGTTCCTCGGCCGTCGGCATGTCGTGGACGGCGGTATCGGCGACGAAGACCGTGCGGCCGCGGCAGAGCGCCATCGAGACGCCGATGACGCGGTGTCCAGGCTTCGCGTCGATGCAGCGGCGCACGTCATCGAGCGCCGTCGAATAGTTGCGGGTGATGCCCGTCACCATGCCGTCGGCATCGCCGAGTGCCACCATGCAGGCAGCGAAATGGTTGCGGTCGTTGTGGATCAGGCGCTGGACGTCGCGGTGGAGGTAGCCTTTCCGCTGCAGCCGTGCATAGAGATAATCGATATAGGCTTCGACGCGGGTCGAGATACGGGCATTGACGATCTCGAGCCCTGGTCGGCTGAGGTCGATGCCGGCCCGTTCCGCCGTCGCGCGGATCAGGTCCTCGCGACCGAGCAGGATCGCGGTGCCGAGCTGCTGGTTGGCATAGGACATGGCCGCGCGCATGACCTGCTCTTCTTCGGCCTCCGCGAAAACCACCCTTTTGGGATGGCGCCGCACCCTTTCGTAGAGGCGTGCGAGCGTTGATGCGATCGGATCGCGGCGCGCCGAGAGCTCGCGCGCATAGCCGCCGATATCGGTGATCACTTTACGCGCCACGCCGGTCTCGATCGCCGCCTGCGCGACAGCAACCGGAATGGCTGAGATCAGGCGTGGGTCGAAGGGCACCGGAATGATGTATTGCGGTCCGAAACGCGGCCTGTTGCCCTGGTAGGCGGCCACGACATCGTCCGGCACGTCTTCGCGCGCGAGATTCGCCAGTGCCTTCACCGCGGCAATCTTCATCTCGTCATTGATGGTCGAGGCGCGCACGTCGAGCGCGCCGCGGAAGATATAGGGAAAGCCGAGAACGTTATTGACCTGGTTCGGATAGTCCGAGCGACCCGTCGCCATGATCGCATCGTCGCGAATACGGGCGACCTCTTCCGGCGTGATTTCCGGGTCGGGATTGGCCATGGCGAAGATGATCGGCCTGTCCGCCATGGAGCGGATCATGTCGGCGGAGAACGCCCCCTTCTGCGACAGGCCGAAGACCACGTCGGCGCCCTTCATGGCATCTTCCAGGGTGCGGCAGTCGGTCTTTACCGCATGCGCCGATTTCCACTGGTTCATGCCTTCGCTGCGGCCCTGGTATATGACGCCCTTGGTGTCGCAGAGGATGATGTTGTCCGGATTGAAGCCCATCGATTTGATGAGCTCGACGCAGGCGATTGCCGCCGCACCCGCACCGTTGCAGACGAGCTTCGCGGTTTTGAGATCGCGGCCGGTCAGTTCCAGCGCGTTCAGAAGTCCCGCCGCGGCGATGATCGCCGTACCATGCTGATCGTCGTGGAAGACGGGAATATCCATCAGCTCGCGCAGGCGCTGCTCGATGATGAAACAGTCCGGCGCCTTGATATCTTCAAGATTGATGCCGCCGAAGGACGGGCCGAGGAAGCGCACGCAGTTGATGAATTCGTCGACGTTCTCGGTGTCGATTTCGAGGTCGATGGAATCGACGTCCGCAAAGCGCTTGAAGAGGACGGACTTGCCTTCCATCACTGGCTTGGAGGCAAGCGCGCCGAGATTGCCGAGGCCGAGAATGGCTGTGCCGTTGGAAATCACCGCGACCATGTTGCCGCGCGACGTGTAATCATAGGCGGTTCCCGGATCGGCGGCGATCGCCTTGACCGGGACGGCGACGCCCGGCGAATAGGCGAGGGAAAGGTCGCGCTGCGTTGCCATTGGCTTCGTCGGGTTGATTTCCAGCTTTCCCGGGCGGCCTTGGGCATGAAAGTCAAGCGCTTCCTGCTCCGTAACACCTGTCACGGGGCGGTCCTTTTTCTCACCAATAGACATCGATCCTCCAAGCTTCTGTGGGCGACGGTTCAACCGCCGCCGTTTGCTGTTGTCTTCTATAGCGACGCGCGGATAGGGTGGCACCTCTTTTTTTGGGAAAAACTGCACCTCCGTGAACGAACGAATTATTGCAAGCATCGATGCCCTGACGGCCGCCGAGCTCGCCTCGGAGGAGAGCCGCGCGTCGGCAACGCCGATGATGGAGCAATATATCGAGATCAAGGCCAACAATCCGGGCTCGCTGCTATTTTATCGGATGGGCGATTTCTATGAGCTCTTCTTCGAAGACGCGATCGATGCGTCCCGCGCACTCGGGATCACGTTGACAAAGCGCGGCCAGCATATGGGTCAGGACATCCCGATGTGCGGTGTCCCGGTTCATGCCGCCGATGATTACCTGCAGAAGTTGATCGCGCTCGGTTTCCGTGTCGCCGTCTGCGAGCAGGTCGAGGATCCGGCCGAAGCCAAGAAGCGCGGCTCCAAGTCCGTCGTCAGGCGCGACGTGATCCGCCTGGTCACGCCCGGAACGCTGACGGAAGAAAAGCTGCTGTCGCCATCGGAATCCAACTATCTGATGGCCCTGGCGCGTATTCGCGGCAGCGCCGAACCGCTTCTGGCGCTCGCATGGATCGATATTTCGACCGGCGTGTTCCGGCTTGCTGAGACGGGGACTTCGCGACTTCTGGCGGATATCCTGCGCATTGATCCGCGCGAACTCATTCTGCCGGATACGATATTCCACGATCCGGAGCTGAAGCCAGTCTTCGACGTGCTCGGTCGGACTGCGGTGCCCCAGCCGGCCGTCCTCTTCGACAGCGCGACGGCTGAGACGCGCATCGCGCGCTATTTCGGCGTGTCGACGCTCGACGGCTTCGGCTCGTTCACGCGTGCCGAGCTTGCAGCTGCCGCGGCCGCTGTTGCCTATGTCGAGAAGACGCAGATTTTCGAGCGGCCGCCGCTCGGCAAGCCGGAGCGCGAAAGTGCTGCCTCCACGCTTTTCATCGATCCGGCGACCCGCGCCAATCTGGAGCTGGCGCGGACGCTCTCGGGCGATCGCAACGGCTCGCTGCTCAAGGCCATCGATCGGACCGTTACCGGCGGTGGGGCGCGTCTGTTGGGCGAGCGGCTGATGTCGCCGTTGACCGATCCGACGCGCATCAACGAGCGGCTGGACTCGATCGGATTTTTGTTGGAGGAACCCTCGCTCTGCGGCGATCTGCGCGAAGCGCTGAAACATGTGCCCGACATGCCGCGCGCCCTGTCGCGATTAGCGCTCGACCGCGGCGGGCCACGCGACCTTTGGGCGATCCGGCAGGGGCTTGGCGCGGCTGGAGACGTCGCAAATCTGCTTCGCAACGCGCTGCTGCCGGAAGAACTGGGCCAAGCCGTGTCCGATCTATCTGCCCTGCCTGAGGGGCTCGGCGCCTTTCTTGCAGAGATGCTGGCGGATGAACTGCCGCTCCTGAAGCGCGACGGCGGGTTCCTGCGGGACGGCGCCAATGCCGAACTGGACGAGGTTCGCGCACTGCGCGATCAGTCGCGCCGTGTGATTGCCGGTCTTCAGCTTCAATATGCCGAAGAGACTGGCATCAAGTCCCTGAAGATCAAGCACAACAATGTGCTCGGCTATTTCATCGAAGTGACCGCGGGCAATGCCGGTTCCATGACCGACACCGCGGACGCCAAGGCGCGCTTCATCCATCGCCAGACGATGGCGAATGCCATGCGCTTCACCACGACTGAACTTGCCGATCTGGAGAGCCGCATCGCCAATGCCGCTGATCGGGCACTGACGATCGAACTCGAAGTCTTCGACCGGATGGTCGCCGCCGTCGTGGCCGACGCCGAAGCCATCAAGGCCGGCGCCCGGGCGCTTGCCGTGATCGATGTTGCCGCCGGTCTGGCGCTCTTGGCGGAAGAGCAGGCCTATTGCCGTCCTGTGGTCGACGACAGCAAGATGTTTGCGATCGGCGGCGGCCGCCACCCCGTGGTCGAGCAGGCCTTGCGCCGGCAGTCTTCCGGGCCCTTCGTTGCCAACAATTGCGATCTTTCGCCACAGACGGACGGCCGGGACGGCGCCATTTGGCTGCTGACGGGCCCGAACATGGGCGGTAAGTCCACTTTCCTGCGCCAGAACGCGCTGATTGCCATCCTGGCGCAGATGGGCTCCTTCGTTCCCGCCTCATCCGCCCATATCGGTATCGTTGACCGTCTCTTTTCGCGCGTCGGCGCATCGGACGATCTCGCCCGCGGCCGCTCCACCTTCATGGTGGAGATGGTCGAGACTGCCGCGATCCTCAATCAGGCGACCGACCGTTCGCTGGTGATACTCGACGAGATCGGCCGAGGTACTGCGACGTTCGACGGCCTTTCGATTGCCTGGGCAGCCGTCGAACATCTGCATGAGGCGAACCGCTGCCGCGGCCTCTTCGCCACCCATTTCCATGAATTGACGGTGTTGTCGGAAAAACTTGCCCGTCTTTCGAATGCCACCATGCGTGTCAAGGAATGGGATGGCGACGTCATCTTCCTGCATGAGGTCGGTCCCGGTGCCGCCGACCGTTCCTACGGCATCCAGGTGGCGCGCCTTGCCGGTTTGCCTCCTTCTGTCGTGGCGCGGGCACGCGAGGTCCTCACCCGGCTGGAGGATGCCGACCGGAAAAATCCCGCGAGCCAGCTGATCGACGACCTGCCGCTTTTTCAGGTGGCCGTCCGTCGTGAGGAAGCTACCGGAAAGCGCGGACCGTCGAAGCTCGAGGAAACCGTGAAGGCACTCAATCCGGACGAAATGACGCCTCGTGAGGCGCTGGACGCGCTATATGACCTGAAAAAGAAGCTGAGCGATACGAGCGCGGCATAAGGGTGGGGCGGACGATGTTTATGGAACAGCTTCTTACGGAAGTCAGGCGGCTGGTCGATGCCTTTTCGCACCTTGAAACAGCGGGCAGGTGCGGCGGCGAGCATCCCGCCGAATGGATCTCGCCGATCGGGCTTCTCCAGATCGTTCGCTGCTGCTCGAGAATATCTGAACTGGGTTCCCTGATCGCCAAGGCAGGTTACTGGGAATGCGAAAGGGAACTGCTGGAACAGATAACCGGCCAGGCTCGGCTGGTGCTCTATAATATTGCCGGAAGGATCGGCGACAGAAGCGGCCTCGTCTGAGCCACGGGCGACAGGCCGTCCTCTTTCGCAGCCGTATTTCACCTTTTCGCCAAATTTAAAGGTTCATGCAGTAACAAATCCGGTGTCAATCGCCGGGCAAAAGGGCTATAGCGCATGCAGACGAAAAGACCCACCCATCGCGAATGGGTTGCGGGTAGCAAAGAGGACGCCGGCCGGCCCATGGCCACGCAAGAGATCGATGTTTCCGGAATCCTCGATGTCGTGGCGCTCCGGGCGGAATGTGATGCCATCGTCAGGACTGCGAACCATCGGGACGAGCTCAGGGCCGGGCTCTTGACGGTCCTGAAGAGGGCGAGTCAGGAAGGTCGCGGCAACGCGCGCAAATTATTGTCCAAGGATGGCAGAGGTCTTCATTGCGCCCATCGCATTTCCTGGCTGCAGGATCAAATCGTCACGCTGCTCTATGACATAGTCACGGATCATATCTATCCGCGCCAGAAGGACAGGTTCGCCGTAACGGCAGTTGGCGGCTATGGCCGCAATACCTTGGCGCCAGGCTCGGATATCGACCTCCTCTTTCTTTTCCTGCCGAAGCCGCCTGAGGAGGTCCATAAGGCGGTCGAGTTCATTCTCTATCTGCTCTGGGATATGGGCTTCAAGGTCGGCCATGCGACCCGCACGATCGAGGAGTGCATTTCGCTCTCCCGCTCGGATATGACGATCCGCACCGCTATCCTGGAGGCGCGTTATATTTGCGGCCTGCGGTCGCTCGAAAACGAGCTCGAAACCCGCTTCGACAAGGAAATCACCACCAATACCGGCCCGGAATTCATTGCCGCCAAGCTCGCCGAACGCGACGAGCGTCACCGCAAGGCCGGCGACACGCGCTATCTGGTCGAGCCGAACGTGAAGGAAGGCAAGGGCGGTCTTCGGGATCTGCACACGCTTTTCTGGATCTCGAAATATTACTATCACGTCCGCGACGCTGCCGAGCTCGTCCAGCTCGGCGTCCTGTCGAAGCATGAATATAATCTTTTCCAGAAGGCGGAAGATTTCCTCTGGGCCGTGCGCTGCCACATGCATTTTTTGGCAGGCAAGGCCGAGGAGCGGCTGTCCTTCGATATCCAGCCGGAAATAGCGCAGGCGCTCGGCTATCACGCCCGCCCCGGCCTTTCCGCCGTCGAGCGCTTCATGAAGCATTATTTTCTCGTCGCCAAGGATGTCGGCGATCTGACGCGCATCCTTTGCGCCGCGCTTGAAGACCAGCAGGCCAAGGCTACACCCGGGCTTTCCGGCGTCATCAGCCGCTTCGCCAATCGCCTGCGCAAGATCCCGGGCAGCATTGAATTCGTCGAAGATCGCGGTCGCATCGCGCTTGCCAATCCGGATGTCTTCAAGCGTGATCCGGTCAGCATTATCCGCCTTTTTCACGTCGCCGATATCAGTGGGCTGGAATTTCATCCGGACGCGCTGAAGCGTGTTACCCGCTCGCTTTCGCTCATCGACAACAACCTGCGCGAAAACGAGGAGGCGAACCGCCTTTTCCTCTCGATTTTGACATCGAAACGGGATCCCGCGCTGATACTTCGCCGCATGAACGAAGCCGGCGTGCTGGGCAGGTTCATTCCTGAATTCGGCAAGATCGTCGCGATGATGCAATTCAACATGTATCATCACTATACGGTCGACGAGCATCTTATCCGTACTGTCGACGTCCTCTCCGAAATCGATAAGGGCAAGGCCGGCGACATCCATCCCCTCACCAACAAGTTGATGCCCGGGATCGAAGACCGCGAGGCGCTCTATGTCGCGGTGCTGCTGCACGATATCGCCAAGGGCCGCCAGGAGGATCACTCGGAGGCGGGAGCCAAGGTGGCGCGAAAGCTCTGCCCGCGTTTCGGCCTTTCGCAGAAGCAAACCGAACTCGTCGTCTGGCTGATCGAAGAACATCTGACGATGTCGATGGTCGCCCAGACCCGCGATATCAACGACCGCAAGACGGTGACCGACTTTGCCGACCGAGTTCAGTCCCTCGACCGCCTGAAGATGCTGCTCATTCTGACGGTCTGCGACATCCGCGCGGTCGGTCCGGGTGTCTGGAATGGCTGGAAGGGGCAGCTTCTGCGCACCCTTTATTACGAAACCGAACTGCTGCTTGCTGGCGGTTTTTCGGAAGTCTCGCGCAGCGAGCGCGCCAAACAGGCGGCCGAAGCGCTGTTCAATGCACTTTCCGATTGGAATCAGAAGGAGCGCAAGACCTATGCCGGATTGCACTACCAGCCCTATCTGCTTTCTGTTCCGCTGGAGGACCAAGTAAGGCACGCCCATTTCATCCGTCAGGCCGACAGAGCCGGGCAGGCGCTCGCCACTATGGTGCGCACGGATTCCTTCCATGCCATCACCGAGATCACCGTGCTCTCGCCCGACCATCCGCGTCTGCTCGCGGTCATCGCGGGTGCCTGTGCGGCGGCGGGCGCCAATATCGCCAATGCCCAGATTTTCACGACATCGGACGGGCGTGCGCTCGATACCATTCATGTCAACCGCGAATTTGCTGCCGATGAAGACGAGCTGCGCCGCGCTGGCACGATCGGAAAGATGATTGAAGACGTGCTCTCCGGGCGCAAGCGCCTGCCGGAGGTGATCGCTACACGCTCGAAGAGCCGCCGCAGGAACAAGGCCTTCGTCATCCCACCGTCGGTGGTCATCTCCAATAGCCTGTCGAACAAATTCTCGGTGATCGAGGTCGAATGCCTTGACCGCACCGGTCTGCTTTCGGAAATCACTGCTGCTCTTTCCGATCTTTCGCTCGATATTCATTCAGCCCGCATCACGACCTTCGGCGAAAAGGTGATCGATACCTTCTACGTTACCGATCTTATTGGCCAGAAGATCTCCGGCGACAGCAAGCGGGCCAATATCATCACGCAGCTCAAGGCAGTCATGGCCGGCGAGCCGCCGGAGGAGCCGCGCGAGCGCGTCCATTCCGGCGTTATGCCGCCGGCTGCCCGTCCGTCCAGTGTTGAAAAGAAAGCCGGTTCACCCGCATGAGCCTTGTGAAGAAATTTGCCACCGTCGGCGGCGCTACACTCGGCAGTCGCATCTTCGGTTTCGCCCGCGAGACCTTGATGGCGGCAGCGCTGGGCACCGGCCCGATGGCGGACGTCTTCTATGCCGCCTTCCGCTTTCCCAATCTCTTCCGCCGGCTTTTCGCCGAGGGCGCTTTCAATGCCGCCTTCGTGCCGCTTTTCGCCAAGGAAATCGAGGCAAATGGCGTCGAAGGCGCCAAGCGCTTTTCGGAGGAGGTTTTCGGCGTCCTCTTCTCCGTCCTGCTGCTGATTACCATCGCCATGGAACTGATGATGCCGCTTCTCGTACGCTGGATCATCGCGCCGGGCTTTGCCGATGATCCGGAGAAGTTTTCCATCACCGTGCGCATGGCCGCCGTCATGTTCCCCTATCTCATGTGTATGTCGCTGACGGCGATGATGAGCGGCATGCTGAACTCGCTGCATCATTTCTTTGCCGCGGCGATCGCACCCGTCTTTCTCAATGTGGTCATGATCGGAGCGCTCTTTTATGCGCTCTATACCGGCGCCGAACCGCTTGCGACCGCCTGGTATCTTTCCTGGGGTGTGCTTGTCGCCGGCGTTCTGCAGCTTGTGGTGGTCTATGCAGGCGTTCTGCACGCCGGCATGAGCATCGGTTTTCGCTTCCCTCGGTTCACGCCGAACGTGAAGCGGCTCCTGATCCTTGCCGTCCCGGCCGCCGTCACCGGCGGCATCACCCAAATCAACCAGCTCATCGGCCAGGCAATTGCCTCCAGCAAGGAAGGTGCGATCGCAGCGCTGCAATATGCCGATCGGATCTATCAGCTGCCGCTTGGTGTCGTCGGCGTCGCCGTCGGCATCGTGCTTCTGCCGGAGTTGGCGCGGGCGCTGAAATCCGGGCACCTCAGGGAGGCTGCCAACCTGCAGAACCGCTCGATCGAATTCGTGCTGTTCCTGACGCTGCCGGCAGCCTTCGCGCTCTGGGTCCTATCCGATGAAATCATCCGCGTACTTTACGAGCGCGGCGCCTTTCATGAGCAGAATACTACGCTTGTCGGTTCCATTCTGGCGATCTATGGCTTGGGTCTGCCGGCTTTCGTTCTCATCAAGGCTCTGCAGCCGGGTTTCTACGCCCGCGAGGATACGAAAACGCCTATGCGCTTTACGGGCATCGCAGTGCTCACCAACTGTGCGCTGGCAATCAGCCTGTTTCCCTATTTCGCTGCGCCCGGCATAGCCATCGCCGAAACGACGGCGGGATGGATCAGCACCCTTTTGCTGTTCACGACGCTGCTGCGTCGCGGCCATCTTACCTGGGAATGGGCGCTTGCCCGTCGTGCCGCCCTGCTGATCGTCGCATCAGCTGTCATGGCGGTTGTCGTCATGTATCTTCGGCATCGCTGGGAGCCCTGGCTTGCATCGAGCGCCGATCTGGCAACCAAGATCGGCACGCTCGGTCTGCTCATCGTGATCGCCATGGTCGTTTATTTCGCCACGGCCTTCGTGATTGGTGGCGCCGACCTTGGCATGATCAGAAGGAACTTGAACCGCAAGCCAGCTGCCGCCACTTCGGAGCCCGCCAAAAAGGAAGGATGAGAAGGGGCCTTCTTAGTTATTGTTAGTCATTGCGATACAGGTCGCTTCAATGCCGTCGACAGCCACCCCAGCGACGTTTGGGACCGATATCGACATGAACGATGCCATTGCAGTAGCTGCCGAGGCCGCCGATCCCAGGAGCGCTTTCTGCAGCCGCGATGATTCTCCCCGCGGATACGCCCGGTATTCTGATATCCGCGGCCATACACTTGCGATGATATGAGCCGCTTCGGCCAGAGTGTGGCCGGTAGCCGGACGTTACCAATGGGCGTCGTCCTGTCGTGGCGGCAATATGGGCAAGGATCAATTTCAATTTGGCGGGAAAGCAGCCGGCGCGGACGCTAACCGTCTGCAGGCTGTAAGTGACTGATACCTGATGCTCGCGAATACGCGTAACAGGCTTCTCATCGTCTTCTCCGTCCGCTGTGGCGACGGAGGCAAGGGTAAACAGACCAACAAGAGCAACGGAAAAGGCATGATGCATGACAATTCCTCCAAAAATGTTCAATCGCTTCGGTTCCGGAACGATTGAATTTGGAGAAAATTGATCTCAAAAATCGCTTTTCAATGGATTCTGATACTAATTTATGATGAAATCGCCTCATCAATTTGAGGTAGATTCAATCAAAAATTCTGCGAAAAGGCGAAAACTTCTGATGGAAGCAACTATGGCCGATCAATCGCTCTTCCTGGTCACTCTCGTCGTCGACAACTATGATCGGGCAAAGGACTTCTATTGCCGGGCGCTCGGTTTCGAATGTCTGCGAGATGAGGTTCAGCCGGAGGGCAAGCGCTGGGTGGTGGTCAAGCCGAAGGGCGGCAACGGGGCAGCACTTCTTTTGGCCGAGGCCGCAAGCGACGCCCAGAAAGCGGCCATCGGCAACCAGACCGGCGGGAGGGTCGGCTTCTTTCTCGAAACCGACGATTTCGCCCGCGATCACGCCGCGATGGTGAGCCATGGCGTCCGTTTTCTGGAAGCACCGCGTCACGAAGTTTACGGCATCGTTGCCGTCTTTGCGGATCTTTACGGCAACACATGGGATCTGATCCAACATGCCGCATCGCCGGCCTCTTGATTGCCGGCCTCTTGATCATAAGCCTACCACCGTGCATAAGCCCGTCACGCAACATGGGCGACGCACTGCCCTGGGGCCCTCCACCAGCCTGTTGAGGACGACATGACCGAATTTAAAAAAATCGTATTCTCCGGCGTGCAGCCGACCGGCAATTTGCATCTCGGTAATTATCTTGGTGCGATCCGCAAGTTCGTCGCCCTGCAGGAAGGCAATGACTGCATATATTGCGTCGTCGACCTGCACTCGCTCACCGCCCAGCTCGTGCATGACGACCTCAAGGGTCAGATCCGTTCGATCGCCGCTGCCTTCATCGCCTCGGGCATCGATCCGGAAAAACACATCGTCTTCAACCAGTCGGCCGTGCCGCAGCATGCCGAGCTTGCCTGGATCTTCAATTGCGTCGCCCGCATCGGTTGGATGAACCGCATGACGCAGTTCAAGGACAAGGCCGGCAAGGACCGCGAGAATGCCTCGCTTGGTCTGCTCGCCTATCCAAGCCTGATGGCGGCCGACATCCTCGTCTATCGTGGCACCCATGTGCCTGTTGGCGACGACCAGAAGCAGCACCTTGAGCTTTCCCGCGATATCGCGATGAAGTTCAACCTCGATTATCAGGATCATATCCGCCGGGCCGGCTACGGCATCGATATCGTGGTCGGCGACGAGCCGGTTCATGCCTATTTCCCAATGGTCGAACCACTGATCGACGGACCCGCGCCGCGCGTCATGTCTCTGCGCGACGGCACCAAGAAGATGTCGAAATCCGATCCGTCGGACCTGTCGCGCATCAATCTTATGGATGACGAAGACGCGATTTCGAAGAAGATCCGCAAAGCAAAAACTGATCCGGACGGCTTGCCGGGCGAGGTCGACGGCTTGAAGGGCCGTCCGGAAGCCGACAATCTCGTCGGCATCTACGCAGCGCTTGCCAACAAGACGAAGGCGCAAGTGCTTTCCGAATTCGGCGGCCAGCAGTTTTCCGTCTTCAAGCCGGCGCTTGTCGACCTCGCTGTCAACGTGCTTTCACCGATCACTGCCGAGATGCGCCGCTTGATGGATGACACGAGCCATATCGATGCCATCCTGCGCAGCGGCAACGAGCGCGCCGGGGCTCGCGCCGAAGCGACCATGAAGGAAGTCCGGGACATCATCGGTTTCCTGTACTGACGGAAGATTGATCGATAAGTCGATTATTCCGATCGATTAGGGGGCTTGCAAAACGCCCGGGTCCAATGGCAGACTCTGGTGCATGGTATCGAAGCGACTCTCACGGCTCGAAGGTCATCGCCGCAAGTTCATGGCGGTGATCGATGGTACACCCGAATGCCAGCGTGCCGTCCATTATGCCGGGCGGCGTGCGAAGAATTCCAATGGCGGGCTCGTCCTGCTCTATGTCATTCCGGAAGGCGATTTCCAGCAATGGCTCGGCGTCGAGGAGATCATGCGGGCCGAGGCGCGCGAGGAGGCCGAGGCCGTGGTTGCCAAGGCGGCCCAGACGGTGCGGGAAACGATTGGTATAGAGCCGGAAATCGTTATCCGCGAGGGCGGTTCAGCAGAGCAGATCAACGCCGTCATCGAGGAAGACCGCGACGTCGCGATTCTTGTTCTGGCGGCGGGTTCGGCCAAGGAGGGGCCGGGACCGCTAGTCTCGTCCGTGGCGGGGCGTGGAGCGGCATTTCCCATTCCGGTGACCATCCTGCCGGACACGCTGACGAACGAGGAAATCGACGCGCTTTGCTGACCGTTTTTGCATGATTTCTTGAGTGTCCGGCTCTTGAATGGCATGGTCAATAGGCTTATTTTCTTTGAAGAATTCTAAGAACGGCAGAGGTTTCGGCCCTGCTGCATGGAGATCAAGATGTTCATACAGACCGAAGCCACGCCGAACCCTGCGACGCTGAAGTTCCTGCCGGGCAAGGTCGTCATGGAAAGCGGTACGGCCGATTTTCGCAGCGTGGAAGAGGCGGAGGTTTCGCCGCTCGCCGCTCGCCTGTTCGATATTCCAGGCGTGACCGGCGTCTATTTCGGCTATGATTTCATCAGTGTCTCCAAGGAAAATCAGGAATGGCAGCATCTGAAGCCCGCCATCCTCGGCACCATCATGGAGCATTTCATGTCCGGCAAGCCGGTCATGAGTGCGGCTTCGGCCTTTTCGGAGGAACTTGATGCCGGCGGCGAGTTCTTCGACGAGGGCGATGAATCGATCGTTCTTACCATCAAGGAGCTGCTTGAGACGCGTGTGCGTCCGGCCGTGGCCCACGATGGTGGTGATATCACCTTCCGCGGCTTCCGCGATGGCACGGTCTATCTCAATATGAAGGGCTCGTGCTCGGGCTGCCCATCTTCTACCGCAACACTGAAGCATGGCGTACAGAACCTGTTGCGCCATTTCGTTCCGGAAGTGCGGGAAGTCGAAGCCGTCTGATACCGGCCGGCCCCTTCGGAAAATTGGTGAGATGATCGTACTGGCGCTCGACACGGCGGGTGTAGATTGTGCTGCCGCTGTATATGATAGCGACAGTGATTCCGTGCTGGGGGAGGTTACGGAGACGATTGGCAAGGGACATGCGGAGCATCTGATGGCCGTTGTCGATGGCGCGCTGGCGAAAGCCGGCGTCGCGTTGAACGCGGTCGGGCGCATTGCTGTGACCGTCGGCCCCGGTTCTTTCACCGGCATCCGCGTTGGTGTTGCAGCCGCCCGCGGTTTCGCGCTGTCGCTGTCCGTTCCCGCTGTGGGCGTTACCACGCTTCAGGTACTTGCCGCCGCCGCGCAGCGACAAAAGCCGCAGATTCCGGTGCTTGCTGCCATGGATGCCAAGCGTGGGGAAATTTATCTCCAGTCCTTTGATTCCAACGGGCATGCCCGCGACGAGCCCCGCGCCGTCAGCATCGATGACGCGCGCGCAATCGGCGCAGCTTTCGACGGCACGATCACGGGCTCCGCCGCGACGCTTCTGCGGGACCCGGCGGACGATCACACCGATCGATTCCCGATCGCCGTCGTCGCTCGTCTCGGCGCTATCGCACATCTCGATGGGACAAGGCCCAAGCCGCTTTATCTCCGCGGACCCGATGCCAAGCCGCAGGTTGGGTATGCTATTTCCAGGGTATGACCATGCTTGAATCCTATCTCACCCTGAAGCCCGCATTCGAGATCATTGCGATGGAGCCGCAGGATTGCGTGGAAATGGCGGCTCTTCATGGCGAGCGCTTTTCTCGCCCCTGGAACGACGGCGAATTTCACAGCCTGCTCAGCCAGGAGACCGTCTTCGGCTTTGTGGCCCGGCAGACCAATGCGATCCTGAAGAAGCCGCTTCCCGGTTTTGTGCTGGCGCGCCAGGCAGCGGGCGAGGCCGAAATTTTGACCGTCGTCGTCAATTCGAAGCTTGCCCGCAGCGGCCTTGGCTGGAGGCTCATGCAGGCAGCCATGCGGGAAGCCCAGATGCGCGGTGCTGAAAGCATTTTCCTGGAGGTGGATGACGGCAATGCGCCCGCCCTTGGGCTTTATCGCAAGCTGGGATTCGAGAAAGTGGGCGAGAGGCGGGCCTATTACAAGGACGAGAACGGTGTTTCCTCAACGGCGCTTGTCATGAAGCGCGTTCTTCGATAGTCCCGTTTTCGCAAATATGAAATCTGTTTGAAGGCAAGCCATGTCGGACATAGCCAAATCGCTTGAGGAGCTTTGCACCGAGCGCGGCATGCGCATGACGGAGCAGCGCCGGGTCATTGCTCGCATTCTCCAGGATTCGGAAGATCACCCCGATGTGGAGGAGCTCTACCGTCGCTCCGTCAAGGTCGATGCCAAGATTTCGATTTCGACGGTCTATCGCACGGTCAAGCTCTTTGAAGACGCAGGCATCATCGCCCGCCATGATTTTCGCGACGGTCGCTCGCGTTATGAGACGGTGCCGGAAGAGCATCACGATCATCTGATCGATCTCAAAAGCGGCCGGGTGATCGAGTTCCGTTCACCGGAGATCGAGGCGCTGCAGGAGCGCATCGCCCGCGAGCACGGCTTCCAGCTCGTCGATCACCGCCTTGAGCTCTACGGCATTCCGCTCAAGAAGGAAGAACGCTGAGCTCATGAAGGCAGTCAGGGAGAGCGGCATTTGATCACGTGGCTGCGCGTCGGTTTCGCCGTGATCGTCATTGTCGTTGTCAGTCTTGTGCTCCTGCCGTTGCAGTGCCTGTGCCTCTATTTCGATTGGCATTTGCGCCGCACACTACCGCGTTTGTGGCATCGCATCATCTGCTTCGCCCTCGGGCTCCGCATTCGCGTTCACGGCCGGCTTGAGAGCCGCCGTCCCTTGATGCTTGCCGCCAATCATGCGTCCTGGATGGACATCATGGTGCTTTCCGCCGTCGCCGATGTGGCTTTCATCGCGAAATCCGAGGTACGCGACTGGCCGATCTTCGGTACGCTCGCGCGACTGCAAAAAAGTGTTTTCATCGTCCGGGCGGAAAAGCGCAAGACCGGCAATCAGGTGAGCGAGATTGCCTCGCGGCTGGCTGACGGTGAGATCATGGTGCTGTTTCCCGAGGGAACCACCTCGGACGGCAATCGCCTGCTCGAGGTCAAATCCTCGCTGTTTGGCGCCGCTGCCGCCGCGGCTCCTCATTCGCCGACAGGCGCCGTAGTCGTGCAACCGGTGGCGATCGCCTATACGGGTGTCCACGGTGTCGCGATGGGCCGCTATTATCGCCCGCTTGCTGCCTGGCCCGGCGACATCGAATTGTGGCCGCACCTGAAGGGCGTATTCGCCTGTGGTGCCATCGATGTCGACATCTCTTTCGGGGAGTCCGTCGAATATCGTGCGGATTCCAACCGCAAGGAGGTCAGCGCCACGATAGCCGGACGTATCCGCAATCTGCTGCTCAGCCGGCTGCGCGGTCGCGAGATTGCCTGACGCATCGGACATACGCTTGCACTACAGCGCCGTGCGTTTCTTCAGACGCACAACGGTCGCTGTAGCACTTTGAACTGCTGCATGTATCCGGCTCCGATTTCAGGATACATGCCGCAGCGAAGATTTCGATTTTCTACAGGGCAAAAAAACACTAAATAGCGCCGCATGACCCAGGACAGCGCAATTCTTCCGGCCCCGGAGCCACAACTCCGTGATGGCTCCAACAGCCGCAAGGTCTTCATCAAGACTTATGGCTGCCAGATGAACGTCTATGACTCGACGCGCATGAGTGACGCGCTCGCGCGCGACGGCTATGAGCCGACAGAGGATATGGAAGAGGCCGATCTTGTCCTGCTGAATACCTGCCATATCCGTGAAAAAGCGGCCGAAAAGGTCTATTCCGCACTTGGCCGCCTGCGTGAGATGAAAAAGCGCAAGGCCGCCGACGGCCGCGACATGATGATTGGCGTCACCGGCTGCGTGGCGCAGGCCGAGGGCGAGGAGATCCTGCGGCGCGCGCCGGCTGTCGACGTCGTCATCGGTCCGCAAACTTACCATCGCCTGCCGGATGCGCTTCGCCGCGTCAAGGAGGGACAGCGGGTCGTCGATACGGAATATGCGATCGAGGACAAGTTCGAGCATCTGCCGGTTGCCGAAAAGACGAAGATCCGGGCTCGCGGCGTCACTGCCTTTCTGACGGTTCAGGAGGGCTGCGACAAATTCTGCACCTTCTGCGTCGTGCCCTATACCCGCGGCTCGGAAGTGTCGCGATCGGTTTCGCAGATCGTCGCGGAGGCCGAGAAACTGGTGGAGGGCGGCGTGCGCGAAATCACGTTGCTCGGCCAGAATGTCAATGCCTGGCACGGAGCGGGGACGAGAGGAGAGGCGTGGGGGCTAGGGGAACTGCTCTATCGGCTCGCCGAAATTCCGGGTCTTGCGAGACTGCGCTATACGACCAGCCATCCGCGCGACATGGATGACGGGCTGATCGGCGCACATCGCGATCTGCGCATGCTGATGCCCTATCTGCATCTGCCGGTCCAATCCGGCTCCGATCGTATCCTGAAGGCCATGAATCGGCGCCATACCGCCGCCGAATATCTCCTCCTGATCGAGCGCATCCGTAGAGCTCGTCCGGACATAGCACTTTCGGGTGATTTCATCGTCGGTTTTCCGGGCGAGACAGAGCAGGATTTTGAGGATACACTGGAGTTGGTAAGGAAGGTGCAATATGCGCAAGCCTTCTCGTTCAAATACTCGACGCGGCCCGGAACGCCGGGCGCGGAACTGAAGGACCAGGTGCCGGAAGAGATCAAGGTAGAACGGCTCGAACGACTGCAGGCGCTTCTCCTGAAGCAGCAGCACGAATTCGCCCAATCCTGTATCGGCAAGGTTATCGATTTGCTGCTGGAAAAGCCCGGCCGCATGCCGGGCCAGCTTATCGGCCGTTCGCCCTGGCTTCAGTCTGTGAATGTTGATGCAAAAGCATCGCAAATCGGTGACATTATTAGAGTGCGAATCACCGGAACCGGAACAAACAGCCTTTTTGCCGAGTTGGTTGAAGGCTAAGTCTAACTCAGGGAGCCCGACGGCTTGAACGGACAGGAATTGGTTTCTTCTTCATTGCGCCAGCAACGCACACCGAGCGACTCCAACCACTTCGTCCTGACGTTCGAAAACAATCGGTTCGCCAGTGAACTTTTCGGTCAGTTCGACCAGAATCTGAAACTTCTCGAAGAGCGGCTCAATATCGACGCCCGTGCGCGCGGCAATTCCGTGGTTATCACCGGCGATGTGCTGTCGACCAATCAGGCGCGGCGCACGCTCGACTACCTGTATGATAAGCTGCAGAAGGGCGGAAGCGTGGAACGATCGGATGTCGAAGGCGCAATCCGCATGGCTGTTGCGGCCGATGATCAACTGACTCTGCCGACCTTGGAGAAGAAAGCCAAGCTGACGATGGCGCAGATTTCGACGCGCAAGAAGACGATCATTGCACGGACGCCGACGCAGGATGCCTATATCCGCGCCCTGGAGCGATCCGAAATGGTCTTCGGCGTCGGCCCCGCCGGCACGGGCAAGACCTATCTTGCCGTTGCCCATGCCGCCCAGCTTTTGGAGCGCGGCGCGGTGGACAAGATCATCCTGTCGCGTCCGGCAGTCGAGGCAGGCGAGCGTCTCGGCTTCCTGCCCGGGGACATGAAGGACAAGGTCGATCCCTATCTGCGTCCGCTCTACGATGCGCTCTATGACATGATTCCGGGCGACAAGGTCGAGCGCGCCATCACCGCCGGCGTCATCGAGATCGCGCCGCTTGCCTTCATGCGCGGCCGCACGCTCGCCAATGCCGCCGTCATTCTCGACGAGGCGCAAAACACGACATCAATGCAGATGAAAATGTTCCTGACGCGTCTCGGCGAGAATTCACGCATGATCATCACCGGCGATCCGAGCCAGATCGACCTGCCGCGTGGCGTCAGATCCGGTCTCGTGGAGGCGCTTCAGCTTCTGAACGGCGTCGAGGGCATCTCGATCATCAGGTTCAAGGATACGGACGTCGTTCGCCATCCGCTGGTTGCCCGCATCGTCAAGGCATATGATTCGACCTATGCAGCCGAAAGCGAAGAGGTCAGCCGGCAGGATTGATGCCGGCGGCGGAAACCATGGCCGAACTTGACATTCAGATCAGCATCGAAGAGGGCGGCTGGCCGTCGGAAGAGGTGCTTCAAAAGTTTTCGACGCGCGTGCTCGAGGCGGCCGGCAGCTACCTGCGCAGCAGTGAGAAGCAGCCTTTCCCCAAGATGGCGCCGGAACTGTCGCTGGTTTTTACGGACGACGCATCGATCCGCCAGATCAATGCCGAATGGCGCGGCAAGGACAAGGCGACGAACGTGCTCTCCTTCCCGGCCTTTCCGCTCGTCCCAGGCGGCATGCCCGGTCCCATGCTTGGTGATATCGTCATTGCCAGGGAGACGGTCGAGCGCGAGGCGACCGATCTCGAAAAGCCGTTTGACGAGCATCTTGCGCATTTGATGGTGCACGGATTCTTGCATCTCTTCGGCTACGATCATATGAATAATACCGAAGCCGAAATTATGGAGGGGCTGGAGACTCGCATTTTGGCGGTGCTCGGCCTATCTGATCCTTACCAGGGTCAAGACCTTAAAATGGAACCATGAGCGACTTTACTTCCAGACCGGCCGCCGAGGCCAAAGAATCCACCGAGCAATCCTCCTCTGACGAGGCGGGAAGTAGTAGGCCGGCGGGCAGGACACACGCATCTTCCTTTTGGACGCGTGCCGCGCGCATTCTGCGGCCGTCGCAAGGCTCGCGGCTGCGCGAGGATCTCGCCGACGCTCTTATGACAAACGCGGCGGACGACGGCGCCTTCTCGCCCGACGAACGCGCGATGCTGCATAACATCCTGCGTTTCCGCGAGGTGCGCGTCGAGGATGTTATGGTGCCGCGCGCCGATATCGAGGCCGTCGATCAGAGCATCACCATTGGCGAACTGATGATCCTCTTCGAGGAGTCCGGCCGTTCTCGCATGCCGGTTTATTGCGACACGCTCGACGATCCGCGCGGTATGGTCCATATCCGCGATCTGCTCTCCTATGTTGCCAAGCAGGCGCGCAACAAGCGCCGTGGCAGTGCCAAGGCGGCTGCTGTTTCTTCCGGTCAGCCGGCAGTCGAAAAGCCTGAAAGAGCACCGCGTTCGTCGAAGCCGAATTTCGATCTCGCGCGCGTCGACCTCCAGAAGACGCTGGTCGAGGCAGGCATCATCCGCAAGATCCTGTTCGTGCCGCCTTCCATGCTCGCCTCCGACCTCCTGCGCCGCATGCAGGTCAACCGTACGCAGATGGCGCTTGTGATCGATGAATATGGCGGCACCGACGGTCTTGCTTCCCATGAGGACATCGTCGAGATGGTCGTCGGCGACATCGATGACGAGCATGACGACGAGGAGGTCATGTTCAAGCGTGTCTCGGAAGACGTCTTCGTTGCCGACGCCCGCGTCGAGCTGGAGGAGATCGCCGAGGCGATCGGCCCGGACTTCGATATCAGCGAGCAGATCGACGAGGTGGATACGCTGGGCGGCCTGATCTTCTCCGCGCTTGGCCGCATCCCGGTGCGCGGCGAGGTCGTCCAGGCTCTGCCGGGCTTTGAGTTCCACATTCTTGAAGCCGACCCCCGCCGCATCAAGCGGGTACGCATTACCCGGAAACGGCATGCCGTCCGACGCCGTCCTGCGCGCAGCGACGGCGATGGTCCTAGTCCCGAGCGGGAGACGCCGCTTCCGGAAATCCCTCCGGGGGAGCCTCCTGCCGACCGCGCGGCGACAAATTGATCGGTCCCGGGACGCCGCGTTTGCAGCAAGCTCGTTTACTTCGGAACATCATTCAGCGTCCAGGTGGATGCACCTGGACGCTGAATGTTCCGGACATGCCCTTTCTCTCTCCAGCCGACGACAAGCCGCGGTTTTTTTGAAACACTGCGAATTGGGTTGATTCGCGATTTGTCAGGCCTGGAGCATGCCGAGCTCAATGTGCTCTACAGCGTCGTGGGTCTTTTCAGACACACAATGGACGCTGTAGCACTTTGAATTGCTGCATGTTTTATCCCTAAGTCGGTTCCGATTTAAGGAAACATGCAGGAGGGGACGTCGAGAGGAGAGCGCATGAACCGGCTTGCAGCCAAGGTTATTCTCGTCTGGGGTTACAGGCGTGCGTTGATAGCGCTCCTGGCGGGGGCTGTCGGTGTGCTGGCGCTGCCGCCCTTTGGCTTTTTCGCCGCGATGTTCGTTTCGTTCACGCTGCTCGTCTGGCTATTGGATGGCGCAGCCGCCAAACCCGAGAGCGGTTTTCTCGGCCGGCTTTGGCCCGCCTTCATGACCGGTTGGCTTTTTGGCTTCGGTTATTTTGTTGCAGGCCTCTGGTGGCTCGGCAGTGCCTTGATGGTCGACGCCGAGGAATTCGCCTGGGCGCTCCCGTTTGCAATCTTCGGTCTTCCCGCCGGCCTTGCTATTTTTTACGGCTTGGCGACAGCGCTGGCACGGCTCATGTGGTCCGACGGCATGGGGCGCATCGCTGCACTTGCCGTCGGCTTCGGTTTGCTCGAATGGCTGCGCAGCTTTGTTTTCACCGGCTTTCCATGGAATGCGATTGGCTATGGCATGATGCCCGTGCCGTTGATGATGCAGTCTGCGCATCTTATCGGTGTGATGGGCGTGACTGTGCTTTCGGTTTTCGTCTTTGCATCCCCCGCTCTGCTCGGCACGAAGCTTGGTATGCGACCGGGATTGGCATTGGCGGCGATTCTATTCTGCGCCCATATCGGTTACGGAGCCTACGTCTTCTACATGCCGCGGTCACAGAGCAGTGCACAGACTACGGGCCCCGTGGTCAGGGTTGTGCAGCCGATGATTGACCAGGCGCAGAAGATGGATGATGACGCCGATCGCGAAGCTATCTTCGAAAAGCATCTGCGGCTGTCGGTCGAGCCGCCGAGAAACGGCGGCCGACGCCCTGACATCATCGTATGGCCCGAGACTTCGATCCCCTTCATCCTGACGGACAATCGGGATGCCTTGACCCGTATCGCCGAGGTGCTCGATGACGATCAGATCCTGATCGCGGGGGCAGTGCGTGCCGAGGAGACGGGGCCCGGCCACGAACGCTACTACAATTCCGTCTATGTGATCGACGGGCGCGGCCAGATTATCGACGCTTCCGACAAGGTTCATCTTGTCCCGTTCGGCGAATATATGCCGTTTGAGGATATCCTGAACGATTTCGGCATCTCGAATATCGTCGAGATGCCTGGCGGCTTTTCGGCCGCCGCAAACCGCAGGCTCCTGGAGCTGCCGGACGGTCTGAAATTCTATCCTCTAGTCTGTTACGAGATCATTTTCCCCGGGGAAATGACTGGCGACATCGCGGACGCCGATGCCATTTTGAACGTGACGAATGATGCCTGGTTCGGTGCCACGCCGGGACCCTTTCAACATTTTCAGCAGGCACGGGTGAGGGCGATTGAAACAGGGCGACCGCTGATTCGAAGCGCCAATACCGGAATTTCCGCCCTTGTCGATGCGCAAGGGCGCGTTATCTCGGGCCTGGAACTGAACCGGGAAGGTTTTGCCGATTCAACCATTGAGGGCGATCCGGAGCCTTTCATAGGTGGCAAGGTTCGAAACATATCTTTCTGGTTGTCTATCGGTCTTCTGGCAATGATTGCGCTGTTTTCTCGCATGGGTTTTATTTTGAGGGCGAATTGACCAAAAACCCCTAAAAATGCATAGTGGTTGCAATCGGCGTTCCTTAACGTGTGCTGAAGGCTGGGAAAACGCCTCTTACAACGTGGCGTTACGGACGTGGTTCGGAGAGAGGCCGGTTGAACTGAGTGTGTAATTTGCAAGGGCAACACGATGATTGAAAATAAAAAGAAGCCGAACCCGATCGACATCCACGTCGGCAGCCGTATCCGTCTCCGCCGCACCATGCTGGGCATGAGCCAGGAGAAGCTCGGAGAAAGTCTCGGGATCACCTTTCAACAGATCCAGAAGTACGAAAAGGGAACCAACCGCGTCGGCGCAAGCCGCTTGCAGAACATCTCGAGCATCCTGAACGTCCCGGTATCATTTTTCTTCGAGGACGCCCCGGGTGAGCATTCCGGATCCCTGACGGGGATGGCTGAAGCATCCAGCTCGAA
The DNA here is from genome assembly GCF_041357635.1 of Sinorhizobium sp. CB7. Taxonomy (NCBI): domain Bacteria; kingdom Pseudomonadati; phylum Pseudomonadota; class Alphaproteobacteria; order Hyphomicrobiales; family Rhizobiaceae; genus Sinorhizobium; species Sinorhizobium sp. CB7. Next base: position 156,883 of record NZ_JAULLL010000007.1, read on the forward strand.
CTATGTCGTCGATTTTCTCTCTTCCTCCGAAGGGCTGCAGCTCAACCGCGCCTTCGTGAAGATTTCGGATCCCAAGGTGCGCCGTAAGGTTGTCGAGCTCGTCAAGGCGCTCGCAGCTGAAGCCGACGCCGACTGAATCCCAAAAAAGCCGCGAAATGCAAAAAGGCAGCAGATTTGGCTGCCTTTTCGCTTTTGGCGCAAAAAAATGTCCCCCAAAGGCAGATATAAAGATATATTTATGTCCTTCTGTGCTTGTTTTTCGGTTGCGAACTGACTAACAACTAAGTGAATTTCGTTTCTTTGAGGGGAATCCCGAAATGCGCGCTAATTACCTCTTCACGAGTGAGTCTGTTGCCGAAGGTCATCCGGACAAAGTGTGTGACCGAATTTCCGACGAAATCGTGGACCTGGTCTACCGCGAGGCGGCCAAGACCGGCGTCAACCCTTGGGGTGTGCGCATTGCCTGCGAAACCCTCGCTACGACCAACCGTGTCGTGATCGCCGGCGAAGTTCGCCTGCCGCCGAGCCTGATGAAGAAGGACAAGGATGGCAAGGACGTCATCAACCCTTCCAAGTTCAAGGCCGCTGCGCGCCGCGCCATCCGTGACATCGGCTACGAGCAGGACGGCTTCCACTGGAAGAAGGCAAAGATCGATGTTCTTCTGCATTCGCAGTCGGCCGACATCGCTCAAGGCGTCGATAACGCCGCCGATCAGCAGGGTGATGAAGGTGCAGGCGACCAGGGCATCATGTTCGGCTACGCCTGCCGCGAGACGCCGGACCTTATGCCTGCGCCGATCTACTACTCCCATAAGATCCTTCAGCTGCTCGCTGCTGCCCGCAAGAAAGGCGAAGGCGACGTTGCCAAGCTCGGTCCGGACGCCAAGAGCCAGGTCACCGTTCGCTACGTCGATGGGAAGCCTTCGGAAGTGACTTCGATCGTTCTTTCCACCCAGCATCTCGATGAGAAGTGGGATTCGAAGAAGGTTCGCGCAGTGGTCGAACCCTACATTCGCGAAGCGCTTGGCGATTTGAAGATTGCCGAGGATTGCAAATGGTACATCAACCCGACCGGCAAGTTCGTCATTGGCGGACCGGACGGCGACGCGGGCCTGACGGGACGTAAGATCATCGTTGACACCTACGGCGGCGCGGCCCCCCATGGTGGCGGCGCGTTCTCCGGCAAGGATACGACGAAGGTCGACCGTTCTGCCGCTTACGCTGCCCGCTACCTTGCGAAGAACGTTGTTGCCGCCGGCCTTGCCGATCGCTGCACCATCCAGATCTCCTACGCAATCGGTGTTGCGCAGCCGCTTTCGATCTACGTCGATCTGCATGGAACCGGCAAGGTCACGGAAGATGCGGTTGAAGCCGCGATCCGCAAGGCGATGGACCTGTCGCCCTCAGGCATCCGGCGCCATCTCGACCTGAACAAGCCCATCTATGCCAAGACCTCCGCCTATGGCCACTTCGGCCGCAAGGCCGGCCGAGACGGTTCGTTCTCCTGGGAGCGCACGGACCTCGTCAAGCCGCTCAAGGATGCCATCAAGGCTTGAATTCATTGATGACGGAGACGGAACGCCGGTCGCGTGCAACAGAAGCATTTTTTGGCCGCCGAAAAGGCAAGGCGCTACGGAGCCTGCAGGCCGAAAAGCTGAAGACACTGCTGCCGGCTTTCCTGATCGATCTGTCGGCACCGCCGCCGCAGCCCCTGGACGGGCTGTTCCCCAAGCCGGTAGAGCGCATTCGCCTGGAGGTCGGCTTCGGCGGCGGCGAGCACCTCATTCACCGGGCGCTGGAAAATCCGACGGTCGGCTTCATCGGCGTGGAGCCATTCGTCAACTCCATGCAGAAGCTGCTGGCCCGCGCCGATGAAACGGGTGCTGATAACATCCGCGTCTATAATGACGACGCCACGCAATTGCTCGATTGGTTGCCCGATGCATGTGTCGACCAGATCGATCTGCTCTATCCCGACCCCTGGCCGAAGAGAAAGCACTGGAAGCGCCGTTTCGTGTCGGCGGTCAATCTCGATCGCTTCCATCGCGTGCTGAAGCCTGGCGGCCTATTCTGTTTCGCATCCGACATCGATACCTATGTCAACTGGACCCTCATCCACTGTCGCGATCATGGCGGTTTTGAATGGACGGCGGATAATGCGAGCGATTGGCTGACGCCGTTTGAAGGTTGGCCGGGTACGCGCTACGAAGCCAAGGCGCGTCGGGAGGGACGTTCTTCAGCCTATCTCACATTTCAGTCGGTCTGAGCCGGCGGCTAGAGCGTTCAGCTTTTCTCGGAAGCGCAGAACCGCTCTAATCTTTTTGTTTTTACGCAATTCCGGACGGAAAACCGCTTCGCAGTTTTCCTGGAATTGCTCTAAAAGCGCTACGGATCGAGCCGATGACTCGGCTGCCGTTGACCTTCAAGGCAGCCGGCTCTCTTTCGTCCACTGCATCATGACTGACCGGCATTTTCCGCCGAGCCGCCATGAAGAGATCGAGCTCCGTCCTGGACGCACCATAGCGGTGGAAGATTGCTTCTGCTTCAGCCAGCGATAGACCATAGGTACGTGCGAAGCCTGCAGTCTGGTAGATAGGCCTCTTATTCGCCTTCTCATGGTTCGTCGAGAATATTTGCGTCATTTTTCCGCTCCAGAGCGGGATGCCGAAAAGTATGAGCAGTTTTCGGCTGAAATCCCGCTCTAACTATTTGATGTAGATCAGTATTCAGATTTTAGGCCGATTCGGCCTTAAATCGTCCTGATCTAGCGGCTGGGATGAACTGAAGAGGTTGAGATCGGTTTGGAAGGGACTGGCGCTGGCCGGAAGGGCCGCGATGATGGCGATCGCTTGGGCGATATCAGCGTCCGCGGCCTCGAGTTCGACCAGTCTTTCGAAATTGCGGGATAGATCGACCTTGAACCCGATAGCCTTCACGGTTGCGTCCTCCACGGCAGATCACACCGAATATCGTCACGCGAATCCGCCATTTGCCGGTGCAGCTCTCTGGATCTTGACGGACGCGCCGGTTGCGATTGCGACTTTGTGGGTCCCTTCTGGCATGTCCTTCTCCGTTGGGTTGGATCTGATGGAAAGAACATAACGGCCACCCCCAAGGCAGGCATCTATACCAACGTTTAGATGGGCTAGACTTTGATCTTGTACGCCTTTCGCGAGGCAGGCGCGCACACTACAGCGCTGCGCGTCTTATCAGACGCGCAAAAGGCGCTATAGCACTTTGAATGGATGCGTAAGTCCGGGGAAGGGCCTCGACCTCAGGCCTTCCGATGCCGCAATTCCAATGCCGATTCCAGGGAATTTATGAGCGGGTCTATTTCGACCGGCTTTCCGAGGAATGCGTGGGCGCCTCCCTCCATCGCGGCGGAACGTGTCCTGTCATCGCCATAGGAAGTCATGAAAATCATCGGAGGATGGTCCCCTTCGCTGTTCAGGATAGTCTGAAGTTCTATTCCGCTGAGGCCGGGCATCTTCACATCGACGAGCATGCAGTCGATGGTTTCGCGCATTTCGTAGGCCAGGAACTCTTCCGCCGAAGCGAACAGGCGGCTCTCATAGCCGCAGGACGTGACCAAGTCGTCCAAGGCCTCACGGATGGCCTCATCGTCATCGACGATTGCGACTGTGGATGTATGGGACAATCTCTAAAACCTCATATGCGTAGTTTGTTATCGAAGGCGGCAATATACCGCCAATACGGGAAATACTCCTTCCGGCAGCGGGGAGGTACCATACAGAAGTCTAGGGCAGTGCAATTCCTACAGCCGGATGATTTCAGGTCGAATTGACCCTGAAATCTAAATCCGCCTCTAATCAAAAGATTAGAGCGGAATGTCGCCCGAAGACCGCGCACACTTTTCGGCATCCCGCTCTAGAGCATTTCCGTCTTGCGCACGAGGTCGGCAACGGAGCGCGCTTGCATCTTGCGCATGACATTGCCGCGATGCAGCTTGACGGTTATCTCGGTGATGCCAAGCTCATAGGCGATCTGCTTGTTCATCATGCCCTTGACGACGGCGGCCATGACTTCTTTTTCGCGTGGCGTCAATGTCTCTGCCAGAGCCGCAACGGCGCCGCTGGCCGCCATTTCCTGTCGCCTTGCGGCATCCTTGTTCAAGGCAGCGCTGACTGCATCCAGAATGTCCTGATCCCGGAAAGGCTTGATAAGGAAATCGACGGCGCCGGCCTTCATGGCTTTTACGGACATTGGGACGTCGCCATGGCCGGTCATGAAAACGATAGGCATCTTGTTTCCCATCCGCTCGAGCTCGGTCTGGAAATCAAGCCCGCTGAGACCGGGAAGCCGTACGTCGAGCAGCAGGCAACCGGCGCGCTCCGGCCCGGCACCATCCAGGAAGGACTTCGTCGAATCGAAGCACATCGCTTCGATCTTCACGGATTCGAATAGATCGGCCAGCGCATCGCGCATCGAAGGGTCGTCATCGATGATATAGACGACCGGGTGCTCTTCACGAGAGGGTGGCCGAGGCCGTTCCTTGTCGGGCATCTTCTTCCTCCGTCGGTAGAATCATTTCGAATACGGCGCCGCCTTCGGGATGATTGCGGGCCAGAAGCTGGCCGCCGCGTGACTCCAGGGTGCCGCGGCAGATTGCAAGCCCCAGACCCATTCCAGATTTCTTCGTCGTGAAAAAGGGCTCGAACAGCTTTGCCATGTGCTCGTCATCGATTCCTGGTCCAAAGTCGCGCACGGCTATTGAGATTTGCCTGTCCGCCATCGTGCTTGATGTGACAATCAGTCTTTTGGTGGGCGAGCTTGCTTCGCTCATGGCTTGAATGGCGTTGGTCATCAGATTGACGAGCACCTGCTGGATCTCGATGCGCACGGCCCGTACGACCGGGATTTTCGGATCCGCCTCGATATCGAGGATGACCGCATGGCGCTGCAGATCGCGCTCCATCAGGGCGCGAGTCTCATTCAGAAGTGCTTCGAGATTGACAATCTCTAACGGCTGCGCGGAATCCATCAGCGCGCGACGCGTATTGGAGACGATTTCGCTTGCTCGCTGGCTGTCGCGCACCATGCGCTCGACGGATCGCTGTACCCTTTCGAGATCAGGTGGTTCGCGTTTCAGCCAGCGAAGGCAGGTCTGCGCATTCATCAGCAGAGCACCAAGCGGCTGGTTCAGGTCATGGGCGAGCGACGCGGAGAGGACGCCCATGGTCGTCGTCCGCGACGCTTTTGCAAGGGCAGCCTGGGCTTCGAGCAGTGCTTTCTGCGCCATTTCTCGCTGGGTAATGTCAAGCATGCCGACGACAACGCGGTCGTAGGCGGCGGCGTCGTCCGGAAATCTTATGCTGGCCAGAACGAGCTTGGTCTCTCCGCTGTCCATGGTCAGTACGCCATTACCCTCGAAATGCTTTTCTTCCCGGAAGATCGCATCCATGAGATCAATGAAGATTTCATCATTCGGCGGAGCAAAGAGCCTTCCTCTGGCCGATAGTTGGCCATCGGCGACATGGCCGATCAGTTCCAATGCCGCCCGGTTGGCGGCGACGGTTCGCATCAGGCTGCTGCATTGCGAGATGATGGACGGGTCCCGCTTTATCTCTTCCCTCAAGTCACTCACGCCTTGCGCCTTGAGTGACATGAGATAGTTCCGGGCAGCCGCGTAGTCCCGTTCCCACAGGGCTACCCGGCTTCCTTCGAAGATGGCACGGTAGCGGGTCTCGCTGTCGCGCAGGGCGGTATTCGAGGCCATGAGTGCGCTGCGCGAGGCTTCGTTGCGCAAAATCAGCGCAGCGGTAATGAGAAGGGCAGAGAACGAAACCGCAAGGCGCAGCAGTGCCGGGAGGTCTGCGTTCGAGCCATGAGTCCAAAAATAGCTGAGGACCGTCAAACCGCCGCAGCCGATGGCCAGCAACCTGATCCCTTCTGCGCTCAATATCTCGGCCGAAAGCAGGAGAACAAGAACATAGAGGACGGCGACGGCACTCTCGATGCTGGTGAATGTATCGATGTAGAAAACCACAACGGCCAGCACGAGGGCCGTGAGCCCAAGGGCAATATCATGGCCTGGCGTTCCCCGCCGGCTGATCAGTTTTGAAATCCCTAAAGAGTTCATGCCCTCTGTCCCGCAGGATCTTCTTACAGAATCCATCATAAGATTACGCGCGACAATACCCTAGTGAAGAGTAAGCGCTTTCAAACCTATACAAAGGTGTGGTGATCATCGCCTGCGCAGAGGGAAATTCAGATAAAAAGGACCGCTCCGCAGGGCGGTGCGGAGCGGTTTCTGGCGGATTCTGGATCCGCGGGCTCGCGGCGGAGGGGGACGCCGGGCCAAAAAGGTAGCGGGGGGAGGTGCTACCTGACGCCGCGAAAGTTGGGAGGCTTGCTTCGTGGCGTTAAGAAAAAAATTAGATTAGATTGGCCGCCATTGTAACTATACATAGGTATTGGTCGGCCTAGTCTGACATTGAATGGCGGGGACCGCTCGGATTTCAGGTCGCATCGAGCTGAATCCGTCCAATCAAAAGTCGGAGCGGGGTGTCGCCTGAAAACCGCGCACATTTTTCGCCCTCCCGCTCTTCCTCGATCGAGACGAGGGATCTCGTTCGAAAATTCAGGACTTTTCCGCTGCGATTACTCGTCCTGCCACGAGGAAAACGTGGCGGCCTGTCCCAGCCGTCGTCCGGTTTCATCTACGAGCTGCCAGACGATCGCTTTCTCGATCCAGAAACGACGCCCGGATTTCGCGATCCTGAGCCCGCGATAGTTATCGATGAAGCCGTCACGCGTGACGGTGTCCAACAATCGCTGACGCTCGGCTCGATCGGGCAATTCGGCCGAAAGCCGGGAAGGCAGCGTGATGAATTCGTCCCAGGAATATTCGAAGCAGTTTTGTGCCGCCTGATTTGCGTAGATGAAGCGGGGATCGGGCTCGGTATTGTGGGCAAGCACCACGAAGGGCGCGTCATTGTAGAGCCAGTTCGGCCCCTGTCCGTCCTGGACGAGGCGACGGCCGACAATGCGGGCATAGCTTCCAGTCAGGAGTGCGAAAAAGTCGGAGTCTGTGGAGAGATCGAGAGAGTGATTTTCATAAGTGAAGGTCATGAAGCTCCTCATTTTTCAAGCTCGGATCAAATATGGGCGGCAATCGCGGCAGATTGAACGGGTCCGGTCTCCTAGCCTTGTGTCAGACTGTCATACCGGATGACAATGATGCAAAACTACACTATTCTCACCGATCAGATTGGCATAGTCACGATTGCGTGCCACAGACCAACCCGCTCGTAACCATTCATTTGCTTCGAAAAGTCCAGGTTCATGAAGGTGATCGCACCTGAGCTAAGCATGCTGCCCCAGATCATGCTTGAGGATGATCCTCGCTCCCCGAGTTGGGTTGGTTCCGCATCTGGGCTCATGCGCAACAATCATTCTCATCTTATCCGCCTCACAGACAGCACTGCGCAAATGGCGCATCGTCGCGAGAAAACCGACGATCCGCTGTGTGGGGGATCCCTTGATAGCTCAATGAAAACATACACAGGACGGAGAAAGACGTGACTACACAAGGCTTATCCGATCGCGGCGCACCTCAGCACGTGTTCGACATCGGCATCAATGAACGACTGACGCCATCGCAATTCCTGCTTCTCGGATTGCAGAACGTGTTCGGCATGACCGGCATGTTCGTCTTTCCAGGCTTCTTGGGTTATCAGCTAAAGCTACCTCCCGAACAGATCGCCTACCTATACGGCATGACCTTCATCGTCTGCGGTATTATCACCATTTTGCAATCTGTTTTCCTGCTTCGCTTGCCAATCGCGCAGGGACCCTATGCGGGCAGCTTCGCAGCCTTGCTGACCGTCGGCCACCTGGATAATGGCCATGGCCTTGGCGTTGCCTATGGTTCGTTTTTCGTCGCATCCTTGATCTGGTGCGTGTTGAGCCTGCCCATACGCGGGCGGAGTGTCATCAGCATCTTTGCCCGTTTTTTGCGCGTACCGATCATCTCCGGAATGATGGTGATGCTGATCATGATCCAGATTGCGAGCGTATCCTTGCCGAATTGGATCGGCATGCCGACCAGCCCTGGATTTCCGACGGTCAATCTTCTGTCGGGCGCGGTTGCAGTGGCGGCCATCGTCGTCGCGATGTTGTGGGGCGGCCAGCGGTTCCGCCGGATCGCCATTCTCATTGGCTTGGCATTGGGGACCCTGAGCTATACCTTTTTCAACCCCATATCGCTCGCGCCGGTCATCTCGGCTCCGTTCGTCGTGACGCCGAAGCTGTTCCCGTTCGGCTACGGCGTTCGCGTCGATCTGGTGATCGTTTTCCTGCTGGTGCTCATTCCCGCTGGCATGGGCTCCATGGCGCTGTATCAGACGGTGGCCGATTGGGGTGGCGAAAAACTGTCGCCAGGACGCATGTCGGAAGGGATATTGGGCGTGGGGATCGGCTCGGTGGTTGCCGGTCTGTTTGGCGGGTTCAGTACGATCGTCTATCCCGACAATATAGGCATGCTACGCACCACGAGGGTGGGGTCGCGCTATGCGACGCTTGCCGCCGGGCTGTTGCTCATCATATTCGGAGCCTGCGTCAAGTTCGACATGCTGCTGGTGGTGGTTCCGCTGCCAGTGATTTCAGGGGCTGCAACGCTGCTATTCGGGATCGTCTTCATGCACGGCGTTCACATCCTGGCTCAGGTGGAGTGGGATGATCGCCGGTTGATTGCAGCAGGTCTTGCCTTCCTCGTCGGCCTGGGCGGTTTGTTTCTGACCCCACAGACCCAGGAAGCCATGCCGCTTGTCCTGCGTATGATCTTCCAGCAGCCCGTCATCTCCGGCGGTTTGACGCTGGTCGTCCTGCACTCGCTGCTCTGCTCGACAGCGACCAAGCATGATGCGTCCGCCATGGAGGGAAGGCCGCAGCCTGTCGAGGTCGTTTCTGGAGCGCCGCGCGTCCGCTAGGGCGCTCCATCATCTTTACCAACCACCATTTCCACCCGTCGGGCCGATGCGAGGATTGCAGATCTGTCAGAACTGCCGGAAATAATTCAAGACCTCTGACGAATGCCGTCGGTCCGTTGCGGGCCTTTCTTCGAGCCAGCCAGCTTCAATGCAGACTAACAGTCTTCAACTCGTCTTCTGCGGCCTTGAAGAAGGTGCTCGACCTGTTGTCGGTGAGGAGAATCGGCGTCCCGTCTGCGCCGAAGAGAGCCCAGAGGTCGACGCTCGGATCGATATCCGGCGCTTCCGGAAAGCAGCGGGAAACCTCTTCCGTCCGCATCTTGCGAATGTAGGCGACTTCGCCATTGCCGAGATGCGCCAGTTCGGATTGCGTCAGGCGTGCTGTGGCTTCTTTCATCATCATTCCCGTTCCTCCAGTATGAGGGACCAACGGCAATTGCCGTTGTCCTACTGTGAGACCGAAATGTTAATTTTCTTCACCATGCGCTCCGATTCAGGCCGGATCAGATCGACGGAAAGAAGTCCATTCTTCAAGCTGGCACCGAGAACCTGCATCCCATCGGCCAGAACAAACATCCTTTGAAACTGCCTGGCGGCAATGCCGCGATAGAGATAGTCCCGTTCGGGCTGCTCGACCTGCCGTCCGCGAATGATCAGCTGATTTTCTTCCGTCGTGACATCCAGCTCCTCTTCCGAGAAGCCGGCGACCGCCAATGTGATACGCAGCCGTTCCGGTGCATTGGTAAGCGCATCGGCACGCAGGCGTTCTATATTGTAGGGAGGATAACCGTCGCTGACTTTGGAAATACGTTCGAGCGTCTTTTCCATGGCGTCGAAGCCCAGAAGGAGAGGGCTGGCAAAAGGTGTAATCCGGCTCATATCGCAGTCCTTGATTCAAGCGACCTCGCCGGACCCGATTTCGGCATTCCGGCAAAGCTAATATGGGCGCGTGCGCCGTCCTGTGCAAGGAGGCGTGCCAACGGCCCGTTCAGGGGTGCCGCAAGCTGGCTTGACAAGCCGACTTGTCCCCGTTCAACCATGTCGACGATTGCGCCGTACGGCATGGGGCCGGCAGGACGCAGTGAACACGGAATGAGGAAGATGGCTGAGCCGAGAAAAATCATCATCGATACGGATCCGGGACAGGACGACGCTGCCGCCATCATGCTGGCCTTCGGCAGCCGCGACGAGATCGACGTACTTGGGATCACTACCGTCGCCGGCAACGTGCCGCTATCGCTGACCAGCCGGAATGCGCGCATTGTCTGCGAGCTCTGCGGCCGGCAGGACATCAAGGTATTTGCGGGGGCGGACGCGCCGATCGCCCGAAAGCTCGTCACGGCCGAACATGTGCACGGCAAGACCGGGCTCGACGGTCCCGTGCTGGGCGAGCCCGTCATGGCGCTCCAGGAGGGACATGCCGTCGACTTCATCATCGATACGTTGCGCAACGAACCGGAAGGCGCCGTGACGCTCTGCACGCTCGGGCCGCTGACGAACATCGCGCTCGCTTTCCAAAAGGCACCGGATATCGTTTCTCGGGTACGCGAGCTGGTGATGATGGGTGGCGGCTTCTTCGAAGGCGGCAACATAACGCCAGCGGCGGAATTCAATATCTATGTCGATCCTGAGGCCGCCGATGCGGTTTTCCGGTCCGGCGTCGCGATCGTCATGATGCCGCTCGACGTCACACATCAGCTCCTGACGCGCAAGGATCGCGTCCGGCGTATGGCCGATATCGGAACCGCGCCCGCAAAGGCCATGGTGGAGATGCTGGAATTTTTCGAACGCTTCGATATCGAGAAATATGGCTCGGACGGCGGTCCGCTGCATGATCCGACTGTCATTGCCTATCTGCTGAAGCCCGATCTTTTCGGCGGGCGCGACTGCAATGTCGAGATCGAGACCAAATCGGAACTGACGGTCGGCATGACGGTAGTCGACTGGTGGCATGTCACGGATCGCAAGCGCAACGCCAAGGTAATGCGTTATGTCGATGCGGATGGCTTCTTCAACCTTCTGATCGAGCGATTTGGTCGTATCTGAGGCGTGGCCCTCGGATAATACGAAAATAGCAAAAGGCCGCCTGGAGAAATTCCGGCGGCCTTTTGACGGATTTCCTTGCGGCTCAGAATTCCTGCCAGTCGTCCTGAGCGAGCGCCGTGGCGCCATGGCTCTGGGGTTGCGGTCTGCGGGCAGGGGCGGCGGCCGCAACGCTGCGGCCGGGGGACGCCGGTGCACGCATCTGCTGTGCCGTGGCGCGAAGCGCGGACACTCCGGTCTGCGCAGCCTGGCCGGAGATGCGGAAGCGGGCGACAAGCGCCTTCAGCGTCTGGGCCTCATCGTTAAGTGCGACGCTCGCGGCCGTCGTTTCCTCGACCATCGCGGCATTTTGCTGCGTGACCTGGTCCATCTGGTTCATGGCGGAATTGATTTCCTTGAGACCGATCGCCTGCTCGCTGGCCGACGCCGAGATCTGGCGGATGAGGCCGTTGATCTCCATCACCTGCTCGGCGATCTTGTGGAGTGCACCGCCGGCGCGGCCGACGAGGTCGACGCCTTCCTTGACCTGACCGGCCGAGGTGTTGATGAGCGTCTTGATCTCTTTGGCGGCATTGGCTGAGCGTTGCGCGAGCTCGCGCACCTCCTGGGCGACGACGGCAAAGCCTTTGCCGGCCTCGCCGGCGCGTGCGGCCTCGACACCCGCATTGAGCGCCAGCAGATTGGTCTGAAACGCAATCTCGTCGATGACGCCGATGATGCGTGAGACCTCTTGCGAGGATTGTTCGATGCCCTGCATGGATGCGATGGCTTTGCGAACGATTTCACCGGACTTTTCCGCATCCTCCGAAGCGGCGTTGACGCTGCTTGCGGCGGTGCGTGCATTGTCGGCGCTGGAATTGACCTGCGCGGTCAATTCGTTGAGCGCCGCGGCGGTCTCCTCCAGGCTCGCGGCTTGCTGCTCGGTCCGCCGTGCGAGATCCGATGCGCTGTTGCTGATCTCGCCGGTCCCGTTACCGATGTTGCCGACGCCGAGGTTCATCGTCTGGATGGTCTCCTCGAGGCTTGCAAGCGCCGCGTTGAAGTCCTGCTTCAGCTTGGCGTATTCGCCGGGAAAATCCTCCGCGATGCGGTGGCCGAGATTGCCCTGCGAGAGTTCGGCCAGGCTATGACCGAGAACCGAGACAATGCGCCGCTGCAGGGTGACGGATTCGGTGCGTTCCGCCTCCGAGCGATTGCGCTCGGCTTCTGCGGCATGGCGTTGCTCGCTCGCTTCGGTTTCGAGGCGCCGGGTATCTGCAAGCGCGAAACGGAAGCCCTCCAGCGCTTTCGCGACCGAGCCGGTTTCATCGCTGCGATCCTGACCGGCCACGGGCTCGCCATAGTTGCCGGCGCTGAGGCCGTTGACGCTTGTGATAAGCCCGTCGAGCGGCTTCTGAACGAAGGAGCGGACGGCGAAATAGAGCGCGAGCATGACGGCGGCAAGCACGATGAGGCCGCCGACGATCATCATGTAGGTCTGATCGCGCACCGGCGCATTGATCGCGCTGTGCGGCACGTCGACAAGGACGACCCAGGTCGCGTTCAGGCCGGGAACAGCGAAGGGATAAACGACGCGGTCGAACTTTTCGGAGCCGTCATAGCTGAGATTGGTGATCAGGCCGGCCGAAGCGGAGGAAAGCGCGCTCTTGACGACATCCGTGCCCTCGCCGTCATAGTCCTTCATCAGCAGGTCCGGCTTCGGTGCGACCAGCCATCTGCCGCCCTGTGAGAGCAGCAACACCCGGCCGGAACCGAAGGGATGCAGCTTCTGCAATTTATCGGAAAGCGATGCCAGTGAGATGTCGACGCCGGCGACGCCGATCATCTTGCCATCGGACATGACCGGATAGGCAATTGAGCTCATGGTGGTCGGAACGTCCGTGCCCTGCGCCAGGTACGGAGCCGTTATCGAACCCTTGCCGCTATCGGCGGCAAGCTTCCACCATTCGGCAGCGTAGTCGTTGTCAAAAGTAGAGAACTGGATGCCGCCGTCCTTGGTCTTCGACCAGTAGGGGGTGAAGGCGCCCTTGGCATTCCCACCCTCGTCCGTCTTGTTGGCAAGCTCGGTGGTCTTGCCGTCGAAAGCGCCCGTCAGTTCGCAAAACCAGCTTCCGAAGGCGAACGCGTTCTGTTCGACATTGGCCTTGAGGATGTTGATGATGCCTTTGCGATCGAATGAATGTCCGGCATGGCCACGGCCGATGACCGCGGCCATCGAGCGTGCTGCGCTGGCGAGTTCGCCGATATTGGCGGCAGTCTCATTCGCGATGGACTTGGCCTCGGTATTGGCCTGGTCCATGGTCAGGGTCTGTACGCGGTCGCGAGTTTGCGAAATCAGGAAGAAGTTGGAAACGAACAGGACGAGCGCAATTGCAAGCCCCGTTACGACGATGAGCTTGGCCGCTAACGACTTCATTCGGAACATGGACATAGGATTCCTTGGGCAAGGATGCTTCGGATTGCATTATCCGAGCGCAGGGCGGTGGTAGGCCGCTCTGTCATGGAGAGGCCGTCGCGCTAGAGCGCTGTGCGTTCGAACGAACGCACAAAGGACGCCCCAATCTTTAATCTCAAAAGCATCTTTCTGTGTTCAAGTGACAGCACTTGAACACAGGATGCTTTAGCCGGGCGGATAGAGCGCCCGGAAGCGAAGCGAGAATGCCGAGAAATCCGTTAAATTTGGCTAAAACTTTGCACTTACGGCGTCCGATCGCGCCGCTTTTATCGCCTCTGACGCAGGCGCTCCATGACGGTTTCCGTATTGAGACGAATTATATCTTTTTTGCGACGTCGGCGGCGAGCGGTATGGATGGCTGGGCGCCTGGTTTGAGGCAGGCGAGCGAACCTGCGACCGCCGCACGACGCAGCGCGCCGGCAAAATCGAGCCCCTGATCGAGGCTTGCAGCAAGGTAACCGCAGAAGGTATCGCCCGCGCCGACGGTATCGACCGGTTCGATCACGAGGCCCTCGGCGCGAAGCAGTAGGCCCTCATGGATTGCGATCACGCCTTCGGCACCGAGCGTCACGATCAGCGTCTGACCGGTCACCGCATGAAGACGCTGCAAGGCCGCCTCTCGGTCTTCGGCAGTCATGCAGTCCTGGCCGGCGAGCCGCTCGAACTCGGTCTCGTTGGCGATGATGATATCCGCAAGTTGGCCGAGACGGGCAGCCTCGGGAATAAGCGGAGCGAGATTGAGGATGGTCGTGACCTTCGCCTTTTTCGCCGCAGACAGAGCCTTCTCGACAGCCGGGACCGGAATTTCGAGCTGCAGCATGAGAATGTCACCCGCATGCATCGCCTGCACCGTGGCTTCCGCGTCCGGCGCCGCCATCGTTCCATTCGCGCCTGGAACGACGGCAATCATGTTCTCCCCATCGCCGCCCACAAGAATAAGCGCCGTGCCTGTCGGCTCCTTAACCCGCTTGACGGTTGAGAGGTCCACGCCTGCTTCGCTCAGAAGGGCAAGGGCCGGTTCGGCAAAACCGTCATTGCCGGCCGCACCCGCCATCCGGACATTCGAGCCCGCCCTCCGTGCGGCGAGTGCCTGATTGGCGCCCTTGCCTCCTGCGGCCGTCGAAAAGCTGTTTCCGGCGACCGTTTCACCGGCCTTTGGCAGGCGCTCGGCCGTAGCGATGAGATCCATGTTGATGGAGCCGAAAACAGTGATCATGGAGTATATTGCCCTGCCGTTTGAGATTTTCGCCGCGACACTGCCCGAAGCACTCAGTCTTCGTCAACCACCCGCAGCTTCAGTAGGCCGGTACGGCTTTCGGCCGCCTGTGGAGTGGATTCAGTTTTCTCGGCAGTCCTGCCCTCCGCTCCCGCCTCGAATTCCAGGGCTTCGATCTTCGAGCCGCGCTTGGTGAGCTTATCCGCCGATGTGACAATCATGTCGACGTCCTTCTGCGCTTGGGCGAAATGCCCCTGAAGCTTGCGCACGCGCTCATCGAGCCGGGAAAGGTCGTCCATCAAGTGCGCGACCTCGCCCTGGATCAGATGCGCCTGTTCGCGCATCCGCTGATCCTTCAGCACCGCCTGAATGACCTGGATTGACAGCATGAGAAGAGAGGGCGAGACGATGACGATCCGCAAGCGGTGCGCCTTCTGGACGACCGCTTCGAAATTCTCATGGATCTCAGCGAAGATCGATTCGGATGGGACGAATAGAAACGCCGTGTCCTGAGTCTCCCCCGGGATCAGATATTTTTCCGACACGTCGCGGATATGGACCTCCATATCGCGCCGGAACTGCTGGGCCGCCGCCTTCCCGCCTTCCGGAGTGCCCGCCTCGCGGATGGCGTTCCACGCTTCAAGTGGAAACTTGGCGTCGACGACGAGCGGGGGCGAATTGTTCGGCATCCGGATCGTGCAATCGGGGCGCGATCCATTGGAGAGGGTCGGCTGGAAGGAATAGGCGCCATGCGGCAACCCGTCAGCGATGATCGTCTCCATCCGCGCCTGCCCGAAAGCCCCGCGCGTCTGCTTGTTGGAGAGGATTGCCTGCAGACCGACCACATCCTTTGCCAGCGATTGGATATTGCCCTGTGCGGCGTCGATGACGGCGAGGCGCTCCTGCAGGCGCTGGAGATTTTCGTGAGTGGTCTTCGTCTGTTCGTTGATGGTGGCGGTCACACGATGCGACATGCCGTCGAGCCGCTGATTGACGGCATGATTGAACTCCGCCTGTCGGGAGCCGAAAACTTCCGTCATCGTCGCGAGCCTGCCGTGCATTTCGGCCTGGGCGCGCAGGAGCTCGGCCATGCGCATGTCGGCTTCAGCCGCACGCACGGCGGCTTCCTCTAGCTGCCGCTGCTTCAAGCGGTTGGCGCGGACGGAAAGAAAAATGGTGGAAAGCAGCATCACGGCTGCAAGCAGGCCGATCATGGCTTGCGTCGTGGTTGCTTGCGAGAAGTTGTGGCCAAGCAGGGTGATGGTGTCGGAAGTCGCTGAGATCATGGCGCGAAGCATAGCAAAATATTGAACAAAAACTAGATCAAAACGTGAACAAAATCATCTTTCCCGGGTTTTTTCAAGCCATGAGAAAACCGAAAGTTTCATTGCCGACTTTAATAAAAGGTCAATCATATTCGCTGAAAGCTACGTCATCCGACCAAACATTTTTTGCCGGCCGCATTCGTCTTGTCCGGCGCACCCATCGAACAGAGATGCTGATATGAAACCTGAGAATTTTGACGGAGCCCTCAAAGAACGCCTTGATTTCATTGAGCTTGATGAGCGCGCGCGGCAGAATTTGAAGGAGCTGCGCCCGACGCTGGCGGAGCTTCTGGGACATGCTCTGGATAAGTTCTACGACAAGATTGCGAAGACACCGAAGGTCGCGACTTTCTTCCGCGACAGGGGACATATGGAGGGCGCCAAGAAGCGCCAGGAGGCGCACTGGGGAAATCTCGCGAATGGGAATTTCGACTCCTCCTACGTCGCCGGCGTCGTTGCCGTGGGAAAAGCGCATGCGCGAATCGGCCTCGAACCACGCTGGTATATCGGCGGCTATGCGATGCTAATGTCCGAGCTCGTCAAGGGCATCATGGAGAAGCAATGGCCCTTCATGTTCGGCAGACAGCACGCGAAGATGCTTGCCGATAAGCTCTCGGCAGTCGTCAAGGCGTCGATGCTGGATATGGACTATTCCATCTCCGTCTATCTGCAGGCGCTGGAGGATGAGCGACGCAAGCTCGAGGAAGAACGCGCCCGTATCGATGCGGATCAGGCGCTTGCGCTCGATCACTTGCGCAGAGGCCTTGAAGCGCTGTCGCGCGGCGACCTGCAATCCTCGCTGCCCCATGACCTTCCTGGAAATTTCCGGTTGATGGCGGAGGACTACAACAGGGCTGTGGAGGCTCTTCGCGGTTCGTTCACGGCCGTCCGCGAGAGTTCCGGTGCGATCCTGAGCGGCACCGGCGCGATCGCGAAAGCTACGGACGAACTTGCCATGCGCACCGCTCAGCAGGCAGCTGGGGTCGAGGAGAGTTCGGCGGCTTTGCAGCAATTGTCGGTCAGCGTCAACCAGACCGCGGGCAATGCCGAGAAGGCTTCCTCAGCCGTGCGCGACACCCAGGAAAAGGCCAGGAACTCCGGCGAACTGGTCACCAGCGCCGTATCGGCCATGGCTGGAATCGAGAAATCCTCGACGGAGATTTCGAAGATCATCGGCGTCATCGATGAAATCGCTTTCCAGACCAATCTGCTGGCATTGAACGCCGGTGTCGAGGCTGCTCGGGCGGGGGATGCCGGCAAAGGTTTCGCAGTCGTCGCCCAGGAAGTGCGTCAGCTTGCGCAGCGCAGCGCCGAAGCCGCCAAGGAGATCAAGAACCTCATTTCCCAGAGTTCGACGCAGGTCAATGAGGGCGTCAGCATTGTCAGCAACACTGGCGAGGCGTTGGGCGACATGATCCGCCGCATCGACATTATCGACAAGTTTGTCGCCGATATCGCCGCTGCTGCCAGGGATCAGGCGACAGGTTTGAACGAGATCAGCGTTGCAATCCGCAACATGGACTCCATCACCCAACAGAATGCGAGCATGGTGGAGCGCAGCTCGACGGAAACACGCGGGCTCGGCGACGAAGTCGACAAGCTCGTGCGCTTGCTGAGCACGTTCAAGACGCAGGCGAGAGGGCAGGCCGGAAAGACGACGCTGCCCGATCGACGCGTTGCCTGAGGAACGAGCCCGAAAACGGCCACGCCCGCGGAAAAAAAGCAGGCGGGTGCTTTCAGAATAATTCCATCACGGGACAAGATGCGTTATGGGAGACCTCATGACCATCAAGCCTCTCATTATTTTGCCCGATCCACTTCTTCGCCAGGTTTCCAAGCCGATAGAGCGTGTCGATTCCGATGTGACCAAGCTCGCGGATGACATGCTTGAAACCATGTATGACGCGCCCGGGATTGGGCTGGCGGCTATCCAGGTCGGCGTTCCCCGCCGCATGCTTGTGATCGATATTGCCCGCGAAGGGGAGGAAAAGCAGCCGCTGGTTTTCCTCAATCCTGAGATACTCTCCTCCTCGGATGATCGTTCGGTCTATGAGGAGGGGTGTCTCTCCATTCCGGATTACTATGCCGAAGTGGAGCGTCCGGCGAGTGTCACGGTGAAGTATCTCGACCGTGAAGGCAAGGAACAGATCCTCGAGGCGGAGGGCCTGCTCGCCACCTGCCTGCAGCACGAGATCGACCATTTGAATGGCGTCCTCTTCATCGACCATATTTCGCGGCTGAAGCGCGAAATGGTGATCAAGAAATTCACCAAGGCAGCCAAGGCGAAGGTGCTTTGAGGTTCGGGGCCGTCTGCATGAGCGGTGCGTCTTGTAAGACGCACTCGCTGTAACACTTTGAATTACTGCATGGTTTTCTCCTTAAATCGTTCCGATTTAAGGAGAAAACCATGCAGTAGACGGCAGGCCCCGATTGGCAGGAAAACATGTCACTTCGCATCATCTTCATGGGGACACCGGAATTCTCCGTCCCGACGCTTCGCATCCTTGTGGATGCCGGCCACCGGATCCTCGCCGTCTACACGCAGCCTCCACGCCCCGGCGGACGCCGTGGCCTCGATCTGCAGAAATCACCAGTGCATCAGGCGGCCGAACTTCTCGGCCTTCCTGTGCTGACACCCGTCAATTTTAGGGATCCGGAGGAGCGCCGGCGTTTTCGCGAATTCGGGGCCGATGTGGCCGTGGTGGTCGCCTATGGCCTGCTTCTGCCGGAGGAGATACTGACCGGCACGCGGTATGGCTGCTACAACGGACACGCCTCGCTCCTGCCACGCTGGCGCGGCGCGGCCCCGATCCAGCGTGCGATCATGGCCGGTGACACGAAGACCGGCATGATGGTAATGCAGATGGAAAAGGGTCTCGACACCGGCCCGGTCGCCTTGACCCGGGAGGTGGAGATCGGCCCGAACATGACGGCCGGTGAGCTGCATGACAGGCTGATGCTGACCGGCGCCAAGGCCATGGCAGAGGCGATGGTGAAGCTCGAAATGGCCGACCTGCCTCTGACGCCGCAACCGGCTGAGGGCGCCGTCTACGCTGCCAAGATCGACAAGAGTGAAACGCGTATCGATTTCAGCCGAGACGCGAAAGATGTTCATAACCACATTCGCGGCTTGTCTCCTTTCCCGGGAAGCTGGTTCGAGACCGAAATCGCCGGCAGGCTCGAGCGTATCAAGGTCCTTGCCTCCGAGATGGCGGCAGGAGAAGGCTCGCCCGGCGAAGTGTTGTCGGACGATCTGAGGGTCGCTTGCGGCAATGGTGCCATTCGGCTCGCGAAGCTGCAGAGAGCGGGCGGCAAGCCGCTTGCCGCTGGCGACTTCCTGCGCGGAACGCCGCTTGGTCCTGGAACGAGGCTTGGCTGATGCCCCGCTACCGCATGACCGTCGAATATGACGGCGGCCCCTATGTCGGTTGGCAGCGCCAGGAGAATGGTCCATCCGTTCAGGCCGCGATAGAGGGCGCAATTCTCAGCCTGACGGGTGAAACCGTTTCAATCCGCGGCGCGGGCCGCACGGATTCGGGCGTGCATGCGATGGGGCAGGTGATCCATGCCGATCTCGCCAAGGAATGGCAGTCGCACCAATTGCGCAATGCGCTGAACGCCCATCTGAAGCTTGCCGGTGAACGCGTCTCCATACTGGATGTCGCAGCCGTCAGCGACCATTTCGATGCGCGCTTCTCCGCCATCCGGCGGCACTACCTCTATCGCATCATCACCCGCCGGGCCCCGCTCGCGCTTGAAGCCGGCAGGGCATGGTGGGTGCCGAAAGCGCTCGATCACGAGGCCATGCATGCGGCTGCCCAGACGCTCGTCGGAAAGCATGACTTCTCCACCTTCCGCTCTGCACATTGCCAGGCCAACAGCCCGGTCCGCACGCTCGATCGCCTGGACGTCACCCGTGACGGCGATCTGATCGAAATCCGCGCCACGGCCCAGAGTTTCCTGCACAATCAGATCCGTTCCTTTGCCGGTACGCTGAAGCTCGCCGGTGAAGGAAAGTGGACTGCGGATGACGTGCGCGCCGCGCTCGAGGCGCGAGACCGCAAGGCCTGCGGCCCGGTCGCGCCACCGGAAGGCCTTTATTTCCTTCAGGTCGATTATCCCGCGGTCATCAGGAATCGCCATGCGGCCGCCGAGATCCTCGAAGACGACGATCTCTCGTAGTGCTAGCTCTGTGGACTCTCAGGAGGTTGTCCGTGCTGATCGGTGAGGTGGGGATTTCCGTGAGGGATGGGGTGGCCTACAGGGTATCCCGCCAATCCACTGTCTCATTGTTGGTTGTTTGGCGCCGCCGTCGCCCCACCTTCCCTCATTCCTGTGCCTGTCACAGGAATCCAGCAGCGCCGTGTCCACGGCGCGGGAGACTCGCCCTTTCGTAATGCCGGCAGATGGCGGAGATCTCTTCGGCTGGTTCCACCATAACGGCCTGTGCGCAAGTTGACCAGTTGATGGAGTCTTTTCGCCGTGCCGACGCACGGCGGCTGGATTCCTGTAACAGGCACAGGAATGAGGGAGATTGGGGAAGCGTCCGCGCCAGACAACCGCTATCTCGCGCTTCAACTCGGACAACCTCCTGAGAGTTTCACGGCTAGAGCGGGATGCCGAAAAGTGTGCGCGGTTTTCGGGCGACATCCTGATCTATGCAAGGCTGGATTGCGGATCAGGGCGGGGAAAGACCTAAGAAACCCTGCAGCAATTCCGACAGGATCATGGACGGCACGACGAGAACCAGCGTGATTGCACCGACCGTCAGCGGCTGGGCGCCGCAGATCATGCGCAGGACGCGGGAGAGCATGAAGATCAGCACCATCATCAGCACGAGCCAGAGGAGCGAGACCAATCCGGCTGCGCCCGGAACGAAAGCCGCCAGCGCAATTAGTAAGGCATTCAGATAGGAAAGTGGGACGCTCAGCCAGTTTGTGGTCACGACGATCGGGACGAACCGTTCTCCGATGCGAAGCGCCATGAGCAGGAAGCCCGCGAGAATGAGCGGAACCAGCCAGTTCGCAGCCTCGACAAGAGCGAGCCGGAAAAAGAAGGGAAAGCCCGCCGAAGCATTGGCCGGCATCAGCTGCAGATAGGCCTGGCGCCACCAAAGCCAGGAAATGCCCATCGGCGGAAGGCACCAGACGAACGCCCAGAAGGAACGCATCAGGCCGCGGTCCGAAATGTCGAGATAGCTGAATCCCCTGGCATCCATGCGGATCAGCAGCCAGAGACCGGCAAGATAATACTGAACTTCCTTAAAGCTCGGCATTCGCGAACCAGCGTTCGATGAAGGTCTCGTAGACCGCCGTCAGCGTCTCGAGGTCGGCGACAGCGACGCGCTCGTCTATCATGTGCATCGTCTTGCCGACGAGACCGAATTCCACCACCGGGCAATAGTCCTTGATGAAACGGGCGTCCGAAGTGCCGCCCGTCGTCGAAAGCTGCGGCGCTCGGCCGGTCACGCTTTCGACGGCTGAAGAAAGCGAGGCGATCAGCGCATTGTTTCGCGTCAGGAAGACGTGGCTCGGCCGCTCGGACCAAACGACTTCATATTTGGCCGGGCTGCGGCCGGGCCGCAGCGTGGGATCGGCCGCGGCTTTCTCCAGCCGTGCGAGAATTTCCGCCTTCAGCGTGTCGGCTGTCCACGTATCGTTGAAACGGATGTTGAAGCACGCCGTCGCTTCTCCAGGAATGATGTTGCCGGCACCATTGCCGACGTCGATTGTCGTGACTTCCATGTTGGACGGCTGGAAGCTGTCAGTGCCGTCATCGAAAGGCGGGTCCATCAGTGCCCGTGTGAGCTGCAGTATGGAGCGCACGGGATTGTCGGCGAGATGGGGATAGGCGACGTGGCCCTGGATACCGCGGACGGTGATCTTCCCGGAAAGCGAGCCCCGGCGACCGATCTTGACCATGTCTCCTATCCGATCCGGATTGGTGGGTTCGCCGACGAGGCAGGCATCCCAGCGTTCGCCCCTCTCCGCCGCCCATTCGAGAAGCTTGATGGTGCCGTTGATCGCCGGTCCCTCTTCGTCGCCAGTAATCAGGAAGGAGACGGAGCCCTTCGGCGGCCCATGCTTTTCGATATGGCGCGCGATGGCGGCGACGAAGCAGGCGATGCCGCCCTTCATGTCGACTGCGCCGCGCCCGAAGAGCTCATCCCCGGCAATATCGGCCCCGAAGGGAGGATGGCTCCATTCGGCCTCGTTGCCGACCGGAACGACGTCGGTGTGACCGGCAAACATCAGATGCGGACCGTCACCGCCAAGCCGGGCGTAGAGATTTTCGATGTCCGGTGTCCCGGCATCCGTCGCCATGACGCGATTGACCTTGAAACCAAGCGGCGAAAGCATAGCCTCGAGCGCGGAAAGGGCTCCTCCCTCGGCCGGTGTTACGGACGGGCAGCGGACCAAGGTTTGCAGGTTTACGATAGGATCGGTGGCGGTCATGAGAGGCGAGTTATCCGGCGGGAATGGCAAGGGAATGGCAAGGCGGACGGAAGCCCCCTCAAAAAAAATGCGCCGTCTGTTTAGCGGATCAAGATCCGGCTGTCATCGCTC
The DNA here is from genome assembly GCF_041357635.1 of Sinorhizobium sp. CB7. Classification (NCBI taxonomy): domain Bacteria; kingdom Pseudomonadati; phylum Pseudomonadota; class Alphaproteobacteria; order Hyphomicrobiales; family Rhizobiaceae; genus Sinorhizobium; species Sinorhizobium sp. CB7. Next base: position 179,439 of record NZ_JAULLL010000007.1, read on the forward strand.
AGTCGCGCAGAAGCTCGTTGATGCCCGTTTTCGAGCGTGTCTTTTCGTCGACGCGTTTCACGATCACTGCGCAATAGAGGTGCGGCGCGGGCTGGCCGTTTGCCATCGTGGCATTGCCGCCCGGCATCGAGCCGGCAACGACGACCGAGTAGGGCGGCACTTCGCCGTACATCACCTCACCGGTCGCGCGGTCGACGATCTTCGTCGACTTGCCGATGTAGACTCCCATGCCGAGCACGGAACCCTCGCGGATGATGCAGCCCTCGACCACTTCCGAACGGGCGCCGATGAAGCAATTGTCTTCGATGATCGTCGGTCCGGCCTGCATCGGTTCCAGCACGCCGCCGATGCCGACGCCGCCGGAGAGATGCACGTTCTTGCCGATCTGCGCACAGGAGCCGACCGTTGCCCAGGTGTCGACCATCGTGTTCTCGCCGACATAGGCACCGAGATTGACGAAGGATGGCATCAGCACGACGCCAGGCGCCAGATAGGCCGAGCGGCGCACGACGCAATTCGGCACGGCGCGGAAACCGGCCTTTTCGAATTCGTGTGCGCTCCAGCCCTCGAATTTCGAGGGGACCTTGTCCCACCAGGACGATTCTCCCGGTCCGCCCTTGACGATTTCCATCGGGTTCAGACGGAAGGAAAGAAGCACGGCCTTCTTCAGCCATTGATTGACGGTCCAGCCGTCCGCCCCCCGTTCGGCGACGCGGGCCTTACCGCTATCGAGCAGATTGAGCGCGGTTTCCACCGCATCGCGCACTTCGCCGCGAGTCGATACATTCACATTGTCGCGATTGTCGAAGGCGGTTTCGATAGTTCTTTCGAGGGAGGCGAGATCGAGAGCGCTCATAAGAATTCCTTAAACTTCAATCTTTGTTGTGAGATTGCACAGTTATCCGGGACGACGATCAGCTGGACGGTGTTCTGCTCTACAGCATGAACCCGGAAAATGAAATGATTTTCGGATAGAATCCTGCTTGGATTCAAAGGCGTTATCGCGGCATATGCGGCGAGCGGACGGCGTCGCTGGCGCTGCTCGTCCACTGCATGTTTTCTTAAATCGGAACCAATTTAAGGAAACATGCAGCAATTCAAAGTGCTACAGCGACCTTTGTGCGTCTGAAGAGACGCACGGCGCCGTAGGAATTATCGAAAGGCATTGAAATGACGAAGATGAGAAATGGCAAGCTGCGGCGCAAAGACGGTGTGTGGGATCCGTTGAAAACCAGCTCCGCCGACAAGCAACGGGCGGAGGCGGTCCCGAAAACGCCGCAATCGCTCTCGCCTTCCTATCGTCTCGCCTATGCCGATGAGGATTTTCTGTGCCGCGAGGAACTGCGACCGATCCGTCTTCAGCTCGAGCTCATGAAGACGGAAATGATGCTGGCGGAGCGCGGCATCAAGTCGACCGTCGTCATGTTCGGCGGCGCACGTATTCCGGCGCCTGGCCAGGGCGCATGGGCGGCGCGCAACGAAGTGCAACGCGCGAATCTGGAGGGTGCTTCCGTCTATTACGAGGAGGCCCGCAAGTTCGCCCGGCTCTGCTCGCGCCATGCCGCGGGCTTCGACTTCCACGAATATGTCATCGTCACCGGCGGTGGGCCGGGCGTCATGGAGGCGGGAAATCGTGGCGCCGCGGACGAGGGCGCCCCATCGATCGGCCTCAACATCGTACTTCCGCACGAGCAGGCACCGAATGCCTACGTAACGCCGGAACTCAGCTTCAACTTCCATTATTTCGCGATCCGCAAGATGCATTTTATGGTGCGGGCCAAGGCGATCGCGGTCTTTCCGGGTGGTTTCGGAACGCTGGACGAGTTCTTCGAGTGCCTGACGCTGATCCAGACCGGCCGGATGGAGAGGCTGCCGCTCATTCTTTTCGGCGAGAAATTCTGGCGCAGCATCGTCAATTTCGACGCCCTTGCCGAATTCGGCACGATTGCGCCTGACGACGTGAACCTCATCAGCTTCGTCGAGACCGCCGATGAGGCCTGGAAGATCATCGCCGATTTCTACGAGCATTGATGGTAGCAAAAAACCCGCCATCGAGGAGATGGCAGGTTCATTTTGAACTGGGAAATATCACAGGAACGGACGATCGGGCATGTCGTCGATCGAGATGACGCCGTCCTTGTTCCGGTCCATGCGGGTGAAGAGCCGCTCCATCGCGGCCTCCGCCTCCTGCTTGCTGATCTGTCCGTTCTCATCCCTATCGATCCTGCGGAACATCAGTGAGGCGCGCATCATGTTTCCATGGCGCCAGTGATGCATGTGTCTTTCCGCTCTCTGGGCGTCGTCCGGACGCGCCTGCTCGCCATTGTCCGCCTGCGGAGCGGGCGCAGTGTCGGCCGGATCCTGATTTCCTTCGCGCATTTTCTGCATCTGGGCCTGACGATACTGGCGGATTTCGCCCGGCGTTATCGAGCCGTCATGGTTGGTATCGATACTGTCGAAGATGCGGTCGACGCCGGCCATGGCCTCTTCCTTGGTAATCTTCGAGTCCTTGTTGGTGTCGAACTGTTTCAGCATGCGAACGAATATGACTTCGCGCACGACGGCACCAGGACGACCCATGCCCGCTCGGGGTCGATCGGCCCGGTCACCCGGCGCGGCAAAGCCGGCCTGCGTCGAAACGCCGATCAGGAGGGCGGAGGAAACCGCTGCCAACAGAAGCTTTTTCCCGTACATGGTATGTCCTTTCGGTTCCAAAAGTCCTGGAACAAAAGGTAGGATGAACGGTGAAAAAGGACCAATTAAACATCGGTAAGGCGGATTACAGTTTCGTAATTCCGATGTGATCAGCCAATAATGGTTTTCAGGAACGACACCAGATCGTCCGTGACGAAATCGATGTGATCGTCCTCGCCGCTGGTCTTCTCCCACCATTCGACGACCGTCTCCTCGAAATTGCGCGGCACCAGAAGCACGGTCTGCATGCCAAGCGCCTTCGGCACTCTCAGATTGCGCGGAAGGTCCTCGAACATGACTGCCTTTGCGGTGTCGACGCGATGGAGGCTCATGAACTTGTCGAAGGTCTCGCCTGCCGGCTTGGGCACGTAATCCGCTGCGACGATGTCGAATATGCCGTCGAAATGATCGAGAATGCCGAGCGCTCCGGCGGTCGCCTGCGCATGCTTCACGCTGCCATTTGTGAAGATGAATTTGCGCCCCGGTAGCGTCTTGATCGCCGCCGCGAGTTCCGGCTGGGGCATCAGGGCGGAGTAGTCGATAGCATGCGCCTTTTCGAGAAAGTCGTCAGGATCGATGCCGTGATGGATCATCAGCCCCTGCAGCGTCGTGCCGTGCTCCAGGTAATATTGCTTCTGCAGCCTGCGCGCCTCGTCCCTGTCGAGCTGAAGCAGGGCGGAAACATAGGCCGTCATGTTCTTGTCGATCTGGGAGAAGAGGTCGACATGATGCGGATAGAGCGTGTTGTCGAGGTCGAACACCCAGTCGGTTATATGGGCGAATTCGGCTTTGGTCGGCATGCGATCGATCTTTGTCATGCTTGTCTTATGGCACGGCGCGGAGGGCAAGGAAATCGGCGCTGCCGATCGGGTGCAAAAATAGACGCCTGATTTTCGGCGGACGCCAGCCGGGAAGGATGATAGAAAATAGCATGCTTTTCGATTTGCCCGATGACGACACGCTTTACGACGCGCTGATTGCCCGCAGCTGCGAATATGAAGGGCTGGCCTATGTCTGCGTCAAGACGACGGGTGTCTTTTGCCGTCTGACCTGTCCGGCGCGAAAGCCGAAGCGGCAGAACACGCTTTTCTTCTCCTCCATCGCGACTTGCATGCAGTCCGGCTTCCGGCCCTGCCGGCGCTGTCGGCCGATCGAGCAGGTGGGGAGCGAGCCGCTGGTCAATGAACTGCTGCAGGCGCTCGATCGCAATCCGGCGGCGCGCTGGACGGAGGACGATCTTGTCCGGCTGGGCTATGATACCTCGACAGTTCGCCGTGCCTTCAAGCGCAGCTTCGGCATGACCTTTCTCGATATTGCTCGCCACCGGCGCCTTGGCGAGGCGGCAAGGCAGCTTTCCGGCGGCGCCCGTGTCATCGATGCGCAATTCGAGGCGGGCTATGAATCCGGCAGCGGATTCCGCACCGCTTTCGCAAGGCTCATCGGTAAAGCGCCTGCCATGTCTCAAAGCCGTGCGCTTCTCTTTGCAGACTGGTTTGAAACGCCCCTCGGCCCAATGGTGGCGGTCGCCGACCAGACTCACCTGCATCTGCTCGAGTTTCACGACCGCAAGGCACTGCCGAAAGAGCTGGAGACGCTGCAGCGAAAGACCCGCTCATCCGTTGCGCCTGGCAGGACGCCGGCAATCGAGCAGATCGATGCGGAGCTGAGGGCCTATTTCGGCGGCAAGTCCGCCGCGTTCAAGACGCCGCTCGCGCTCGCGGGAACCGCCTTTGAGCGCCAGGTCTGGGCGAAGCTGCTCGAAGTTCCGCTTGGCGAGACGCTCTCCTACAGCGATATTGCTCGCGAGATCGACAGCCGTCACGCTGTGCGCGCGGTGGCGCGGGCTAACGGCGCCAATCAGATCGCGATCGTCGTGCCCTGTCATCGCTGCATCGGAGCCGATGGTTCGCTGACGGGCTATGGCGGCGGCCTGTGGCGTAAGCAATGGCTGCTCCGTCACGAGGGAAAAATGCGGCCGGTCGGTCTTTTTGAGGAGGCAATGTGATGGATCAGAAACATAGAGCGCAAAGCTTCGCCCAACTGCATAGGAAGGGCGATCCTGTGATCATCTACAATATCTGGGACGCCGGAACGGCCCGTGCAGTGGCCAATGCCGGCGCAAAGGCGCTGGCGACCGGAAGCTGGTCGGTCGCGGCGGCGCACGGCTTTTCGGACGGCGAGAAGCTGCCCCTATCCTCGCTTCTTGAAACGGTCCGATCCATCGTCGCAATCACCGAGCTGCCGCTGTCCGTAGATTTCGAAGGCGCCTACGCTGAGGAGCCCGCCTCTGTCGCAGCCAACGTCGCCAAGCTCATGGAGACAGGGGCAATCGGCATCAATTTCGAAGACCAGATCGTCAACGGCAATGGTGTTTATGCGATTGAAAAGCAGGGCGCCCGCATCCGTGCCATTCGAGAAATGGCCGAGCATCGTGGCATTCCGCTTTTTATCAACGCCCGCACCGATCTGTTCCTGCTGGAAGGCGATACGTCCAAACATGGGGGACTGTTGGATGAGGCGATAGAGCGGGCAAGAGCCTATGCGACGGCCGGCGGCAGCGGATTCTTTGCGCCGGGACTGATCGATCCTGGTTTGATCGAGAAACTATGTGAAGCCTCGCCCCTTCCGGTCAATCTCATGATGCAGATCGGAGCGCCTGATTCGGCGACGCTGGCAAAGCTCGGCGTCGCGCGCATCAGCTACGGTCCCGGACCGTATCGGGTCATGATGGAAAAGCTGAGGGAGGCGGCCGCAGCGGCTTTTGCCGCAGCGCGCTGACCATCAGGGAACGATGAGCGTACCGGCGCCGCGCTCGGTGAAGATCTCGAGCAGGACCGAATGGGCCGTCTTGCCGTTCAGGATGACGACTCCCTGCACACCCGCCTTGATGGCGTCTATGCAGGTTTCGACCTTCGGGATCATGCCGCCGGAAATTGTGCCGTCTGCGATCAGCTGGCGCGCCTGCGCCACGGAAAGTTCCTTGATAAGCTCACCCTGCTTGTTGAGTACGCCGGGAACGTCGGTCAGGAAAAGCAGGCGTGTGGCGTTTAAAGCACCGGCGATGGCGCCCGCGAAGGTATCGGCATTGATATTGTAGGTAGCCCCGTCGCGGCCGGGCGCCACCGGCGCGATGACGGGGATCATCTCGGACCGGGCAAGCAGGTCGAGCAGCGTACGGTCGACTTCGACGACTTCGCCGACGAAGCCGAGATCGAGAACGCGCTCGATATTCGAATCGGGATCCTTGATGGTCTTGCGGGCTTTTTCGGCAAACACCATGTTGCCGTCCTTACCGCAGAGCCCGATTGCCCATTCACCAGTCTGATTGATGAGGGCGACAATCTCCTTGTTGATCGAACCCGCCAGCACCATTTCAACGATCTCGACCGTCTTGGCGTCGGTGACGCGCAAGCCGCCCTCGAATTTCGATTCGATGCCCATCTTCGTCAGCATCGCACCGATCTGTGGCCCGCCGCCATGAACGACGATCGGATTTACGCCGGATTGCTTCAGAAGGGCGATGTCGCTTGCGAAGGCCTTGCCGAGTTCCGGATTGCCCATCGCATGACCGCCATATTTCACGACGATGGTCTTGTTTTCGTAACGCTGCATGTAAGGCAGCGCCTGGGCCAACAGGTGTGCCTGCATTTCGCTTGAGGAGTCGGTCATGAGATACCCCGCGGGAATTGATCGCGGACTTTTATCGCAAGTTTTCGACAGATGGAATAACATCTCCGCCATAAGTTTTCCGCGGTAGCCTGTCACGACGGATAACAAGCATAATGATCGATGAAAGGCGGATTGACACGCGGATGGAAGAGTTGGAATCTGCTTTGTGCAGGCTTGGGAGTTGGGATGGCGGTCTGCGCTGGTTCTGTAGAACAGGCCCCGGTTCCGGAAGGTGGACGGAAATATGACGTCGCCCGATCAAAGTAAGGGAAGTCGCTCCCGCGATGAAGTGCTCGCGGGAGAATATGTGCTTGGTGTTCTTTCTCTTGAGGAAAGGCAGAGGGTCGAGGCGCGCATGCGCAAGGACCGCAATTTCGCGGCTATCGTCAGCCGCTGGGAACATAATCTTTCGGATACGACTGGCGAAGGGGCCCACGCTCCCATTTCCTTCGAGGAATATCTGTCATTGGAGGATCGCCGACTGGCATTGACGGTGACCGGCCGGCCGATATCCACCGGTGGTTTCCTGCGTGCGTTCTGGAATTCCCTCTGGTTCTGGCGAACCATCGCCTTCGTCGGCGTCCTGGCGGCCATTGTCCTGGCATTGCCGCCGCATTAATTCATGTCGCGCAAAAGTGTGTAGCGGTTTTGCGGCGACGACATGCATGAAACAACAGCCGCGCGTTCAAGCGAACGTGCAAAGACGTTCAAATTTTCCGTTCTAGTCAGAGGCTAAGCCCGACAGTGCCGGCAATCGCGGCACGAAGGTCGTCGAGCCCCTCGCTTTTTTCCGACGAGGTTGCCAGCACGCCGGGATAGGCGGCGGGACGCTTGCGGATCTTTTCAGCCGTATCGGCAAGCAATTTCGGCAGGCCCGCGGACTTGATCTTGTCGGTCTTCGTCAGAACGATCTGATAGGAAACGGCAGCCTTGTCGAGAAGCGTCAGAACATCCTCGTCATTCTTCTTGATGCCGTGCCGGGCGTCGATCAGCACATAGACGCGCTTCAGTGTGGCTCGGCCGCGCAGATAGTCGAAGACAAGCTTTGTCCAGGCGTCGACCTGGTCCTTCGGCGCCTGGGCGTAGCCGTAGCCCGGCATATCGACAAGCGCCATCGGCGGCAGATCGTTGCCCTCGCCGGAATAGCCGTCCGGAACGAAATAATTCAGCTCCTGCGTCCGCCCCGGCGTGTTCGACGTACGCGCCAGTCCCTTCTGACCGACGAGCGCATTAATGAGTGATGACTTGCCGACATTCGAACGACCTGCGAAGGCCACCTCCGGCGGCCCTTCCGGCGGCAGGAATTTCATCGAGGGTACGCCACGGATGAAGATCCACGGCTGTCCGAAGAGGGGCTTGTCGGTCTTTTCGATCTGTCCGGCCATGCACTCGTGATCTTTCAATTGGGCGATTGGCTTCACGGTTTTGCCCGAAAATATCAAGGGCGGCCCGCAAAAGGAAAGCCCCGCCGAAGCGGGGCCTACTGCATGTTTCCTTAAATCGGAACCGATTTAAGGAAACATGCAGCAATTCAAAGTGCTACAGCGACCTTTGTGCGTCTTATAAGACGCACGGCGCTGTAGAGCGGAATGCCGAAAAGCGTGCGCGGTTTTCGGGCGACATTCCGCTCCAGCTGTTTGATTTAGAGGCGGACTCAGATTTCAGTCGATTCGACCTGAAATCATCCGGCTCTAAGGGATCATTTTGACGGCGCCGGTTTTCGTCGGAACAGGCCCTTGAGATTATCGAAGAGCTCGATCTTGACGCCATGGCGCTTCATGATGACCGACTGCTGAATGACCGACAGCGTATTGTTCCAGGCCCAGTAGATGACGAGGCCTGCCGGGAAGCTTGCCAGCATGAACATGAAGACGAGCGGCATCCAGTTGAAGATCATCGCCTGGGTCGGGTCCGGCGGCGTCGGGTTCATGCGCATCTGCAGGAACATGGTGATGCCCATGATCAGCGGCCAGATGCCGAGATGCAGGAAGGTCGGAGCCGCGAAGGGAAGCAGGCCGAACAGATTGATGATCGATGTCGGATCGGGAGCTGAAAGATCCTGAATCCAGCCGAAGAAAGGCGCATGCCGCATCTCGATGGTGATGTAGATCACCTTGTAGAGTGAGAAGAAGATCGGAATCTGGAGAGCGATCGGCCAGCAGCCGGCAACCGGATTGATCTTCTCCTCCTTATAGAGCTGCATCATCGCCTGCTGCAGGCCCATTCGATCGTCGCCGAACTTGGCTTTGAGCTCTTCCATCTTCGGCTGAACGCGCTTCATGTTCGCCATGGAGGCGTACTGCTTGCTGGCCAGCGGGAAGAAGAGGAGCTTGACCACGATCGTCGTCATCAGGATGGCGACGCCGAAATTGCCGAAGTAGCGATAGAAGAAGTCCATCAGCTTGAACATCGGCTTGGTGATGAAATAGAACCAGCCCCAGTCGATCAGGCGGTCGAAGCGCGGGATCGAATAGGTCTTTTCGTAGCCGTCGATGACAGGCACTTCCTTTGCGCCGGCGAAGACGAGATTCCTGAGCTCGATCGTCTGACCGGGCGCAAGCGTGAAGGGATCGTCCTTGTAATCGGCCTGATAACGCGGTTGACCGTCGGCAAAATGCGAGAAGCGGGCTTCATAGGCGGTGGTCTGCGGCGGAATGATCGTCGCCGCCCAGTATTTGTCGGTGATGCCGAGCCAGCCACCTGTCGCTTTCGGCGGTGTCACGTTTTCCTTCTCGACGGCGCTGTACTTGGTTTCGATCAGGCCATCGTCGCCGATGACGCCGATGAAGCCTTCGTGCAGGACATAGACGGAAGGCGTGGTCGGCTTGTTGTAGCGCGTGACACGGCCATAGGTCGACATCGAGACCGGCGCCTGACCGGAATTGGTGACCTTGTCCTGGATCGTGAACATGTAGCGATCGTCGACCGAGATCGTGCGGCTGAAGGTGATGCCCTTGTCGTTGGTGTAAGTCAGCGTCACCGGGGTCTTTTCAGTCAGCTTGTCATTGCCCGAGATCGTCCACACCGTCGTAGGCCCGGGTACCGAACCGGACGCGTCGCCTTGGATAAAGCCGAGTTCGGTGAAATAGCCATCCTTGGTGTCGGCAGGGCTGAACAGCGTAATGATCGGGCTGCTCTTGTCGACCGTCTCATGGTAGCCCTTGAGCCTCAGGTCATCGAAACGAGCGCCGAGAAGATTGATCGAGCCGGAAAGTGCAGGCGTATCGATGATAACGCGTGGCGTCTTGGCGATCGCCTCTTCGCGGCTGGTGGTTGCTTCCGCCTGCACGGTGCCGGGCAGCGTGCCACCTGCCGTGCCGCTTGCCTGTGGCGTCTGCGTCTGGTTGGGCTTCTGGACCTGCTCCGTCTGCTGCTGCGCCTTGCGAGCCTCGTCGGCCTTGCGCTGCGCTTCGATGCGCGGGTTCATATAAAGAAACTGCCAGGCGAGAACGATCAGCACAGACAGGGCAATCGCCACGAAGTAATTGCGGTTGTTTTCCATCATTCGTTCCTGAAGCGGTCCTTATGCGACCGCCTGTGTTTCGGCCCGGTTTCCATGCGCGCGGCAAGCTCGCTCGCGAGCTCGCAGAAAGGGGCGGCGAGGACGTCCCGTCTCGCGACAACCACATAGTCATGTCCGGGCTGCATTGCAAATCCTGCGTGAAGCCTCACGGCTTCTTTCAGCCTCCGGCGCATCCGGTTGCGCTCGACCGCGTTCCCTTGCTTCTTGGTAACGGTGAAGCCGACGCGAGGCTCCTCATTCGGCTGTTTCCGGTCGAGCACCTCGATCAGGAAGAAACGTCCCCTGCGTTTCTCTCCGTTCCGGACAGCAAGAAACTGCGGCCGGCTTCTCAGCCGCCCGACAGTCTTTTTTTGTTCATTCTCGGTCATTCGCCCGCCATCTCTTATCGGGCAATCCGGCCTTGTCAGGCCGAAAGACGCTTGCGACCGCGTGCGCGGCGGGCGCCGACGACTTTGCGGCCGCCCTTGGTGGCCATGCGCGCACGGAAACCGTGGCGGCGCTTGCGAACAAGCTTGGATGGTTGGTAGGTACGCTTCATTTATTTAAATACCGCGGAGTGCGGCCCTTCTTGAGTTTGCATTGTGCAAGGAGCGTTGTTTATCGAACGGGCAGGCCTGCTGAGAGGCTGAAATGACCGGACGTGCGGCGGCTTATAGGGATCAAGGGGTGGAAAGTCAATTACAACGGCCCGGATTCATTTTTGCATTGCGGTGGAAATTATAAAATCGCGCTTAACGATAGTATAAAATAAAGAATATTGCCTAGTGGTTGTAAATTTCTCACCCTTTTCAGGAAGAAGCCGATTTTCAACCCGCAAATGCTGAAGCTATTCGATTGCGCGCTGCAGCGTGGAACACAACGTGTAAATATTCGAAATAGAACATTAATGAATTTATTTAATCTTTGGGGAAAGTACATGGCCCTTCTTTTGTTGATGCTTTTCCGAGGAGACATTCGTTGCAAATTCGCGGCAAGATAAATCTGCTTGTGACCATAATGGGTGCCGTCGCCCTGCTGATCGGAGCGACCGCCCTTTTTGCCATGCATGAATACAACAACAAGCTGACCGCCTACGAAGATGCAGCCGAAAGGGCCTATGCCGGAGAACGCCTCAATCGCTTCGTGACGGCTGTCGTCATGGAGTCGCGCGGCATCTATGCCGCCAAGAGCTCCGAAGCGGCCAAGCCCTTCGCCAAGGGTCTGATGAGCGATCTCGACGAAATAGCCAGGGTCATTGCCGGGTGGGAGCTGCTTGTCCCCGAAGCGGAGAAGCCTGCCTTCGAGAAGCTCGTTGCCCGCGCGGTGGAGTTCCGCACCTTTCGGACGGAGACCGCGCGCCTGGGAACCGAAGTCAGTCCCCAGGCTGCGAACGAACAGGGCAACAACGATGCCAATCGCGCCAATCGCAAGGCTTTCCAGGCGGAGATCGACGCGGTCGTGGCGACCGACAAGGCGGAGCTGGACGCAGTCAACGTGGCGATCGAAAGCTTCCGGGCCTCTGTCTTCTGGCTCGTCCTGGCAATCTCGGGCGTTGGTATCACAGCCGGTATCGGAATGGGCTTCTATCTCGGTACGAGCCATCTGAGCCGGCCGATCAAGAAGGTTACCGAAACGATCAGGCAGGTCGCCAACGGCAACTTCGATGTCGATATCCCCTTCGCCGGACGCAAGGACGAGATTGGCGCCATGGCGGCAGCCGTGGCCGTCTTCAAGCAGAATGGCCTTGCGGTGCAGCGCATGAACGCGCAGGAAACGGCCATGCGGGCCAAGAGCGACGACCTGCAATCGAGCATGTCCGCCGTGGTGGCATCCGCCGCTGCCGGCGATTTCAGCCGCCGTATCGAAAAGAACTATGGCGACGAAAATCTGGATCATTTCGCAAGCAACGTGAACGAACTGCTCGCGAGCGTCGACGCCGGTGTCACGGAGACGCGCAGGGTCGTGGCAAGCCTTGCGGAGGGCGATCTCACCCAGACGATGCGCGGCAGCTTCCAGGGTGTCTTTGCCGAATTGCAGCTCAATGTGAACAACACCTTCGCCATCCTGCAGAGCACGATGCGGGAAGTGCGCGAGACGACTGCGGCGATCAGCACCAACACGAACGAATTGCGCACCGCCAGCGACGATCTTTCCAAGCGCACCGAACAGCAGGCCGCAGCTCTCGAGGAAACGTCGGCAGCCCTCGACGAAATTACCGCCGTTGTTCAGAATTCGACGCAACGCGCGCAGGAAGCGAGCGTCATGGTCACCGAGGCCAAGGAAAACGCCGCCCACTCCGGTACGGTCGTTCGCAACGCGGTCGACGCCATGGGCAGGATCGAGGAGGCCTCGCGCGAAATCAGCCAGATCATCAACGTGATCGATGAAATCGCCTTCCAGACCAACCTACTGGCGCTTAATGCCGGGGTCGAGGCCGCACGCGCAGGGGAGGCCGGCAAGGGTTTTGCCGTCGTGGCGCAGGAGGTGCGGGAGCTGGCGCAGCGTTCGGCGACCGCAGCCAAGGATATCAAGGCGCTTATCACCAAGTCGGGCGACGAAGTCCAGATCGGTGTGAAACTGGTCCGCGCCACCGGCGAGGCTCTGGGCGAGATCGAAAGCCGCGTCCTGAAGATCAACGACCATATCCATTCGATCGCCACGGCGGCGCGTGAGCAGTCGACAGGCTTGGGCGAGGTCAACAAGGCCGTCAACGACATGGACCAGGTGACCCAGAGGAATGCGGCCATGGTGGAGGAGACGTCCGCCGCGACGCATAAGCTTTCGGGCGAAGCCGACGGTCTTCTGCGCCTCGTCTCGCGCTTCAAAGTCTCGAACGTTGTCGCCATTGCTGCCGTCGGCGGCGGCGAGCATCGTCCGACGGCCTCGCCTGCGCGCAGGATGATGGGAGACGTGGCACGTGCCTTTGCCGGCCGCCGGGCCGTGGGGGACGAACAGAACTGGACGGAGTTCTAATCATCCGGGCCCCAGCGCACAGCTTCGATTTTTCAGAAATGGATCTGGCCGGTTCGCATTGATTAGGTTTTACGGCGCGTCCGATCGGACGCGCCGTACCCATGTTGCCGGTAGGAACGGAGAGCCTTTGAAACAAGCATATTTCGAGCGGGCAAATAGCCGCGGCCTAGTGTCGCTCTCGGAGATTTGAATACGCGCACCTATCCTTTATGATAGTTCCGCGACGTACGTCATCGATGATATCTCTTCGGACGTGCCTGCCGGTCAGCGGATAATGAAGCGATGGCGATCCAGGAAAACGGCGATCAGAACATCAAGGAACGGGATGAGGACGGTGCCGGCAAGGCTGCCGAGGTACGTCCGGCCGGCATCTTCGGCGGCCTTTCCGGACGGCTACTGTGGCTTACGGTCTTTGCCGTCATGCTTGCAGAGGTCCTGATCTTCCTGCCCTCGATCGCCAATATGCGGCTGCGCTGGCTGGAGGACCGATTGAATACGGCCGCTGCCGCCGCGATTGTGATTGACGGTCTGCAACCTGTCGAGTTGCCGCGCGCCTTGCAGAGGGAAACGCTGGAAGCGACCGGAACGAAGGCGATCGTTCTGCGCAAGGACGGCACGTCCCGCCTGCTTGCCATGTCGGAAATGCCGAAATCGGTCGACGAACAATATGATCTGACCAATGTCGATCCGATCACCTCGATGTCCGACGCTCTCGATACGATGATTTTCGGCGGCAAGCGGATGATCCGCGTCTTTGGTCCCGTTGGCGATACCGGAATAGGCGTCGAAGTCGTTTTGAAAGACAGGTCGCTGCGCAACGCGATGTTCGTCTATTCGCGCAACGTGTTGTTCCTTTCGATTCTCATCTCGCTTTTCACGGCAACGCTGATCTTCTTTGCGATTAACCGGATCATGATACGACCGATCCGCAGGCTGACCGGCAGCATGCAGGATTTCTCCAGCGACCCGGAAAATCCGGCCCATATCTATGATGCCGATGGCGGTAGGGACGAGCTTTCGGTCGCCGGCCGCCATCTTGCCGCCATGCAGGCGCAGCTTCAAAAAACCTTGAAGCAGCAGAAGAACCTGGCGGCCCTGGGTCTTGCCGTCTCCAAGATAAACCATGACATGCGCAACATCCTTGCGTCAGCGCAGCTGATGTCGGACAGGCTCGTTCGCGTCGATGATCCGTTGGTGAAGAGTTTTGCGCCGAAGCTTGTGCGCACGATCGATCGCGCTGTCGGCTATACGACGGAAGTCCTTGCCTTCGGCCAGGCCTCTGAATCCGCTCCGCGGCGGCGCAATCTGCGTTTTCAAGATCTGACGCAGGAGGTCCGGGATATCCTGGCGATCGATCCCGAAAGCGGCGTCGAATTCATCGAGCAGGTGGCGCCCGATCTCGAAGTCGACGCCGACGGCGAGCAGCTTTTCCGCGTCATCCACAATCTGTCCCGCAATGCCTATCAGGCGCTGGTTTCGGCCGGCCGTGACGATCCGCACGCTGCGCGCAGGATCACGGTTTCTGCACAGAGGATTGGCAGTGTCGTCAGCATAACGGTCGACGATAACGGTCCCGGCATGCCGCCGAAGGCCAAGCAGAACCTCTTTGCCGCCTTTCGCGGTTCCGCCCGCTCCGGCGGCACGGGCCTCGGCCTCGTCATCGCCCGCGAGCTGGTACTCGCCCATGGCGGCACCATCGCGCTCGTTGAAAAGCCCACACCGGGAACCCAGTTCCGCATCGAAATCCCCGACCGCCCGGTTTCACTGAACGACTATCGAAACCGCTCGCTTCATGAAAAATAGGGAGATTCCGGTTCGTTATGCCGAGCTGAGGAAAATTGCGATTTTTTCCGAAAGGCTCTTGCATTAACGGGGAGGACCCTTTAGAGGATCGCCCACGCCGACGGCCTACCGCCGTTCTGGCCACGCACCCGTAGCTCAGCTGGATAGAGCACCAGACTACGAATCTGGGGGTCAGGAGTTCGAATCTCTTCGGGTGCGCCATTTCCCACCAGTCCAGAACCAAGACAGAGACGGCCGCTTTGCACCGCATGTCGGCCATAGAGGTCAAGATTGCCACTGGCTACAAGCGAACATTCTTGGCGATCACTCTAGACGTCGAGATAGCGCCAATTGCAGACGCTTGAGGACGTGTGCTTTAATCATGGCGTGAGCACATGGCTCTACTATGCCGACCCCGACGGAAATCTGGTCGAGCTTCAGGTCGACAATTTCGAGGACTGGGACCAGTCGTCGGAATGGATGCGCACGGCACCGGAGTTTGCCGCCAATCCCATCGGGGTCTTCTTCGATGCCGATCTGGTTCTCGCTGCCCGTGAAGAGGGAGTCCCGTTTGACCAGACCCGCGAGCACAGCTACGCGGGCAAGTATCCGCCGAAAACAACGCCCGATCTTCACCTTCCGCAATGAGGTGCTTAACGCGTCGAGGCGAAGCCAAGGCAAAGAATAATGGACCAATGATGGAGCAGAACAGAGTCGATTGCATCGCGCCTTAAGTCTGCGCGGAATGCGTATGACGTGAAGGAATTCGAGGACTCGTTGGATCCTGAGGTGGCGAATAAGAGCCTTTGCGAACGTCGAAGTCACCAGTCCGCGGGGTGGTCGCGGATTTGCCAGGCCTCGTAATTGAGAGGTGATCAAAACGTGAAACAAGTATTACAACTAGTCGTCGTCTTCTTCGGTGCGTTGGCCACCGGTGGGCTGATGGTCAACTGGATAGGGCTTGGACGCGCAATGACCCGCCTCTCGGCATCGACCTATGTCGAATTCCATCAGGCCACTAACCACACATTCAATCCCTACATGCCAATCGTGGTTATGGGCGCAGTGTTGAGTGGTATTGTACTGGCGATTCTTTCTCCAGGGGTTCAGTCGCTCTCCGGCGAATTGGCCATTGCTGGATCTGTTTGTTATGCCGCGGTCATCGTGATTGCCTTAACCACAGATGTTCGGATCAACCACCGGATCGCACACTGGCCAGTTCAGAGCCCACCCGATGACTGGGCGCTCATTCGCGCTAGGTGGGTTCGATTTCACATTCTCCGCACTCTCTTCTCACTTCCAGCACTGGCCTGCTACATTCTTGCTTGTCTTGTCAGTCGATGATTCGCCATGCTCGGCGTCCGGCAGTATCCGCGGAAATTTGCTGCAGCGTGTCCTACCGCAGTTGCTCGGTTCCTCTGTCGCAAAGAGCCTGCCTTGAGGGCGACAACCTTATTGCAATATAAGAGTTGCCTTGCCTATCGCCCGAATCCGTGTTCTTTCCGGGAAGCGAAAATCCCCCGGAAATCCTTAGGTTTTCTGTTCCGTTGCTATTCAGACCCGGAGAAGCGAAATGAGCGTTGAAGCCGCACCCGGGGCAGTCGGGCAGCCGCTGTTGTTTGATACGGCCGCTTTCGGCTCGCCGCAGCAGGGATTCGAGCGGTTGTGCGAGCTGATCGTAGATATCTGCGACGCGACGATACTTGGCGAGGCGGAAAATTTCCGGATCATCGCCAGCACGCTGCATCTTGGCAGCGCCTTGCTGCTGGAAAGTCGTTCGAGCGCCTTGCGCTATAACAGGACGCCCGAGCATGTCGCGCGCGGCCTCGACCACTTTCAGCTCGTAATGTATCTCGGCGGCGGAGCTGAATTCATCGTCGGCGAGCACACCCTCTTGCAGCGGGCGGGCGACGTCTCTCTGATCAATATGAGCAAACCCCACCTGACGCGCGAAGTTCCGGGTGACGACGGCGTGGTCCAGGTTTTGAGCTTCATGCTTCCTCGCCCCTTGCTCGCGCCCATGTTCGCCGCAATTGAAAACATTCCGACGATCATCGTTGCAAGGCGCGAGACGGCATTTGGAACGCTGATCGGCGAGCATATGCTGGCGCTGAGGCGTAGCGCGGTGCAGCTCACGCAGGCGGAGCGCCAAGCTGCGGCGCAATCGCTAGCGCAGCTCGCGGCCGGCGGCATGGAAGGGCGCGCCGACAACGCGGACCCCCTGCCACGGTTATCGCAAGAGGCGCTGCGCGCCCAGATCAAACGGCACATCGAGGAGAATCTCGGCGCAGCCTCGCTCGACGTGGCGAACCTGTGCCGCCGCTTCGCGCTCTCGCGCGCGAGCCTCTATCGGCTGTTCGCGCCGCAGAGCCCCGCGAGCTACATTCAGCAGCGCCGGCTGCATCGCGCCTTCGCCATTCTCGTTTCTCCGGCATTCCGCCCCTGGCGGGTCATCGACGTCGCCGTCGAATGCCAGTTCAGTTCGGACGCGACGTTCATCCGCGCCTTCCGTCGCGAGTTTGGTCTCACGCCCGGGGAAGCGCGCGAGCGGTCACTACGGACCTCCAACGCGCCTCCGGACGATCGCCCGGTCGAGCCGCGTCCCGACGCCGAAGCGGCGCGCTGGGTGGCCGAGCTCACCGGCGCCATGCCGCAACTCTCCGCGCTTCGCGCCGAACGCAGGCGGTAGCCGTTCGCCAAAAGGAATGAGACGCCACGCAAGGCGCACTGGGACGTACGGCAAAGCCGTCGTTCCCATCTTCCGCTAGCGTCGGTGCTTTCCAACGCAAGGAGATAGGCGTGAACAGGATCGGCTTTGCTGTGTTTGGGACGCTAGGCGCAATACTTTTGCTGAGTGCGGCCCCCGCTTTCGCGCAGGACCAAGCCGGTGTGATCTATCGCTGTGACGACAGCACGACGGTGATCGCAAGCTTCATGAGTTCAACCAACGAAGCGCTGATCACGACTGGCGGGCGCAGCTTCCGCTTGCCGCAGGCGAGGTCCGGTTCAGGCGCGCGCTACACTGATGGCAGCGTTGTCTTCTGGATCAAGGGCGACGACGCGCAGCTGGAAGCGGCCGGCAAATCGACCAACTGCCACACGCGATAATTCAAAGCTTGAATCGAATAGAGAAGGCGCCCGCTCGGGCGCCTTCCTGATGGAGTTTTCCGGCGAGCGTAATCAGTTGGCGGCAGCCAAGTCGGAAGCAGCGCCGTGAGAAGTTGATATTAATGTGCCTCGGTGGAACTGCGGGGCATTTGACATGGGTTGGACACATGACGGCAAGCCTGCTTTCCTATGCCAGCGACGAGGATCGTTTTTTTAAGCGGATGGCCATCCGTGGCATCGAGAGTGCACTTGGCCGCCGCGCGGTGGAAGAAGTCTATGAACGCTGGCGCGTCGATATTCATGGTGTTTCTCAACATCCGTTCGGCCGCATGCTGGAAATGTATGGCATCGACTTCCGCATCAAAGGCGAGTGGCCGGTGCGTGAGATACCCGATGGCCCGATCGTGATGGTCGCCAATCATCCGTTCGGCGTGGCCGATGGTATGGCTCTCGGCGCCATTGCCGAACATTTTGGCCGGCCCTATCGGGTGATCGTCAACGAACGCATGATGAAGGTGCCAGAATTCCGGCCCTATATTCTGCCGATCTCTTTCGATGAGACGGCCGAGGCGATGGAGGTTAATCTCTCCACCCGCAATGAAGCGATCAAGCTGCTACGCGACGGCGTCACGGTCGGCATTTTCCCCTCCGGCGGCGTGGCAACCGCGCCGCGCGGCTTCGGGCCGGCCGAGGAACTGCCGTGGAAAATGTTCTTGGCGAAACTCATTCAGATGGGCAGGGCCAATGTGCTGCCGATCTTTATCGAAGGGCAGAACAGCGTGCTGTTTCAAATGGTGAGTCGCATATCGCCCGACGGTGCGCATGGCACTGCTGTTCAACGAATTCCACCGCCTGTCGCAGCGATCCATCACCGCTCGCGTCGATTGCCTGATGCCCTGGAGCGAGCTTGCTGCCATCCGCGATCGCAAGGCCGTGCTGGATCATATCCAGCAAAGGGTCATCGCCATGCGGCCCTACGACCGGCGGCGCCTGTCACCGGCAGCGCTGCGGGCCCGGCAGCAGCACTGGCTCTGGCGTGAAGGCGGCATCAGCACGGGCGCATCGCAGCTGCCATTGCGCGACCGGTTGACGTAGCGCCCCGGACCCTGTCTTACGCGTTCCCGGGTTTTTCGACCCCTCCACTGGCCTTGGCAAGGCGACCGCGCTGAGGACAGGCGACGACGCGTCGCTGGAGGCGGCCCAGCAGATGGACCAACTGCCACACACGATAATTCGGACCCGAATCAAATAGAGAAGGCGCCCGCTCGGGCGCCTTCCTGAAGGAGCTTTCCGGCGAGCGCGATCAGTTGGCGGCAGCCATGCCGGCCTGCACCTCGACGATCGCCTGATTGACCAGGCCGATTGCGTTAAGGCGGTGGCCTCCTTTATTGGTCGCTCCTTTCTGCAGCGATGATTTCGCCGCGAGCAGCGAATTGAGCGCCGACTGCATGTAAGGCTGGTTGGCGGCCCACTGAGCTTCGACGCGGCTCGGTTGCAGGACGATTATCGTGCTCGAAGCGAAGGCCATTCCAAGGCAAAAGGCGATCGCCGTTCGACGCGACGGCAACGACAAAGATTTCATCAACGACTCCGTTTAATCTAGATTTCGTGGCGGGAGATCAATCACTTACCTCGAGTACGATACGTAGGCGCGAATGAAGGGCAATCACTGGTGCGGATATTTGTGCGGCCGGAAACAAAATTGATACGTTCAGAATGCCTCCCTGAGACGATTGGCAAATACTTGCCCTTAAAGACGATAACAGAGATAGCACAGAGCCTGGCGATGACGACGGTTTCGTTGATGCAGGTTCGCGAATTCGAAGAGCGGGGCGGCCGCGACGCCCATTACCCGCTGCCGAGGAAAACTAAAATCCATCCGCCGCGTCGTTTCCTTCGATTATGTCCTAAAAGGTTGCAAATATGACATTTGAGACGTCACTCATCCCGTCTATATTGGCGCTCAACGGAAGCAGCTGGTGCAGCCCGGGCCGAAGAAAACAACGAGCCATCCAATAGACCAAGCTGGCGTGTTCCAGCTGCATAGTCCCAAGTCAGCATACGCTACATCAACACTGCGTTGCCCGCTGGGGTTGCGCAAAGAAAGGACGCCATGACAAAGTTTCTGAAATCCACCGCCTATGCCGGTATCGTCGCTTCCAGCCTTTCTGCGTTGCTCCCGCAGCACGCGGCCGCAGAAGGCCAGAGCATCAGCGAGGGACAAGGCATTGTCACACAGCTCGGCCTGCATGCCACTGCAGTGACCTACTGGATCAGCGGGCCGGAGGGCTGGGATGTCATCACCACGATCGATCCTCTGGCCAATGAAGAAGCGGAGAATGACGGCCGATCCGTCATGCGGTTCTCTTCGCGGCTGCTACCTGGACAATCGCAGACGATCTCGGTTCCAGCCATCGCCGGGATCCAGCCTCCATCGCTGCTGATCCGACGCATCTCCGATCGCATTGAAGTTGAGGCAACGCCTGCCGAAACCCATTAACTATCAGCTAGCAGATGATCAGGCACGCGGTGCGCCGTTCTCCGATACACAGGTGGAGACCACGCATTGCGTCCGCAAGCGGACCACTACTCCTTTCTCAGGGCAACCACTCCAAGCGGAATCGCGAATTTTAGAGGTGAGGCGGCAAGCCGGGTTGACATCCCGGCTTCGACGCTGTCGAGGAAGCCGGCAACTCTGGGATCGGTCGCGCCTCCTTCAAGGCTAAGAGCTAGAGTCGGGAGAACCGACGCGCGCGAGAAAGCTGCCCATCGAGCACCATACGCCTTCGCATCGCCGTCACGCTCGAAATCATTCCAGATGGGATCTTGCCCAAGAAACACCTCCGCATGATCGATCGCCAGGTCAGCGAAGCGCCCGCCGGAAAATGGTTCCTTAAGGTCCGAAAGACCGCGAGCAACCGTGGGAATTGCCATTCTGTGCACCTCGGCTTCACTCAGGAAGCCTTCGTCGATGAGTTGCAGGAGTGCTGCATACATTGCCTCGAGAACAGGCTGGTAGCCGAAATCCCCGTCCTGGGTGAGTGCCATCGTCAATACGACCAATCGCCCGCCTGGGCGCAACTCGAGGGCGCGATGCTGGAGGAAGGTCCGCCAGTCTTCGGCTGCCTGCCGGGCATACTGCTCCCGCACCGCTTTATCCTTGCTGTAAGCCACCTGGACCTGATCGGGAATGGGCGCTGGTGCGTGGCTCAGCCACTGGACCGCCCAGGAGCACCAGCCGAGCGTCACGCTCCCCGAGGGGAGGATCTGTTCGTAAAATGTCCTTCCCACCGCCGAAGCGAAGACTGACTGGTCGAGGTGGAGATAGCTTTGCGGATCCGTGGCTATCGCCTGAAACAACGCGCTGAAATCGCTGTCGGGAACATCGGTGTGCACGACCGAGATCGCCTGATCCGGCTCCATCCTTTCCCGGAGCGCGCGGATCGCCAAGCCGATCGGGCCGAACGAGTTGTGCCCCTGGGACGAGCCGTAATCGGCAATGACGATCGCTTCGCGCGGCGGTGGCAAGATTGCCAGCCTTGCGGCACGCTCGAACAGCGGAACGGCCGGCGAGAAACCGGCTTGCTGAACATAGGAGTTGCGATTGTAGGCACCGTTGCCCTCCATGGGCGCCGGTGTCATGGAGGATCCCGTGCTCGTCATTTGCCTGCCGCTCCATGGATGGGGCAATACTACAACAGCATTGGCAATAAGCCGAGTATAAAGTTAAATACGAGTGCGAGAAACAATGGCAGGCCTTCTATTGGGCCACCAAGAAAAGGGTCGATGCTTGCGGTGCTTCTGCTCTGTTTGAATAATTACTTGGAATTTGAGGATTTTGATTTGGTGTCCTGCATCGATAGCAGGTATCATCCGCCGGCCTAGTCCAACTCTAGCGCAACACCGGGAGAACACCGATGCCGCTCCCCAATCTCATCCCTGCCGGCGGGCAGGTTCAAGTCCAGAATACGACGTTTTCTATTGATGCGCTTGGTCGCTATATTTGCAGTACTTGGGATGAGGCAACCGCGAATGGTGGCTCGCCGTTTGCCGCGATCGTCGTCGGCGCCGGAATGTACGGGGCCTATTGCGCAGCGAAAATATTCCGCGGGCATCCGAGCAAGCGCGTTCTGCTGCTCGACGCGGGACGCTTTCTCGTCTCGGAACATGTGCAAAACCTCGCTCAGATCGGGCTCAATGTGCCATCGCCGATTCCTCCCTCGAGCGATCCCGGCGTCGCGCGAGAGCTCGTCTGGGGCCTCCCTTGGCGCGGCAACGTGGACTTCCCCGGCCTCGCCTATTGCACGGGCGGGAAGTCCATCTACTGGGGCGGATGGTGTCCGCGATTGACCAGCGCCGACCTGCTGGGCTGGCCGTCCGGGGCAGCGCAGTATCTCGACGCGAACTATCTCCTTGTAGAGAGCGAGACCGGCGTCGTCCCGGGAACCGAATTCATTTTCGGCGACTTGCTCACTGTTCTGAGCAACGAAGTCGGCACCGCGGCCGGATCCCTGCCGGGCATCGAAACGGCGATCGGCAATAATGGTGTCGAGGTGGCCCCGTTGGCTGTTCAAGGCAGCCCGCCGGACTCGGGCCTGTTCAGCTTCGACAAGTACAGCAGTCTGCCGTTATTGATCGAGGCGATTCGCGATGCTGTCGCAATCTCAGGCGTGAACGACGCGAACCGCCGGCTTTTCCTCGTGCCGACGGCGCATGTCGTCAAGCTGCACGCCGCCGGCGGTGCGGTGCACACGATCGAGGTGGATGTCGACGGCCAGCGCAAGTTTCTGCCCGTCGGCGCACACTGTGCGGTCATCCTCGCGGCGAGCAGCATAGAGAGCACGCGGCTCGCGCTGCATTCATTTCCGACCCCTTTGATGGGGCGCAATCTTATGGCGCATGTGCGCAGCGATTTTACGGTGCGCGTGCGCAGATCCGCATTGCCTCCTGTACCGCCTCACGTGCAGACCGCGGCTCTCCTCGTTCGCGGCGTGACAGCCTCCGGCCGCTTTCACATTCAGGTCACGGCATCGACGCATACCTCCGGTTCGGACGAGCTGCTGTTTCGAATGATCCCCGACCTGGACATCCTCTCGGCGCAACTCGCCAACCAGGACCCCAACTGGATTACGATCACGTTTCGCGGCATCGGCGAGATGCGCGGTGACAGGACGACCGCCATTCCCAATGCGACGGCGAGCTGGATGAATCTGAGCCCTTATGAAGCCGACGAATTCGGCGTGCCCAGAGCCTATGTGCAGCTCGCGCTCAGCGCGGGCGATTTACAGGTATGGCAGACGATGGATCAGACGGCACTCGCGCTCGCCCAGAAGGTCGCGAAGGCACCTGGCAATATTGAGTACCTTTACGATGGCGGCTGGCAGGCGCAACCCTTTCCACTCAACCGGCCCTTTCCGGAATGGCATCGTGGACTGGGCACGACCTATCACGAATCCGGGACACTCTGGATGGGCGATTTGCCTGCGAGCTCGGTAACCAACAGCTTCGGGCGCTTCCATCACATTGGCAACGCATACGCTTGCGACCAGTCCCTGTTCCCGACCGTGGGCTCAGTCAACCCAGTCCTGACCGGCTTGACGCTTGCCAGACGGATCGCCGCCCATGTGACAACAATATGAATTGCGTGAGCAAGGTCGCTATCGCCGATTCTAATGCATGTCGCGCAAAAGTGTGCAGCGGTTTTGCGACAACGACAGGCATGAAAATAATAGGCTAAAGCCCATTGCGTGAATCTCTTTTCACGCGACGGGCTTTAGTCTCAACTCAGGCCGCCGCTTCCGTTGGCAGGCCGGCCGCCTTCCATTCCGGATAGCCGTCCTCGAGGCGGCGAACGAGATAGCCGTGTGCCCTGAGCGCTGTGACCGCTTCGAAGGAGAGAACACAATAGGGACCACGGCAATAGGCGATCACCTCCCGGTCCGATGGAAGCTCGCCCAAGCGACGCTCCAGCTCGGCAAGCGGGATATTGAGCGCGCCGGGAAGATGACCAAGCATGAACTCGTCCTCCGGCCGTACGTCGAGAATGGTGACAAGGCTGTCATGCAGCCTTGAAACAAGGTCTTCTCTCGACACGGGCTCCATCGTGTCGCGAGCGCGGAAATAGTCTGCCATCACCCGGTCGATCTCAGCCATGTTCCTCTCACCGACGCGACCGAGCGCCTTGATCAGAGTGACCACTTCAGCATCGCCGGCGAGGCGATAAAGAATGTGTTTGCCTCGGCGCTCCGTCTCCACGAGGCGCGCTCGCCTGAGGATCTGCAGGTGGCGCGAAGTGTTGGCGAAGTTCAGATGTGCACGGGCGGAAAGCTCTTCGACGCTGCGCACCCCCTGCGCAAGATGCTCCAGCAGTTCCAGCCGATGCGGATGCCCGAGCGCTTGCGCGACCTCGGCAAGGCTCTGGTAGATCGCCTGTTTCGGTCCGGTACTTGACATGGTGGGCCTCTCAATGAAACATTCAGCAGATCAATTGAATGTATTTATTCATTCGCAGAGAGGAGAGCAAGTCCATGATCCTGCGTCAATTCCTGCATACTGATCCAATTGGCATTTCCTATCTCTTCGGCTGCGGTGGCAAGGCGGCCTGTGCCGTGGTCGATCCGGCCGGCCCCATCGAGCCCTATTTGCGTGCGGCGGAAGAGACTGGCATGCGCATTCACTTCGTCGTCGATACGCATCTGCATGCAGACCACCTCTCCGCAGGTCGTGCGCTTGCCCAGGCGGCAGGCGCTGAATATGTGCTGTCGGCAGAGGCGAAAGTAACATACTCCTTCAAGAGCGTGCACGACGGCGAAATGCTGCCGCTCGGCAACGTCTTGGCGACGGTGCTGCACACTCCCGGCCACACGCCCGAACATATCTGCCTCCTCGTAACCGATCGCACGCGCTCGGGCGAGCCCTGGTTTGTCTTGACCGGCCACACGCTGATGGTCGGCGACCTCGGCCGGACAGAGCTCGCTGCGAGCGCTGAACAAGGTGCGGCGGATCTCTTCCGCAGCGCCAAGGGATTGAAGGGACTTGACGATCATATCGAAGTGCTTCCCGGAGCTTATGCCGGCTCGGTCTGCGGACGGCGCCTGAGTGGCAAGCCGTCTTCAACAATCGGCTTCGAGAAACGCCACAATGCAGCATTTGCAATCGAGGACGAGGCGGAATTCATCCGCTTCATGCTCGCCGAGGTCCCGCCGGCGCCACCGGAGGCTGCCTGGATCAGGGCGGCGAACGCCGGCCTGGAACCGACTGCGGCCTGACGATGCATGAAACGGAATCGGATAGAGAGGCCGCGGGATCGCACGTCCGGCTGGGCCTCAGCGAGAACTGGCGGCAGTTTGCACTGCTGGTCCTGATCAACGCCTTCGTCGGCGGCATGGTTGGCATCGAGCGCACGGTCGTGCCTTTGATCGGCGCGGAGGAATTCGGCATCGCCTCCACGACGCTCGTGACCTCGTTCATCATCAGCTTCGGCGTCGTGAAAGCATTGGCCAACCTGATTTCCGGCCAACTGGCAGACCTCTGGGGCCGCAAGCGGGTTCTGATCCTTGGCTGGCTCGTCGGTTTGCCGGTGCCATTCATGATCATCTGGGCGCCGAACTGGGAATGGATCATCGCCGCCAATGCTTTGCTCGGCATCAATCAGGGACTTGCCTGGTCGATGACCGTCATCATGAAGGTCGACCTCGTCGGACCGAAATCGCGCGGTCTTGCCGTCGGTCTCAACGAGTTCGCCGGCTATCTCGCCGTTGGGGTAACGGCGTTCCTGACCGGCTATCTCGCCTCGCGATACGGCCTCCGGCCGCAGCCAATCTATCTCGGGGTCGTCTACGCCGTCCTGGGGGCCGCGCTGTCGATCCTGCTCGTCCGCGATACGCGCGCGCATGTTCGACTGGAAACCGCAGCCCATGCGCAGCCACCATCGGCAATCAGCTTCCGGGAAGTCTTTGCGCTCACTTCGTTCAAGGACCGCAATCTCTTCGCCGCTTCGCAGGCCGGGCTCGTCAACAACCTCAACGACGGCATGAGCTGGGGCATCTTTCCGCTTTTCTTCGCCTCATTCGGCCTCGGCGTAGAGCGGATCGGGATTCTCAAGGCGATCTATCCAGCGACCTGGGGCATCCTGCAGATAGCAACCGGTCCCTTGAGCGACCGTTGGGGGCGCAAGGGACTGATCGTCGTCGGCATGTGGGTGCAAGCCGCTGGCCTGTTCCTCACGGCGATGACGAGTGCATTCGGATGGTGGCTCGTCGGCAGCCTGTTGCTCGGCCTTGGTACCGCAATGGTCTATCCGAGCCTGATTGCCGCCGTCTCGGATGCCTCGCATCCGAGCTGGCGGGCACGTTCGCTCAGTGTCTACCGGTTCTGGCGCGATCTCGGCTATGCCATCGGCGCCCTTTCTGCCGGGCTCATCGCCGATCGCTTCGGGCTTTCGTCGGCGATCGCCTCGATCGCTGCTCTGACATTCCTCTCCGGTATCGTCGTCGCAGTCTTTATGGGGGAGCGTCAGAGCTCTCGGCCCTAGAGCGGGATGCCGAAAAGTGTGTGCGGTTCTCGGGCGACATCCCGCTCTAAGTTTTTGATGTAGAGGCGGATTCAGATTTCAGGTCGATTCGACCTGAAATCATCCGGCTCTACGACCTCGATCATGAAGACGGTCGCGGCAGCCACACCGCTGTTCCTGCACGGGCGGGCAGGGAGTATCGCCGTAGGAACAATAGACGCAGCAGTCTCCCGGCAAGGGCTTCAGCATGGCGTCGCAGCCCTTGCACTCATAGAAGAATTGGCAGGCATCGGTCGCCATCGTCTCCTTCGAAGTGAAGCGGCATTTTGGACAGGTTATCGTCGATGTCAGCGTAACCATGATCGGCTCCGATGTAGTGGGCCCCCGCCTGGTTTCCATTGTCAGTGAGGCCGAGCGCTGCCCTCATACATATATGTCATGGGTTTCGGCCCCGGCATGTAACCTGTCTCCACCCGGTCGAAGTGAAAGCCGCTCGCCTCGATCATCATGCGGATCGGGCGGTTGAGATGGCAACCCCCGCTGATGCGCCGCCAGGCTGGCGTCAGCCAATCCTGCCACCGCCGCACGCCCGCGTCCGGCGACAGCCCATGTTCGACGAACAATAGCCGCCCGCCCGGACGCAAAACACGGCGCGCCTCGGACAGAGCCGCCTCGGCTCGCGGAATGGTGCATAAGGTCCAGGTGGTGACGACCGTATCGACGCTCTGATCATCGAGCGGGATCACCTCCGCCGAGACTTCAAGAAAGCGAAGGGAAAGGTCTGGCCGATGCGGCGCGTGGCGGGCCATTTCGATGAGCGATATCGCCGGCTCGAGCGCCATGATCTCCTGTACATGCGGACCGTAAAACGGCAGGTTCAAGCCGGAGCCTGCGCCGATCTCAAGCACGCGCCCCTCCGCTGCCCCGACCACCCTCTTGCGATAGGGCAGGAGGCGCTCATTGCGCATTGCAAGATGGCACAGCCGTGGCAGGAGAACGTCAGCATAGAAACCCATGATTACACCCTCTCAGTCGTGAAGATTTCCACACCCCGTGCACCACTCGGCAGCTTCCGAAGTCGACACGTTGCTCAGCAGTGAAACTATAGGCCGCTCGAAAGTATATGACCGCTGAACTGGTCAGCAACGGAGCTGCCTATTTCCTTGGCGCTTCGAACAACTCGATCGGATTTCCAGCCGGATCATCGAGAAGGATTTGCTTTCCGCCGATGCCCTGTACGATCTCATTACGGAAACGCATTCCTGCCGAGCGCAAGGCGGTGACTTCGGCGTCCAGGTCGGGGACCTCGATCACGATGCGGTTCCAACCGCCGGGCTCGGGTTTGCGGCCGTCGGGCATCGGTTGCGAAGCTCCGCCTGGTCCCGTCGTGGCGTTCACGAGAAGGCGAAGGTCTCCCTTGGTCAGCATCGCGAAGCTCGGGGCAGGATGCATTGCGACGGAAAATCCGAGATGCTGTGTATAGAACGCGATCGCCGCTTCCACGTCGTCGACGATGTAGCGCACGCTGACAGTTGCCATGGCACTTCTCCATCACTGTGGCTTCTCAGTCATTATCAATGTGACTTCTCAGTCAATCATTCGCGAATGATCGGGCAGCTCTCATCCTTCGCCCAATCGGCGAAGCTCAGGTAATAGGCGCGGACATCCTCATATCCGGCGCGCACCGCCGCAACGGCCGCGAGCGCCGCACGTCCTCCACCGTCGCAATGGGTGACCACATGATCGCCTGGCTGAAAACCAGCCTCGGTCAGGAGCGCCCGCAGCTCGCCTGCCGGCTTCAGGCGACCATTGTCGAGCAGGCTCGCATGCGGCAGCAGTCGTGCGCCCGGCAGATGGCCGCCGCGTGCGTTTCGCCTGAGATCCTCGCCGCTGAACTCAGCCGCCGTTCGCGCATCGAAGATCCTGACGTCATCATCCAGCTCCGCCTTCAACCTGTGTCGGTCGACCAGTCCCACCGGTCCGGCGCCCGGCTGCGCTCGGAAGCCCGCCGCCGGCGACGAGGCCGCATTTGCCAGCAGGTCCTGGCGCTCGCGGATCGACGGCCACCCGCCGTTCAGGATGAAGGCCTTGCCCCCGAAATATTGCAGGATGAACCAGACCCGCGCCGCCTCGATCATGCGCCCGTCGTCATAGACCACGGCCGGCAGTTGATCATCCACGCCGAGCGCGTCGATCGCGTGCTGCCAATAGGCGACGTTCTCAAAGGAGGTCTCACCGGCTTTTGCTGCGGCCTCCCACGCTTCGATCGGCACGCGCATGGCGCTTGCCGGATGATCCGCTTCGAACGCGGCCGGTTCGCGCACGTCGAGCAGACGATAGGCGCTAAAGGATGGCAGGACGGAATATTCGATGACGGGATCGCGCGGCATGGCTGCCTCCTTCAGATCACGTTCAATATAGCGCCGCCCACGGCTAATAGCACCACAACGATCCAGGGCGGCATCTTCCAGACCGTCAGAAGCAGGAAGCCGGCAAGTGCCACGGCAAAATCGCGTGGCGAAAGCACGGCGCTAGTCCAGACGGGACTGTATAGCGCAGCACCCAGGATACCGACGACGGCCGCATTGGCGCCGCGCATCGCGGACTGCGCGGCGGGGCGCAGGCGCAGCCCATCCCAGAAGGGCAGCATGCCATAGACGAGAAGCAGGCCGGGAAGGAAGACCGCAAAGAGTGCGATTGCCGCCCCCGCAAAGCCGTTCGGCGCCGGTTCCATGATCGCGCCGAGATAGGCTGCGAAGGTGAAAAGGGGTCCGGGGACAGCTTGAGCAAGACCGTAACCGGCGAGAAAGCCCTCATTGCTCACCCAGCCGGGCGTCACCACCTCGGCCTGCAACAGCGGCAACACGACATGGCCGCCGCCGAAGACAAGCGCTCCCGAGCGATAGAACGCGTCGAACAGGGCAACGGCCTGGTGTCCTGTCATGCCTGCTGCGAGCGGCGGGATCAGGAACAAGACAGCGAACAGAACGAGCATGAATGCGCCGCGTCGCCGCGACACGGGAAAGCTTAAGTGGCCGGTGGAAGTGGCGCCGTTCCCGCGACAGAGCCAGAGACCGGCAAGGGCGCCGAGACCGATTGCACCGATTTGACCGAACGATCCGCCGATGAAGATCACGATTGTCACCGCGGCGAGCGCAATTGCCGCGCGCTGACGATCGGGCGTGAGGCTCTTCGCCATGCCCCAGATCGCCTGGGCGACGACGGCGACCGCGACGAGTTTCAGGCCATGCAGAGCGCCTTCCGCCACGGGGCCGGTGAGGGCAGCCGCCCCAAGTGCAAAGGCTATCAGGATGATCGCCGACGGCATGGTGAAGCCAAGCCATGCGGCAAGCCCGCCGGCGAGCCCGTTGCCGCGCAGGACGCCAAGTGCAAACCCCACCTGACTGGATGCCGGTCCCGGCAGGAATTGGCAAAGTGCCACGAGATCGCCGTAGCCTGCCTCGTCGATCCAGCGCCGCCGCACGACGAGTTCATTTCGGAAATAACCGAGATGAGCGATCGGGCCGCCGAATGAAGTCAGGCCGAGCTTCAGGAACACGCGTAGAACTTCGAGCGGCGATCCGCGACGGGGTTCCACGGCCGCCATAGCCTCCTCACTGACGGTCATGGCGATCCTTCCATGAAAAGCCGAACCGCTCTAAGAGCGCTGATGTTCCATCATTTCGCCGATCAACTCGCGCACCTTGCCGCGCGCAATTTCCAGCGCTTCGCACCCGAGCGGTGTTGCGCGGTAGACGCGTCGCACCGAGCGACCGACGCGTCGCTCGGTCGAAGTCAGATAGCCTTTCTTCTCCATGGATCGCAGCATCGGATAGAGCGTACCGGCGCTGAGCTTGTAGCCATGACGGGCCAGCTCCTCGATCATCCACTGGCCGTAGAGCTCTCCCTCGGCCGCATGATGCAGGACGTGAAGACGGATCAGGCCGCTGAGCAGGTCTTGATGTTCCATGGTCCTCGATCATTACCATCCGGCTCACATAATCGAAAATCGATATCGATATCCGATAATATGAGCTCAGCGCTTTGAGTCAACCTTGAGCATCGAGAGGCGACGAGGCAGTTCGCGGAGCTATCGCGTCTCCACGGTCAGATGGGCCAGCTCATGTACGGGCGCGAGGCGCGAGCGCACCGTCTCGCCATCGATGGACCCGGTCACGCTGACGATAGCGGCGTGCGCTCCCGGTCCGACCCGCCAGATGTGGAGGTCGGTAATGCGGGCATCGCCGTTGCTTTCCACATGTTCGCGCACTTCGGCTTCGAGATGCGCGTCGGTCGTGTCGAGCAGAACCGCCGCCGTTTGCCGAATTAAGGACCATGACCAGGTGGCGATGACGATGGCGCCGACAATTCCCATCACCGGATCGAGCCAGACCCAGCCCAGATAGCGCCCCGAAATCAACGCCATGATTGCAAGCACGGAGGTCAGCGCGTCGGCGATAACATGGACGAGCGCAGCACGCATGTTGTTGTCATGATGATGCGCGGTATGGCTATGACCATGGCCGTGATCATCATCATGATCATGATGATGATCACCGTGATGATGGCCATGGCTGTGTCCGCCGCTCAGCAACAGTGCGCTCGCGATATTGACCAGCAGGCCGATCACCGCGACCACCGTCGCCTCGGTGAAGGCCACCGGGCGCGGATCCAATAACCGCCCCAGGGACTCGACGGCGATGCCGAGCGCGATGACGCCTAGGATCAGTGCGGAGGCGAAGCCGGCGAGATCTCCCACCTTGCCGGTACCGAAACTGAACCGTCGGTCGCGGGCGTGCCGCCTTGCAAAGGCGTAGGCCCACGCCGCGATCGCCAGTGCGCCGGCATGGGTGGCCATGTGAAAGCCGTCCGCCAGCAGCGCCATCGAATTGAAGACCGAGCCGGCAACGATCTCTCCGACCATCATCACAGCGGTGAGCGCTACCACCCAAAGGCTTCTTCGGGCATTCGCGTCATGGGAATCGCCCAGAAAGCTGTGGTCGTGGACGAGCGTATCGATGTTGCCATGTTCGGTCATGACCTAACCCTATTTCGCGTAGCGGCGGATAACCGCGATCAGTTCGTCAGCGCCATCGGCGCGTGCAGCATCGTCGAGCCCCGGCCGGGCGACATGTTCGCGCAAATGGTCTTCGATGATCTCGTCCATCAGGCCGCCGATCGCGCCGCGTGCGGCGGCAACCTGCTGCAGGACGGCCGCGCACTCGGCTTCCGCTTCAAGCGCGCGCTCGATTGCCGCTACCTGACCGGCGATACGCCGGACCCGGGCGATGAGTTGATCCTTGTTCGCTTTCGTATGGCTCATACTATACCCGTCTATAGTATACTCCTTGTGCTGGCAAGGTTCAGGCGTTGAAAGAGCTTCTTGCGCTTTAATTACCTGCGGTTTCTTGTCCGGCGATCGACATAGCTGCGACGACTGCAACGATCACGGCTTCGGTCACATCATCACAACGCTTCAGTGTTTCCGGATAACTAATGCATGTGGCGCAAAAGTGTGCAGCGGTTTTACGGCGACGACATGCATCAAACAATAAGCTAAGGCCTGTCGCGTGAATCTCTTTTCACGCGACAGGCCTTAGGCGATTCATTCAAAGGGGGATATTCGCGCGGGCTGCAGATGAAAAAGCTATCACGGTGCGTCGCGCACGTCTTGTCGATGACAACTTCCCTTGCCAACCTGAGGGATCAGGCAAATCCTACCGGCAATTCCGTAACCTTCCGGCCGACGCCGTAGTCCCGCTCATGGGAAGAGCGATAACGACCGTCGCGGCGCAGCTTTTCGGGGCGGATGTGTTCGAACATTCCATCGGCAAAAGTGCCGGTGTCTTCCGTCTCAACTTCGCTGTCCCGCGTGATGATTTTCAGGATCATGGACGCTCCTCCGGTTCGCGGCATTAACGGGCATTCCCTCGTTTCAGTTCCGGTTCTACATGCGAAAGTGTTAAAAAATTAACCATGTTCGTTAATTGATGAAAAAAGCCGTGCGATCAGCGGCTTTTCCCCAACATTAGCCTCGGATCCGCTGATCGCATTCGCTATGGACGCCTGCCAGTTGCGTTATTGCGCCTTTGCGAGAGCGAACAAGCTTTCCTATGCAAGCAGCAACAAGGATCCGGTAGCCAGAAGCACCAGCGCCCATACGAGATCGAGATTGATCCAGGCGCTGCGCAATATGTCGAGCCCCACCCAGCGATAGACCGCGAGCGCGATCAGGCCGGTGGCCGTCAGCATTGCGACGGTATGCACGCCAACCGCCGCAATCGTCATCGCCGCCGATCCGCTGCTGCTGATCTCGCCCATCGGCGATTCCGTCAGGCAGAGCGGCATCAGCGCGGGCAGAATCATAAGTCCGGCGCCGTGTGCGGTCGCCATAAGGAACGACCAGAGCGCAAGACCTGCCAGGCCCGTGCGCATGCCGATACGAACGCGCCGGCGATGGCCGTAGAAGTAATGCCAGATTGCCCATGCGATCAGCGCCGTACCCGTCATCATCCGCAACGCGCGCTCATTGACGAGAAAGCCGGTCGCGATGACAGCGCCGGCGATGAGGGCGATCGAAACGGCATGCCCGAGCGCGATGACAGGGACGGCCCGGACGACGACGACGGAGGATTGCCGATGAACGCCGAGGGCCACCGCAAACAGCCAGCCCATGGCGGGATTGAGCCCGTGAAAGGCTCCCAATCCCGCCAGCAGCAGCCAGGGCCAGAGCTCGTTCATGTGACGCCTCGCAATTGCTTTCAGCTTTTCTTGCTCACGGATAGCAGTAGGAATCCGATGAGCAGTCGCCGCCCTGCAGCCGCACCTGATGCGGACGATGTGACTTGGGCCATTCGACGAAGAACTTTTCGTCGAAGGCAATGCCGCCTTCGGGTTTCGCGTCGAGTTTTACCATCCAGCCTGCGAGCCCGTCCGGATAGAACTGTTCGTCGATCGCCCCATAGAGCGAGTTGGTGAAATAGACGCGGCGACCGTCGCGGCTGATCTCGACCATCTGCGGCCCGCCGTTCAGCGCGCCATTCTTCGCACCTGGATGTGTGGCGCGCGAAACGATGCCGCCGATGCGCACCTTTCCCGTCAGCTTCGGCTTGAACGGATCGGAGACGTCATATTGCTGCAGATCGCCGGTTCCCCAGCAGGCCACGTAAAGGAATTTGTCATCCATCGACAGATCGATGTCGGTGACGAGCGGCGGCACGGCCTTGAAACCCTTCAGCATCGGCGGCAGCTGCTCCGGATCGGCGGGTTCGGCCGGTATATCGATCACCTTGGTCACGGCCCATTTCGCGCCGTCGCGATGCCACACCCAGATCGAGGAGGAGAGATCCTCCAGGCTCAGAACACAATTGACGAAGCCAAAAGCCTTGGTCGGATCGTGCGCGGGGCGCAGCTCGAACACGAGTTGGTACTTGTCGCCCAAATCGATGGTTTGCAAATGCTTGCGCTTGTGCAGATCCCAGAAATGCAGGCGGCGGCCGTATTTTGCCCCGAGCAGGATCTCCGGAACAAGGCCGTTTTCGAAAGTGTCCGGCGTCCCCCATTCGCTGGTAATAAGCGTATCGTGGCCGAGATGCCACCAGACGTCATAGGAAAGCTGTTGCGGGCCGCGATCCATCTCCCATTGGCCGCGCACCTCGAAGGTTTCGTGGTCCATCAGGAAGATGCCGCCGGGGCCTTTGCCCTCGGTGTTTCCAAGGGCTGCGACATAGATGCCTTCAGGCCCGCAATGGATGGTATGCGGCCGCGTATATCCGGCCCGCTCGGCAACCTCGCCGGGCTCGATGACCTTGACGATCGAGGGGTTCCTGCCGTCAGGCTTGGTGTCGAGAATGTGAATGCGCGAGGATTTCAGACCCGGGACGACGAGATAGCGGCGTTCGGCATGCGGGTGCGGCGCGTTCGGGCAAAGCGACGAGGAGCAGGCGTTCCAGCCGAAATGGTGCAACTCGTCGCCGACATTCGGCATCGCGACCGTATTGAC
Organism: Sinorhizobium sp. CB7; assembly: GCF_041357635.1. Taxonomy (NCBI): domain Bacteria; kingdom Pseudomonadati; phylum Pseudomonadota; class Alphaproteobacteria; order Hyphomicrobiales; family Rhizobiaceae; genus Sinorhizobium; species Sinorhizobium sp. CB7. Next base: position 213,681 of record NZ_JAULLL010000007.1, read on the forward strand.
GATCTGACCATAGGAAGCCGACTTCGGGTCGACATCGACGACCGCAAGTTCGTCCGGAACGGTGCGGGTCGGATCAAAGGCCGCAACATAGGCTAGAGTTTCCGGCGCAGCCTTCATGGCCATGCGCGGTGAGGGATAGAAACTTGGATCGGGCTTCCACGTAACCATGTCGAATGCTCCTGGTTTGCATCTGCTGGACGATAGAAACGTTCGATGTCTGCTTTCCGTTACAGCTTCGTCGTGCCTGTCAAGACGTTAAGGAACCGGGCGCCCGAGATCGCAGCCCAGCGTCCTGCTGAAGAGCACGAAACAAGTCGTATTTAGTCGAAACCCCAAGGCGAACCCTCCCTTCGGGGCAGTTCTAAGGCGCCTTATCTGCGGATGTACTTATGTATCGCACATGCGGCTATTGCTGACAATCTTCCACCAGTGGCGATTGTCTTCTCCTGCCCGCCGAACGCGACAAAGGCCCCAGCCGCTGCTTTGGAGCTATCTGTCGCAATTGATTTCGACGGAATACAACAAAAAATTTGCATGAAATGCAAACTTGCAGTAATGCATGAAAATGCATTATGTGATCTATGACGCATACAAATTGTTGCATGATGGTGACAACGATGCCCGGCCGTTACGCGAAATACCTGACGACGGCGAATGGACCGGCTTGCATGCCTTTGAATTGCCATGCTGGCGAGGCTGATCAGCACGATAGTGAATTGAATTTCAGGTGGATGATAATGAAGACGACGACAGCGAATGATGAGTGCTCCGACTTCCTTCATTTCTTCCGCTCCTGGGTGAGTGCTCCCATGAGAGTGGCCGCGATCGCGCCCTCCAGCGAGAGGCTGGCGCGATTGATGACGCGGGAGATCGATGCGCTCGACGGGCCAATCATTGAGCTCGGTCCCGGCACCGGCGTCTTCACCAAGGCAATTCTTGCCCGCGGCGTCCGGGAGAGCGATCTGACTCTCGTCGAATTCGGACGGGAATTCGTCGAGCCGCTGCAGCGCCGTTTTCCGCAGGCGCGGGTGCTGCAGATGGATGCCGCATATCTGGCCCATTCCGACCTTTTTACGGGTGAACCCGTCGGGGCAGTGGTCAGTGGATTGCCGCTTCTGTCCATGTCGCCGCGCAAGATCGCTTCGATCCTGGCCGGCGCTTTCACCTATTTGCGCCCAGGCGGCGCCTTCTACCAGTTCACCTACGGGCCGCGTTGCCCCGTGCCTCGTCCGATCCTCGATCGGCTCGGGTTGAAAGGCACCCATATCGGCGGAACGATGCGCAATCTCCCACCGGCCGGCGTTTACAGAATATCGCGGCGCAAGCCTCTCGAACTCTCGCGCCATCGTTTGAAAGATCGGACGAACGTGGCCGCTGAAGACGTCGCTGCCTTGAATAGCGACAGCTGACATTTGTGCATCTCATACGATGCGCGGCGTTCTGGAGAAAATTAGAAGTCGATATGGCCCGGACGAAACAGAAGGATGGCGAGCCGGTGGAAGGACGCCGCGAGCGAAAGCGCCGCCAGACGCGTGAACGTATCGAGAAGTCCGCGATGAAACTGTTCCTCGAACGCGGCTTCGACAGTACGACAATCGAGGACATCACCGAATCCGCAGATGTTTCCAAGCGCAGTTTCTTCGATTATTTTCCGTCCAAGGAAGAGGTGGTTTTCGCCTGGCAGGACTCTTTCGCCGATGATCTGGCCGCTGCCGTTGCCGCGCGCCCACCGGGCGAGCCGGTCGTCAAGGTCGTCGAAGAGGCGCTGATCTCGGCGATCATGGCTGCGGCTGCCGATCCTCAGAGCCTCGCCATCGCGGCGCTTATCCGCGACACACCCACCCTCTGCGCGCGCGATCAGCTCAAATATGCCAAGCTCGAGCAGAAGTTGACCGAGGCGCTTTCGGCGCGCGCCGGCGAAAGCGAAGAGGAAAAGTTTCGCATGCGCCTTCTGGCGGCAATCGTCGTCGGCGCCGTGCGTGTCGCCGGCGAGAAATGGCACGAACACGCCTTGGAGGAACCACCGGAAGTGTTCGCCAAGAATGTCTTCCGCGAATTCTGGAAAACACTGACCGACTTCGGCGTCGAGGCCAAAACGACAAAATCCTGAGGAGGTCTGCCTTAAGCTTTGGCGCCTTGGATCAAGTATCGATTATCGCAGAAGTGGACGAAACCTTCGGTGACAGATATCACCTGTGCTATTTTCACGAGAGAAAAACGGATCTTGCTGGCGAAACGCGCGTCTCACAAACGCCGCTACCCAAACTGTTGGGACCTGGTCGGCGGCCATGTTGAAAGCGGCGAGACACTTGAGACGGCACTGGTTCGCGAATGCCAGGAGGAGGTTGGATTAACCCCGCTTATCTACGCCAAGATAGGCGAGCTTTCGGAAGAAGCGGACCCTGAAATTCGATATCACGTTTATAAGATATCCCAGTGGGATGGCGGCGAACCGCAATTATTGGGCGATGAGCACACTGAGTTGAGATGGTTCGATCTGGATGAAGCAACGCTCATCAGGGATATTGCTCTGCGTGGCTACAGGCCTCTATTCCGAGAGCTATCCGCCTGACCGCCAACCGCCCTCGATAGCGATTGGTCGTGGCTGACGCTGGTTCTTCGCAACAAAGGGTCGGCTTTTGCACGTCATTGTTTCTTCTCGAGGTCGATGTTTCCGATGCTGTGGCTGTCATGCAGGTGGTCCTGCCCTATATGAAAAGGCGCCGCGCCGGCCATTTCATCAACGTCACTTCGTGCGTGAAAAGCTTGGACTGCTGAAGTCCGGATTCGACGCCTGGGAGCAGGTTTCGCGCTCGACCGACTTTGCAGCATGATCGCAGTTTTTTGAGTGACGAAAGCAAGAAAGGAAAGACCATGTCAGACTATGATGCATCCAAGTCGGGCACCTTCAGGATCGGTGGCAATATCGAAATCAACCGCCTCGGCTTCGGCGCCATGCGGATCACCGGCGAGGGGATTTGGGGTGACCCTGCCGATCACGACGAATCCATCCGCACGCTGAGGCGACTGCCGGAACTCGGCATCAACTTCATCGATACAGCGGATTCCTACGGCCCGGATGTTTCAGAGCGCCTGATCCGCGAGGCGCTTCATCCCTACGGCAAGACCATCGTTGCGACAAAGGCCGGCCTGGCACGCACAGGTCCAAACCAGTGGATCTCGCTCGGTCGTCCCGAATATCTGATCCAGCAAGCGCACAAGAGTCTTCGCAATCTCGGTGTCGAGCAGATTGACCTTTGGCAGCTTCATCGCATTGATCCGAAGGTTCCCGCCAAGGAACAGTTCGACGCGATCAAGTCCCTGATCGACGCCGAGATCGTTCGGCAGGCAGGCCTCAGCGAAGTCTCCGTCGCCGATATCGAGGCCGCTTCCAAGATCTTCAAGGTGGCGACCGTGCAGAACCGGTACAATCTGGTCGATCGTACCAGCGAAGACGTTCTCAACTATTGCGAAAAGCACGGCATCGGCTTCATCCCATGGTACCCGTTGGCGGCGGGCACGCTCGCCAATCCGGGCTCGTTGCTCGACACGATCGCCAGGCGTCACGATGCCGCGCCGAGCCAGATCGCGCTTGCCTGGGTCCTGAAGCGCAGCCTGGTGATGCTGCCGATCCCGGGCACATCCAAGGTCAAGCATCTGGAAGAAAATGTCGCTGCCATGAATATCACGCTATCCGATGAGGAATTCACGGCGCTCGATCGCGAGGGGAAGGCTCAGTTCAAGGCAATCTGAGCGCGCGCGCTCCGGCTTGCCGAATGGTGGCGGCTGCTGATGAGGCGGCCGCTTCTTCACACAGGCCTGTGGGCTCATTCGCGCCATAGATACGACGGTATCGCGGATATGACCGATCACGATTAAGTCAACTTCATGCGGTCGCGCTTCGCCAATCCGGGCCGCCAGCCTGTGCTGCCGCAAAATGAAGCTATTTAAGCGATGGCGAATAAAAGTATTGCGTCCACTGCATTGCTGCAATGCAGCGAGACGGGCTAGGCATGAGTCCAAGCCTTGTGTATCTACACCCTCGAAAGCAGCGCACTCCTCCTCCCAGCGCTCTTTCATCGGACTGGCAACACTCCTCCTCCTCCCAGTTGCCAGTCAGGCTTAAGAGCCCGGTGCACCTCCTCCCGCACCGGGCTCTTTTCGTCTCGGCGCCATCTCCGATATTGCGGCCCCGGTGGAATGTTCGCGCCTCTCACGCTAAGGAAGACCGTGACCTTTGGAGTTGTGAGTGATGCTGGATTGGGCGGAACGCCTGCGTAGAATTGCCATTGCCTGCCGGAAAGCGGATATTTTCGCGGGAATAATTGCGCTTTCCGTTGCGCTCTCGGCCTGCGGTGAACGCCCGATCGGCGTGATGGCGCCAGTCGGAACGACCCTGCCGGGGACGTCTAAGGTGGAACTGCTCGTGGCAACAACTCGCGCACCGGCGGACAATCCGGCCGTTCTCTTTTCCGGCGAACGTGGCACCGGGCTGACGGTCAATGCAGTTGGCGTCTCTATTCCGCCGGACGCCAACCGCAAAGTCGGCCAGGTGCAATGGCCGAGCAGACTTCCCGGCAATCCGATGAAAGATTTCGTTACCGTTTCCGTCGATCCGCTGACGGGCGAGACGGCAGGGGAAAGCTGGCTGAAGCGCCATATGCCGAGAGACCGGCGTGTGCTGGTCTTCGTTCATGGCTTCAACAACCGCTATGAGGATTCGGTCTATCGGTTTGCCCAGATTGTCCACGATTCCCATGCCGATGTGGCGCCCGTCGTCTTCACCTGGCCGTCGCGTGCGAGCATCTTCGACTATAATTACGACAAGGAAAGCACGAATTATTCCCGTGATGCGCTCGAAGAATTGCTGCGCCGCACAGCAAAAAATCCTGCTGTCGGCGAGGTTACAATCATGGCCCATTCCATGGGAACATGGCTGACCGTCGAGGCACTGCGGCAGATGGCGATCCGTGACGGGCGCGTGGCGCCCAAGATTCGCAACGTCATTCTTGCCTCGCCGGATCTCGACGTGGACGTCTTTGGCCGCCAGTTCGCAAGCCTCGGCAAGGAGAAGCCGCATTTCACGCTCTTCGTCTCACAGGACGATCGCGCGCTTGCTCTGTCGCGGCGCATTTCCGGCAATATCGATCGCCTCGGGCAGATCGACCCGACGGCGGAGCCCTATCGCAGCGCGCTCGAGAAGGAGGGTATCACTGTTCTCGACCTGACGAAGCTCAAGACCGGCGATCGTCTGAATCACGGCAAGTTTGCCGAAAGTCCGGAGGTCGTGAAGCTGATCGGCGATCGGCTGATTGACGGACAGACCATCACCGATTCCGAGGTCGGGCTTGGCGAAGCCGTCGGCGCGGTTGCGATGGGCGCGGCGCAGACGGTCGGCAGCGCCGCGAGCGTGGCGGTCAGCACGCCGATTGCAATCTTCGATCCGCGCACCAGGCGTAATTACGAGGCCCAGGTTCAGCGCTTCGGGCAGTCGGTCGGCAATACTGTCGGTTCGGTCGGTGACAGCGTAAGCGCCGGTTTGGAGCAATCCGAGACATCGGGTGCGCCGCGGCCGTTAACCCGAAAAAACCAATAGTCAGAACCCGCCTGCTGATATATCACAAGGGTGAATGGTCAAGGGCGGGTGCAAATGGAAGCAAATAGGAAATCGGTGGTAATCGTCGGCGCCGGGGTCATCGGGGCTGCGATTGCCTTCGAATTGCAGCGACGGGGCAGGAAGGTGACGCTGCTCGACCAGGGCGAGCCTGGGCGCGGCACGTCTTTTGGCAACATGGCGAGCATAGCGCTCGATTTTGCCGCCGGCTCCGGGCCTTCTACCTGGCGAAAAATCCCCCGCTGGCTGCTGGATCCGGAGGGTCCGGTCTGGCTGCGGCCTGCCTATGCGCCAAAGATGCTGCCTTGGTTCCTGCGCTTTGTCGCCGCCGGCCGCCCATCTCGCCTGCGTCAGATCGAGGATGCAGGCATGAGCCTTTCCCGCCATGCCCTTCGCGATTTCCGCACGATGCTCGATGCGATCGGCGCGCCGGACCTGATCACGGAGGAGGGGTGTCTCGCGATCTACGAGACAGAAGCGGAATTCGCCAGCGACCGTAGCCACATCGAATTGATGCAGCGATACGGCTTCGAATTCGAGGTTCTGAATGGCGGTGCAATTCGTAACTATGAGCCGGCGCTATCGCCGGCGATCGCCAAGGCCGTGCTGCTGCCCGACAACAAGTCCGTCCGCGATCCCTATCAGCTCGTTGTAAAGCTGGTGGAGGCGGCGAAGGCCGAGGGCGCCGAATTCCGCTTGGGCGCAGCAAAGACAGTGGAGCGAAAGCCAGAGGGCGGCGTTTGGCTGCACCTTGAAAGTGGGGAAAAGATTGCGGCCGATGCCGCCATCCTCGCCGCGGGAGTGCGCACCCGTTTCCTCGCAGAAAGGCTCGGCGAGCCGATCCCGCTCGAGACCGAGCGCGGCTATCACACGCAGATCATGCGGCCCGGCATCTCCATGCGCTATTCGATCATCTGGCCGCATCGCGCATTCATGGTAACGCCGACGGCGGGCGGCATCCGCGTCGGCGGCAATGTCGAGCTTGCAGGCCTCGATGCGCCGCCGGATTTCCGCCGCCCGCGCGTGCTCGTTCGCCATGCGCAGCGCGCGTTGCCGGGCTTGCAGGTCGAGCAGGCGACGGAATGGATGGGCCATCGTCCGGCCTTGCCGGATACAATTCCGATCATCTCGCCCTCGTCCCGTTTGCCTGATGTCTGGTACGCAACAGGTCACGGCCATCTCGGCCTTACATATTCGGCAACGACGGCGCGACTTCTGGCGGATATGATGAGCGGCGTTACGCCGGCGGTCGACATGAGGCCGTTCCGCATTGATCGATACTAGCGGGATGAGGAAAAGTGTGTGCGGTTTTCCGCCCGCATCCCGCTCTAAACTATTAGAATCGACCATGATGATTTTGGGTCGAATCGTGATCTACGAGGAAAGCGATGTCCGAAGCTGAAAAACCTGTCGCTCTTATCACCGGTGGCGGCCGAGGCATGGGCGAGGCGATCGCCCGTGAACTCCGTGCAAACGGCTACCGGCTGGCGTTGATGTCGCCTTCCGAAAGCTGTGAGAAGCTGGCAACCGAGCTCGGGGGTGTTGCTTCGCGCGGCGTCGCAGAAAAGGCCGAGGACATCCAGGCGATCTTCGACCTGACGATGAGGAGCTTCGGCCGCATTGACGCCGTCGTCAACCATACCGGCCATCCGCCGAAGGGGGATCTGCTCGATATCACCGACGAGAACTGGACGCTCGGCTCGGATATGATGATCCTGTCGCTCGTCCGAATGGCGCGCCTCGTGACGCCAGTCATGCTGAAACAGGGCAAGGGCGCCTTCGTCAACATCACCACCTTTGCCGCCTACGAGCCGTCGCTGGTTTTCCCCGTGTCCTGCACCTATCGGGCGGCGGCCGGCGCCTTTGCGAAGCTCTATTCCGACCGTTATGCGGCGGACAATATCCGCATGAACTGCATCCTGCCGGGCTATATCGACAGCCTGAATCACAAGCCGGAAACCGCCGACAAGATCCCGATGAAGCGCATCGGTCATATGGAAGAGATCGCCAAGACCGCGGCCTTCCTGCTCTCCGACGGCGCCGGCTACATCACCGGCCAGAACATCCGTGTCGATGGCGGCGTCACCCGCCACGTTTGATTGGAGACGAAACGATGAGATGGAAGCGTACGATCCAGCTTCTGGACGTTCACTGCGAAGGCGAGATCGGTAAGGTCGCCGTCGGCGGCGTTCCGAAAATCCCGGGCAATTCGATTGCCGAACAACTTCATTGGCTGAACACCGATCCCAAGGGGCAGGAGTTGCGCCGCTTCCTCGTTCTCGAGCCGCGCGGCGCGCCGATCGGCTCGGTCAACCTGCTGCTGCCGGCGAAACACCCGGAAGCCGATGCCGGTTTCATCATCCTGCAGCCGGATCAGGCGCATGCGAGCTCCGGCTCCAACTCGATCTGCGTCACCACGGCCCTGCTCGAATCCGGCATCGTCGAGATGAAGGAGCCGGAAACGATCGTCACGCTCGATACCGCCGCCGGCCTCGTCAGGGCAACGGCCACTTGCCGCGAGGGGCGTTGCGAGAAAGTGAAGCTCACCATGGTGCCATCCTTCGTGCACGAGCTTGATGTCGCGGTCGACACGCCGCACTGGGGCAGGATCAAGGTCGATATCTGCTATGGCGGCATCTTCTATGCGCTCGTGGATGTCGGTCAGATCAACATGACCATCGAGAAGGCGAATGCCGCTTCGCTCGTCCAGGCCGGCATGATCCTCAAGGATCTCATCAATCGCGCGAGCCCTGTCGTCCATCCGGAAATCTCGGCGATCTCCGGCGTTGCCTACGTCATGTTCCGTGATGTCGATCCGGACGGCGCCGTGCGCACCTGCACCACCATGTGGCCAGGGCGTGTCGATCGTTCGCCCTGCGGCACCGGCAATTCAGCCAACCTTGCAACGCTGCATGCGCGTGGCAGGGCAAAGGTCGGCGACGTCTTCAAGTCACGTTCGATCATCGGCTCGGAATTCGAGGTGGGTCTGTCGGCAGAGACGAAAGTCGCCGGCAAGCCAGCGATCATCCCGACGATCACCGGGCGCGGTTTCACCTTCGGCCTGTCGCAGGTCGCACTTGATCCCTTCGATCCGATGGCGGAAGGCTTTGCGCTCACCGACGTCTGGGGTCCGTCCGCGGGGGAGATTGGCACAGGACGCTAAAGCAATTCCAGGAAGAGTGCGTAGCGGTTTTCCGTTCGGAATTGCGTAGAACAAAAGTTAGAGCGGTTCTGCGCTTCCGTGAAAAGCTGAACCGCTCCAGCCGCATTAGCTCCCGATGCCGTGGTCGATCTCCTTGAAGAGGACGTTCTGATCGATGAGATAACGGGCGAAGATCGGCAGGCTTGCCCCGCCGATGGCGCGCGCCTGCGGTCCGACCGCACCCTCGATGATATCAGGCATGACGACCCCCTGCAGGTCGAGCTCTGAAGCAGCCCTGATCGTGGCCGTCACTATCCTTTCGCGGACCCAGGCGGGGAAGCCGCCATCGATCACCGCCGCGCTGAAATCGATGATCGAGGCGGCAGCGACGATTGCCTGGGCGAGCGCCTTTGCCGTATCCTGGATCCAGATCTCCAGCGGTTCGCCGAAATCGATCCAGTCATCCGGCGAATACCAGAGCGGCTGTGGGTCGAAACCGTGCTCCCTGAGCAGGTTTTCGAGCACGAAGATCGACGCTATTTTCAAGAGCTGACGCGTCTCGCCATCGCGATCACGGACCGGTAGCGGCCCGATCGCGCCTGCCGTACCGGTGCGGCCGACGAAGATCGAGGAATTGAGCACGATGCCGCCGCCGATGAAGGAGCCGATGAAGAAATAGACAAAATCCGGATAGCGGGCACCCACGCCGAACACCAGTTCCGCTCCGCAGGCGCTTGTGGCATCGTTTTGAAGATAGACGGGGTAGGGGACTTTGGCGGCAACCTCGGCCTGAAGGTCGAAGCCGCGCCAGATATTCATCGCGCCTTCCGGTGCACCGACCTCGTCAGCCCAGTTCCAGAGCTCAAATGGGGCGGCAATTCCCACGCCGGCGATGCGCTGACGCTGCCTTTCGCTTATTCGTCCCTCGATGTCCCGGACGCCGGCCGCGACGAAGGCCATGATGTCCTGTGGCAATGGATAGGGATAGGTCTGCTGCAATTGCATACGGATCCGGCCTACGAAATCCATCAGGACGAGGCTTGCGCTGCGGCGGCCGATCTTCAGGCCGAAGGAGAAGACCGCATCGGGATCGAGCCGCATCGGAATGGACGGCTGTCCGACGCGGCCGCGGATTGGCGCACCGCGCGCAAGCAATCCTTCCTTCTCGAGCGCTCGCATGATGACGGAGACGGTCTGCGCCGAGAGCCCCGTACGCCGGGCGATCTCAGCCTTCGACAGTGCACCGTGACGACGCACGAGCGACAACACCAGCCGTTCATTATAAGCCCGGACTCGAATCTGGTTCGAGCCGCCGCCCGTATCCAGAATATGAGGTTGAACCGGCTGGCTGACCGGTCCTTCCACGGATGACATCGGCCTATTCCTCCCTTTCCGGGACTGCATGTTTCCTTAAGTCGGAGCCGATTTAAGGATAAAAACATGCAGCAATTCAAAGTGCTACAGCGACCTTTGTGCGTCTGAAAAGACGCACGGCGCTGTAGGGGCCATCTGATCTGATCGAAGCCGTCTATGGAGTGGCTGGCGAGGCGACGAAATACAAGGAGAGGTTTTTACTCTCCAGGGTTTTCGCGTCGGTGCAAGCCGGTTTCGACGACGTGGCGAATGGCCTGCAGGCTTCTGATGCTTCGACTGTTTCCTCCGCACTTCATGAGCACCGAGATGCCTGCCTGTCGATCGGGCCTCTGATCGGTTTCCAGGCAGAATGCCACATTTGATTAGTAATTCAACTGGATTTATTTATTGACAGTCGAGTGCCTTTGCGCTCTAAATTATGAGCGTAAGGGATGCGACGCGGCTTGGAGGAGCCTCTGAAGGGTCTGCATGAGGTGTCGCGCCTGTAACCGGAACCGGATGGTTCCGCCCCTTGATGTCCTCGGGAGGATTAGATGAAGAAATCGATTATTTCGTCCGCACTCGCCGGCCTTGCTCTCGGCGTCGTCTTTGCGATGCCGGCTCATGCGGCCGACGTTACCGCCTGCTTAATCACCAAGACCGACACCAATCCTTTCTTCGTCAAGATGAAGGAAGGTGCTTCCGCCAAGGCGAAGGAACTCGGCGTGACGCTGAAATCCTATGCCGGCAGGATTGACGGCGACAGCGAAAGCCAGGTCGCGGCAATTGAGACCTGTATTGCCGACGGCGCCAAGGGCATCATGCTGACGGCTTCCGACACCAAGGGCATTGTCCCGGTCGTCAAGAAGGCACGCGACGCCGGCGTTCTCGTTATCGCCCTCGACACGCCGCTCGAGCCGATCGACGCTGCCGATTCCACTTTTGCGACGGACAACCTGCTCGCCGGCAAACTGATTGGCCAATGGGCCAAGGAAACGCTGGGCGACTCCGCCAAGGATGCCAGGGTGGCTTTCCTCGACCTGACGCCTTCGCAGCCCTCTGTGGACGTCCTGCGCGATCAGGGTTTCATGATGGGCTTCGGCATTGACACAAAGGATCCGAACCGGATCGGCGATGAGGACGATCCGCGGATCGTCGGCCACGACGTCACCAATGGGAATGAAGAAGGCGGCCGTGCCGCAATGGAAAACCTTCTTCAGAAGGACCCGACCATCAACGTCGTTCACACTATCAATGAACCTGCCGCCTCAGGCGCCTACGAAGCCCTGAAAGCAGTCGGCCGTGAGAAGGACGTTCTGATCGTTTCCGTCGACGGTGGCTGCCCGGGCGTCAAGAACGTCGCCGGCGGCATTATCGGTGCGACCTCGCAGCAATACCCGCTGCAGATGGCAGCTCTCGGCGTCGAGGCGATCAAGAAATTCGCCGACACCGGAGAAAAGCCGAAGCCAACCGAAGGCAAGAATTTCTTCGACACCGGCGTGACGTTGGTGACCGACAAGCCGGTGTCGGGGCTGACCTCGATCGACACTAAGGAAGGTCTCGCAAAGTGCTGGGGCTGATAGCCTCTTTTACATGATACCGAGGGAAATGCGGGCCAATGCGTCCCCCGCATTTCCCATCTTTAACAGCGAGCCATCGGTCTTAGCCCGCTCCATGGGCGGAGGATGCCCATTAGGTGGGGAATCTGCCGCGCCTAGGGGGCGCTGCCGAGGCGTGATCAGGCGGAGGATTTTAAATGGGCGAGCCAACAACAACCGCACCACCGTCCCAGGAGTTCGAGAAGGTCCTGAAGGATAGCTCCACCGAAGTGGCGTCGTTCGACACACATGAGAGGACCCCGCTGCAGAAGCTGCAGCATCTTCTCCACTCCAACCCTTCGGGCGTCTCGCTGATCGTTCTGGTGCTCTCGCTGATCATCTTCGGGGCGCTTCTGGGATCCAAGTTCTTCTCGGCTTTTTCGCTGACCCTGATCCTGCAGCAGGTTGCCATTACCGGCATCGTCGGAGCGGCGCAGACGCTCGTCATCCTGACCGCGGGCATCGATCTCTCCGTCGGCGCCATCATGGTGCTGTCTTCGGTCGTCATGGGGCAGTTCACCTTCCGCTATGGTTTGCCGCCTGGGCTTTCAATTCTCTGCGGCTTTGCAGTCGGAGCCCTCTGCGGCTACATCAACGGCGTGCTCATTGCGCGCATGAAGCTGCCGCCCTTCATCGTCACTCTTGGCATGTGGCAGATCGTGCTCGCCTCGAACTTCCTCTATTCGGCCAATGAAACGATCCGTTCTCAGGATATCGAAACGACGGCGCCGATCCTGCAATTCTTCGGCAACAATTTCCGGCTTGGCGGCGCGGTCTTTACCTATGGGGTCGTAACCCTGGTCCTCCTCGTCGCGGTGCTGTGGTACGTGCTGAACCATACCGCGTGGGGCAGGCACGTCTATGCGGTCGGCGATGACCCGGATGCCGCGCAGCTTTCCGGTGTCAACGTCAAGCGCATGCTGGTTTCCGTTTACGTCCTGTCGGGATTGATCTGTGCCCTGGCAGGCTGGACTCTGATCGGCCGCATCGGCTCGGTTTCTCCGACGGCGGGTCAGTTCGCCAATATCGAATCAATTACCGCGGTCGTGATCGGCGGAATTTCGCTCTTCGGCGGTCGTGGATCCATCCTCGGCATGCTCTTCGGCGCGCTAATCGTCGGCGTCTTCTCGCTCGGTCTCAGATTGCTCGGGACAGACGTGCAATGGACCTATCTGTTGATCGGTGTGCTCATCATCGCCGCCGTTGCAATCGACCAGTGGATCAGAAAGGTAGCAGGCTGATGGCTCAGGAACCCATCCTCACCGCCCGTGGGCTCGTAAAGCGCTATGGTCGTGTCACCGCCCTCGATCACGCCGATTTCGACCTTTATCCGGGCGAAATCCTTGCGGTCATCGGCGACAACGGCGCCGGCAAGTCGTCGCTTATCAAGGCGATTTCCGGCGCGATCCATCCCGACGAAGGCGAGATCCGGCTGGAGGGGCAGCCGGTACATTTCCGCACGCCGATGGATGCGCGCAAGGCCGGCATCGAAACGGTCTATCAGAACCTTGCCCTGTCGCCGGCGCTTTCGATCACCGACAACATGTTCCTTGGTCGCGAGATCCGCAAGCCGGGCTTCATGGGCAAATATCTGCGCAAGCTCGATCATGCGGCGATGGAGAAGGTCGCTCGGGCGAAGCTCACGGACCTTGGCCTGATGACGATCCAGAACATCAACCAGGCGGTCGAAACGCTCTCCGGCGGTCAGCGCCAGGGCGTGGCCGTGGCGCGTGCAGCCGCCTTCGGATCGAAGCTCATCATCATGGATGAGCCGACAGCCGCCCTCGGCGTCAAGGAGAGCAGAAGGGTGCTCGAGCTCATTCTCGATGTGCGGGCGCGCGGCTTGCCCATCGTGCTGATCTCGCACAATATGCCGCATGTCTTCGAGGTGGCGGATCGCATTCACATCCATCGTCTCGGACGGCGTCTCACCGTTATCAATCCGAAGGAATATTCGATGTCCGATGCGGTTGCCTTCATGACCGGTGCCAAGGCTGCGCCGACCGAGACTGTCGCTGCATGAATGCCACGCTTGGGACCATCGCCGGCGAAATCATCGCGCGCGCCGGCGATGCGAAGCGATTTATGATCGCCATTGCCGGACCACCCGGTGCCGGAAAATCGACATTGGCCGACAACCTTGTCGATGCCTTGCGGGCAAGAGGCGAAAGTGCCGAAGTCCTGCCGATGGACGGCTTTCATATGGACAATGCCGTGTTGACCGAGAAGGGGCTGTTGGCGCGCAAGGGTGTGCCGGAGAGTTTCGATGTCAGGGCATTCCTGGATATCATCAAGGCTGTCGCCGTCGCCGATCAGGAGGTGCTGGTGCCGGTCTTCGACCGCTCGCGCGAGATCGCCATCGCATCGGCGCGCGTCGTCTCGCCCGATCATCGCTTCATCGTCGTCGAAGGCAACTACCTGCTTTTGAGCCAGGGAAAATGGGCGGAACTCGAGGGCAAGTTCGACTATTCGATCATGCTGGCGCCGCCGATCGAGGTCCTAGAGCGACGATTGTGGGAGCGTTGGAAGGGCTATGACCTCGACGACGATGCCGCAAGCGCCAAGGTCTACGGCAATGATCTTCCTAATGGCCGTCTCATCCTGGACAATCGCCGCCCTGCGGATCTGACGATCGAGGCGGTTTAGATCGTACGTGGCCGTTGTTTTGTCATGGCCGATGGTGATATCGAGGGCGCGTAAAGATGACTGCCCGGAGATACTGCCATGGAAACGCTCACCATCCGCCGCCCCGACGACTGGCATCTGCATCTGCGCGACGGCGCGATGCTGCAAGGCGTGATCGGCGATACGAGCCGGCATTTCGCCCGCGCCATCATCATGCCGAACCTTGTTCCGCCGGTGGTAACGACGGCGGACGCAAAGGCCTATCGCGAACGTATCCTGAAAGCGCTGCCTGAGGGCGATCGTTTCGAGCCGCTGATGACGCTCTATCTGACCGAGCACACCAATCCGGACGATGTCGAGGAGGGCAAGAGGAGCGGCCTGATCACCGCAGTTAAACTCTATCCCGCCGGTGCCACGACCAATTCCCACAGCGGCGTGCGCGATATCGAGAGGGCCATGCCGGTTTTGGAGCGCATGGCCCGGATCGGCCTGCCGCTCTGCGTCCACGGTGAGGTGACGACGCCGGAGGTCGATATCTTCGACCGTGAGGCAGTTTTCATCGAGACCGTGCTCGACCCCCTGCGCCGGCGCCTGCCGGAACTGAAGATTACCATGGAGCATGTGACGACCGCCGACGGCATCCATTATATCAGGTCATCCAAGGCCAATCTCGCCGGCTCGATCACGACGCATCATCTCATCATCAACAGAAATGCCATCCTCGTCGGCGGCATCCGCCCGCATTATTACTGCCTTCCCGTCGCCAAGCGTGAAAAACACCGTCTTGCTCTGAGGGCAGCCGCCACGGGCGGGGACGGCCGTTTCTTCATCGGAACCGATTCCGCTCCGCATGTCGATCCGCTCAAGGAATGTGCCTGCGGCTGCGCCGGGATCTACACCTCGGTCAACACCATGAGCTGCCTGGCGCATGTCTTCGAGGAGGAAAATGCGCTCGACCGATTGGAGGCTTTCGCTTCATTGAACGGGCCGGCATGGTACGGATTGGCTCCGAATGAGGACAGGATCACTCTCGTCAGGCGTTCGGAGCCCGTCGCGTTCCCGTCTAAAATCGAAACAGGTGCCGGTCCGGTGACGGTTTTCGATCCGATGTTTCCCCTCTACTGGAACGTCGAGCCTTGAGGGCAGTGTTGGCTCAACCCTAACCTCCCAAAATTGAGCTTCGGGACGTGTCGCTCCAGCATGCTGCGGCCTAGAGCCGGATGATTTCAGGTCGAATCGACCTGAAATCTGAATCCGCCTCTAAATCAAAAAGTTGGAGCGGGATGTCGCCCGAAAACCGCGCACACTTTTCGGCATCCCGCTCCTGAAAACCCATGACTTTTAATGGATTGCGTAACGCATTCGACACCACTGTTAAGGTAGATTGCGCGGACCGAAAGCGCGGCGAAAGCCGCGGAGACCCGACGCATGATGCTGGACTACAATTCTCTTCTGCTGGCGCTGGGTGTCTCGGCGACCTGCCTTGCCGTCACTTTGATGGTAAGCTGGCTCACTCGTCGCGCGGATACTTTCCTGCTGACCGGTACCTGCGGCCTCGTCCTCGTCATAGCCGGCATCTTCGCCTACAGCGCCTATGTCGTGTTGCCCGATCGCCTTCTCGGTGTGGTGAGCTTCATCCTGTTTCTCGCCGGTTTTTCGGTCATTTGGGGGGCGGCCTATCAGTTCCGCACCGGCCGCTTGTCCCAATTGCGCATTGCGCTATGGACAGCTCTCGCATTTCTCGTGACGCTGCCGCCGATGATCGCGGGTTATGACGGCCTGGCATTCATTATCGACAATCTCGTCATCGCGATTCTTCTCTTCATGACGGCGTGGGAATATTGGCGCGGTTATGCGGAGGCGCCCGTGCCGGTTATGGGAATAACCGGCCTCTACACGCTGACCGCAATATCTTTCACACTCTGCGCGCTGATGCTCGTCTGGGATGGCAGACTTGTCCTGGGGGCCGCACCGGACAACTGGGCCGAAGATTTAAATATCGCCGTCTGCATTGCCGGCATGACGGGCATCGGCGCTCTGTCGCTCGCCCTTCATCAATGGCGGCTCGCGGCCAAACATCGCCTTGATGCAATGACCGATCCATTGACCGGCCTTCTCAATCGTCGTGCGCTGTTTGATCTCTACGGCCAGCGGTCATTCGGCACCTCCATGGCGGTTATCGTTTTCGACGTCGATCGTTTCAAGTCGGTCAATGATCAACATGGTCATGCGGCCGGCGACAGGGTTCTAAAGATCTTTGCGGCAGAGCTTTCCGCCCATTGCCGCCCGAGCGATGTCGCCGCGCGCCTCGGCGGTGAAGAATTTGCCCTCGTGCTGAAGGATGTCCTGCCCGGCCGGGCCGAAGTCGTCGCGGAACGGATACGCGGTTCATTCGAGACGCGCGAGATCGATATCGATGGCAAATTGCTGAGATGTACCGTCAGTGTTGGTGTTGCGTCGGGCACAGATCAGGAGGCGGATTTCGACGCCATGCTCAGCGCCGCTGACAATGCCCTTTACGCTGCAAAGCGCGGTGGCCGAAACCGCGTGGAGGTTGCGGGTTTCCTCCGTGCGGTCTCGCAGGATGCCTCGCTCAGCGCCTCCTGACTGCGCAAGCCTCTTAGACTAACCCCCTCAGGAAGGCGATCGACGCGAGCAGTGACGCTGCCGTGCGCAGATGGTTCCACCTTGTCCAGTCGCTAAGGTAGGCGGTCCAGAGCTGGGCCGCCTCCGCCGTGCGACCGTCGACCTTGTCCAGGGCATCGTTAAGGGGAACGTTGAAGACGATGGTCGAGAGGAAGCAGGTCACGAGATAGAGAACTGCACCCGCCAGCATGGCGACGCTTGCCGCCCCGCGCCAGTTAAGAACGGCCATAACCGCGATGACCACCGACAGAGCGGCCGTCAGCAGAAACAACACCATGAAAGGTGAACGCAGGATCGTCGTGTTGATCGACTGCATGGCAGCGATGCCATGCTCCGGAGGAATTCTGGAAAAGGCCGTCATGATGAAGGCCGAAAAGGCGAAGAAGATGCCGGCGATAAGGCCGCTGCCGATCGCGGCGACAATAAGGGCGAGGCTCGTAACCGGGTAGGTCATGGGCGCGCACTCCAGATGCCGGTCGCCGCCGTTTCCCGTGCGTAATCGAAAAAGTCCTTGGGCTTCCTTCCGAGCGCCTGCTGGACGCCGTCCATGACACGGGAATTGCGCCCATCGAGAACTTCAGTGAAAAGCTCATGCAGGAGGTCGGTTGTTTCCCTCGGTAGACCCGCCGCGGCCATCTCGTCGATGAATGTCTCCACAGGGACGGTCTCGTAATCTATCTTCCGTCCGCAGGCGGCGGCAATTTCGGACACCGCTTCACGAAAAGTCAGGGAGCGAGGTCCCGTCAGCTCATAGGTCCGGTTGCGATGACGCGGATCGAGGAAGGCTTCGACGGCGACATCCGCGATATCGTCGGCATGAACGAACGGTTCACGCACGTCACCTACCGGCAGTGCCAGCTTGCCCTGAAGGATGCCGTCCAGAAAGGCGCCTTCGCTGAAGTTCTGGCAGAACCAGGTTGCCTGCAGGATAGTGTGATCCACGCCGACCGCCTTCAGTTCCTCTTCGCTGCGAATAGCGCCGTCCTCGCCGCGGCCGGAAAGCAGGACGGTGTGCTTGACGCCGCAGCCAACCGCAGTCTTCGCAAAGGCGGAGATCGCTTCCGCCGCCCATGAGACGGCGAGATCTGGCTGGAACGTCACGTAGACGGCAGACGCTCCGGCAAGTGCCGAGCGCCATGTGTCGCGATCCTGCCAGTCGAAACGAGGTGTCGTCGAACGGGAAGCCGGGCGAGCCTTGAGGCCACGATCTTTCAGACGATTGGCAATGCGCGCGCCGGTTTTACCTAACCCCCCGACAAGGACAATTTCAGAATTTTGCATCGTGAAACTCCTTCCTCCGATTGAAATGCGATAATTTCTCGCATTTGCAAAACGTGATAACTTCTCTTATTTTGATTGTCAATTAAAAAAGGAATCGTTCATGTCGGAAGAACCGGTCGCAAGGCGCAGACGAAAGCAGGACCCGTCGGGACTGCCGCGGAGGATTCCGAGCCAGCGGCGTGGTCGCGAACGTGTCGAGCGGATTTTGTCAGTGGCGGCGGAACTGATCGAAAAGAACGGCAGCGACGGCCTGCGCATGAGCGATATCGTGGAAAAAGCCGATGTCTCCTTCGGCTCGCTCTATCAGTATTTTCCCGACAAGGCCGCAATCATCCGCATTCTTGCCGAGCGCTTCAACGAGCAGGGAAGACAATGCGTGGTGGAGGAGCTGGCGAATGTGGCAAATGCCAATGGCGTCAAACCGGCCCTCGGCAGCATCGTCGACGGCTATTATGCCATGTTTCGCAATGAGCCCGTCATGCGGGATATCTGGCATGCCACGCAGGCTGACAAGGTCCTGCAGGAGATCGACGCCGAGGATATGGAGTTCCATTCGCAGGCTCTTCTTGGCGTCCTGACGCGCCTCTGGCCGGAGCGGGAACCCGATGAGCTGGTTCGGATCGCCCGTCTGTGCATGCAGTTGATTGCGGCGGCCGTCCGCTATGCAATCGCACTCGATGAAAGGGAAGGGGAAAAAGCAATCGCGCTCTTCAAGGAGATGCTGCCAGCCGATATCGGCGCCCTCTCTGCAAGGTGACTAGATCACGATGATTTCAGGCCAATTCGGCCTGAATCTGAATCCTGATCGACATTAAAGAGTTAGAGCGGGATGTCGCCCGAAAACCGCGCACACTTTTCGGCATCCCGCTCTGGCAGGAGCTGCAAAGGATCATCTTTCGGCGAATTGGCCGGTTCCTTCTGGAAACCTTCGGCGCTTGCTGCTATTGCCGCGAGGACGTCCGAAAGCCGAAGGAGAGCGCCGCATGATCCAGACCACCTTTACCGACCGCGCAGTCATGGCCGAACTGTTGGCGAAGATGCTCTGGGAGATCAAGGCGGTGCATTTCAACGCCGAGACGCCCTACAAGTTCGCCTCCGGCATGGCGAGCCCGGTCTATATCGACTGCCGCAAGCTGATTTCCTATCCGCGTATCCGCTCGGCCGTCATGGACTTTGCCGCAGGCGTCATCCAGCGTGATGCGGGCTTCGAGCAGTTCGATGTCGTCGCCGGTGGCGAGACGGCCGGTATCCCCTTTGCGTCCTTCCTGTCGGAGCGACTCGGCCTTCCGATGATCTATGTGCGCAAGAAGCCGAAGGGACATGGCCGCAATGCACAGATCGAAGGCCACATGCCTGAGGGTGCCCGCGTCCTCGTCATCGAGGATCTGACGACGGCCGGCGGCAGCATGTTCACGTTCATCGATGCCATCCGCGCCGCTGGTGGCATCGTCGATCACGGCATAGCGCTGTTCTACTATGGTATCTTCAGCGAAGGTGAAAAGCGTTTTGCCGACGGTAACGTCAAGCTGCACTACATCGCCACCTGGCGCGATGTCCTTGCGGTGGCGAAGGCCCAGAAGCTTTTCGACGACAGGACGCTGGCGGAGGTGGAATCGTTCCTCGATGCACCGCTTGCATGGTCCGCACGCCACGGCGGTATCTCGTCACTTTGAGATACGAGCTTTGCTTTTGCCGTAATTTTATCTAATCGATTTGAAGATTGAATGCGGAGACAGGATCTCCCGGGAGGATGGAATGATATTGTGCTGTGGTGAAGCCCTGATCGACATGCTGCCGCGGGATACGACGCTCGGCGAAAAGGGCTTTGCTCCCTATGCCGGAGGCGCCATTTTCAATACCGCGGTGGCGCTTGGCCGCCTCGGCGTGCCGACAGCCTTTTTCACCGGGCTTTCCGACGACATGATGGGCGATATCCTGCGTGAGACGCTGGTCGCAAGCAAGGTGGATTTCGGTCCTTGCGCGATTGTAGCCCGTCCGTGCACGATTGCCTTCGTCAAGCTCGTCAACGGGCAGGCAACCTATGCCTTCTACGATGAAGGCACCGCAGGTCGTATGATTACCGAGACCGACCTGCCGGTTCTTGACGACCGCTATGAGGCGCTGCATTTCGGCGCCATCAGCCTGATCTCCAGCCCTTGCGGCGAGACTTACGAAACATTGATGCAGCGGGAACATGTAAACCGCGTGATCTCGCTCGATCCCAACATTCGTCCAGGCTTCATCAGGGACAAGCAGGCGCATATGGGGCGCATCACCCGCATGGCCGCGATGTCGGATATTCTGAAATTCTCGGATGAGGACCTCGAATGGTTCGGCGTCGAAGGCGACCATGACGCACTCGCTGCCCATTGGCTGAACCACGGCGCCAAGCTCATCGTCATCACCAGGGGTGCGGAAGGTGCGACGGGCTATACAAAGTCGCTGAAGGTCTCCGTTCCGAGTGAACGCGTCACCGTGGTCGACACGGTCGGAGCCGGCGATACCTTCGATGCCGGCATCCTTGCCTCGCTGAAAATGAACGATCTGCTGACGAAGGCGAAGGTTGCGTCTCTCGGGGAAGAAGCGCTGCGCGACGCCTTGGCCCTCGGGGCAAAGGCGGCTGCCGTCACCGTTTCCCGCGCCGGTGCGAATCCGCCCTGGGCGCATGAGATCGGGCTTTGAATTAAAAGGTTAGATTCGCCCCTCACCCTAGCCCTCTCCCCGCTTTGCGGGGCGAGGGAACGATCGAGCAAGCGGCGGTGACGGTAGACCAACATCGCCGTGAGGGACGAGGGAGGGTGCGACTCCCCCTTCGCCCCGCTTGCGGGGAGAAGGTGCCCGAAGGGCGGATGAGGGGCCGTTCCAGCCCTCTTACTTCGCCAGTTTCGCCAGCGCCGCGACGAGGCCAGCCGTCGAAGAATCGTGCTTCGCAGCACTTTCCTTGCCCTCGATAACCGGCAGCAGGCCGGTGGCCAGTTCCTTGCCGAGTTCGACGCCCCACTGGTCGAAGGAATTGATCCGGAAGAGCACGCCTTCGACGAAGACGCGATGCTCGTAAAGCGCGATCAGTCGCCCAAGTGCATAGGGCGTCAGCTTATCGTAGATGAAGGTGATCGACGGACGGTTGCCGGTGAAGACGCGGTGAGGCGCGATGAAGGCCGCCTGCTTCTCGTCCATCCCCTTGGCGGTAAGCTGCGCCTTGGCCTCTTCGAAAGTGCGCCCTTTCATCAGCGCTTCCGATTGCGCCAGGCAGTTCGCCATCAGGAGCTGATGCTGGTGACGCAGCTCCGGCTCGAAGGCGTTGGCGGCGATCATGAATTCGCCCGGAATGATATCGGTACCCTGGTGGATAAGCTGAAAGAAGGCATGCTGGCCATTGGTGCCGGGCTCGCCCCAGACGACCGGACCTGAAGAACCGACAACCGGCGTGCCGTCGACGGTCACGCCCTTGCCGTTCGATTCCATGTCGAGCTGCTGCAGATAGGCCGGAAAGCGCGACATCCGCTGGTCGTAAGGCAGGACCGCACGGGTGCGGTATCCCAGAATATTGCGCTGATAGAAGCCGATGAGGCCGAGCAGCATCGGCAGGTTCTTCGTGATCGGCTCCTTGCGGAAATGGTTGTCGACCGCGTGTGCACCGTCGAGGAATTTGCCGAAATTTTCCGGGCCGATCGCGATCATCAGCGGCAGGCCGATCGCCGACCAGATGGAGTAGCGGCCGCCGACCCAGTCCCAGAAACCGAAGACACGCTCGCTCCCGATACCGAAGGCTGCGACCTTGTCGAGCGCGGTGGAAACGGCTGCGAAATGATGCTGCACGGCAGCTTCGCCGAGCGCCTTGGCGATGAAGGCGCGCGCCGTCTGCGCGTTGGTCATCGTTTCAATGGTGGTGAAGGTCTTGGACGCGATGATGAAAAGCGTCGTTTCCGGCTGCACCAGCTTCAGGGTGTCCGCGATATGGGCGCCGTCGATGTTGGAGACGAAATGGGCGCGAGGGCCGTCATGGAAGGGGGCGAGCGCCAGCGTGGCCATCGCCGGGCCGAGATCGGAGCCGCCGATGCCGATATTGATGACGTCGGTAATTTTTTTGCCCGTCGCACCTTTCAGGGCGCCGGAGCGAATTCCGTCGGCGAATTTGCCCATCGCAGCGAGCACCGCGTTGACTTCGGGCATCACATCCTTGCCGTCGACGAGCACCGGTGTGTTGGAACGGTTGCGCAACGCTGTATGTAGGACCGCACGGTTTTCCGTGAAGTTGATCGGCTTGCCTGAGAACATATCGTCGCGCTTTGCTTCGACGCCGCCAGCCTCTGCAAGCTTCACCAGTAGGCCGAGGATCTCGTCATTCACGGCGGCCTTTGAATAGTCCATCAGCAGATCGTCGAGCGATGCGCTGAAGCGGGAGAAGCGCTGTGGATCGGCGGCAAAAGCGGCGCGAATATCCGTGGACTTGGTGGCACCGGCGGTGCTCTTCAATTGTTCGACGATGGTTTGCATGGAAGACTCCTTGAGGTGCGGAGAAGGTCGCGGAAACTATTCGCTTTGTGCGGCTTAAATCAAGTTCGCGCTCGGGGAGAAATGTAAGAAAACCGTTCGCCGGCAAGAGCGAACGGCAGAATAAATGCCTGAATAAAATGACGGTCTGATAAATGCATGTCGTGCAAAAGTGTGCAGCTGCTTTGCGGTAACGACATGCATGAAAACCATGGAGCGGCGCGCATGCGAACGAACCCACGAAGGACGCTCCACTTCTTTAATTTCAGAGCATCTTCTCTAGCCGCGCAATTCCTTGCGCAGGATCTTGCCGACATTGGATTTTGGCAGCTCAGTGCGGAATTCGATAAGGCGCGGCCGTTTGTAATTGGTGAGGTTTGCGGCGCAATGGGCCCTCACATCCGCCTCCGTCAGACCCTGATCCTTCTTGACGACGAACAGCTTGACGACCTCGCCGGCATGTTTGTCGGGCACGCCGATCGCTGCCGCTTCCAGGATGCCGGGATGCATAGCTGCGACCTCCTCGACCTCGTTCGGATAGACGTTGAAGCCGGAAACCAGAATCATGTCCTTCTTGCGGTCGACGATCTTGGTAAAGCCGCGCTCGTCCATGAAGCCCATGTCGCCACTGCGGAAAAATCCGTCCGGTGTCATGACCATGGCGGTCTCCTCAGGCTTCTGCCAGTATCCAGCCATCACCTGCGGCCCGCGAATGCAGATCTCGCCGACTTCGCCTGATGGCAGGGAATTGCCGTCGTCATCACGGATGTCGAAATCCGTGGAGGGCAGGGGTAGCCCGATGCTGCCCGTGAATTCCGGAGAATCGAAACGATTGGCGCTCGCGACCGGCGAAGTTTCCGAAAGTCCGTAGCCTTCCGTTATCCAGGTCCCGGTCATCTTCCGCCAACGCTCCGCAACCGGTCTCTGGACGGCCATGCCGCCGGCAAGCGTGCTGAGATGCGAAAGGTCGAGCTTGGCGAAATCGGAATTGTTCATCAACGCGTTGAAGAGCGTGTTGAGGCCGGGAAAGATGTCGAAACGGTATTTGCCGAGTTCCTTGACGAAGGCGGGGATATCACGGGGGTTGGCGATCATCACGTTGTGGGCACCAAGCGAAAGGCCCATCAATGAATTCACGGTCAGCGCAAAGATGTGATAGAGCGGCAGCGCGCAGACGAAGGTCAGCACCTCAGGACGCGCCTTCTCCCCGTAGGCCGAGTTAAGCCAGAGCGAGAGTTGTAGCTGGTTTGCCAGCAGATTGGCATGCGTCAGGATCGCGCCCTTCGCCACACCCGTCGTGCCGCCGGTATACTGTAGAAAGGCGAGGTCGCTGCCCGAAAGCTCGACAGGCTGAAGAGAAAGGCGCGCACCTTCGGTCAGCACGCGGGAAAAGCGCTTGTGCTCCGGGATCGACCAGTCGGGCACCAGTTTTTTGACCTTACGCACGACATAATTAACGATGTAGCCCTTGAGGCCCAGCATCTCGCCCAATGACGTCACGACGACATGGCGGATATCGGTCTTCACCAGCACCCGTTCGACCGTATTGGCGAAATTTTCCAGCACGAAGATCGCCTTGGCTCCCGAATCGTTGAGCTGATGTTCCAGTTCGCGCGGCGTATAGAGCGGATTGACGTTCACGACGACGAGACCCGCCCGGAGAATGCCATAGACTGCGATCGGGTTCTGAAGGATGTTCGGCATCATCACCGCGACGCGATCACCCTTTTGCAGCCCTATCCCCTGCAGCCATGCGGCGATTTTCCAGGTCTGCTCGTCGAGCCGCCGATAGGTCATCGCCTTTCCCATGCTGGAGAAGGCGAGCCTGTTGGCATAGCGCGCGCACATCTTTTCGAAGAGTTCGGCGAGCGAAGCGTATTCTGGCGGCGGAATCTGTGCCGGAACGGCATCCGGATAGGAAGCAAGCCAGATTCTTTCGCGTGCCTGATCGCCCGAAGGGGCGGGAATACTGTTCATGCAGGGTCTCCTCCCAAGAGCGCGGCCGCAGGCCGGTCCCCAATATGCCCGGCCGGAAGTCCTCCGCTTACCCGCCTGGCAGCTTATGCTTTTGCCTGAACGGTTCAAGCAGCACAAGGCTATAATAACTTTAACGTAAACGTCAATTTATTGATGCGCTAAGGGCGAGATGTCGAAAAATGCGCGCGCCTTTTTGGGCAATATCCACCCTAACTTTTGAGCGGAGAGACGGATCCAGATGTCGGGAAATCATCCGGCTCTGGGCTGACGTTATGCCGGAACCTTGAAGCAAAGGGCGCGTTTTTACAGATAGAAAACAATGAGGAACCAACATTGAAGGAGATGTACGATGCTGCACGAGGACGCTGACAACACTCGCCGTGATCCCGAAGTGAAGGACACGCCGACGCTGATCGCCAGTGATCGCGTCGAAGGTACCCGGGTCTATGGTGCGGACGGTAGGCATATCGGTTCCATCGAACGACTGATCCTAGAAAAGCGCGGCGGCCGCGTGGCTTATGCCGTACTGAGCTTCGGCGGCTTCCTGGGCCTGGGTCAGGACCATTATCCCCTGCCATGGGAGAAGCTGAATTACGACGAACAGCTCGATGGCTATAGGATCGACCTGACGAAGGAAGAGATCGAAGGCGCACCGAGCTATGCGGATGACGACGACAGCTGGTACAATAATTATAATCGCCGGGTCTATGACTATTACGGCGTTCCACCCTACTGGATGTAGTCCTCATCCGCACGGATGAAACGGCGCGGCCCCGCATTTGCGGGGCCTTCTGATTCTACCGATATCGGCCGTGGCGCTGCAGCACTTCGATCTTGTAGCCATCCGGATCCGTGATGAAAAAGAACAGCGCAAACAGCTTTCCGTCGCGAGTGAGCTCGATCAGCTTGCCGGGATTGAGGCCGAGCTCGCTCAGACGCTTGTGCTCCACCGCGACTTCATCAACGGAAAAGGCGAGATGGCCATAGCCGTCGCCCGGCGCATAGGGTTCGGTTCGCCCCTTGTTGACGGTCAGCTCCAACTCGAAGCCCGTTTCACGATTGCTGAGATAGATCAGTGTAAAGGTCTCGAAATCGGCCCGGTCGGCCACCGAAAGACCGAAAGCCTTGCCATAGAAATTGACGGACCGCGCCTCGTCCACGACGCGGATCATGGAATGGATCATCTTGGCCAAGGCAAAGCTCCTCTTTGTCGACATGGAGAAACGAGGGCCTTGGTTATCCGCTCTTTTTAACCATCTGCAAGCCTATTCTTGTCGTAATTGCCCGTTCAACCAGCCCCATGGCATCATAGATCAACACGGCCATCAGGCCGACGATCAATCCGCCCTGCAGGATGAAGGCCGTATTGTCGGAAATCAGCCCGGCAATGATGACCTCTCCAAGGCCCTTGGCGGCCACAGTCGAGCCGATCGTCGCCGTGCCGATATTGATGACGGTCGCCACCTTGAGGCCTTCGAGAATAAGCGGCAGCGCCAAAGGCAGCTCGACGGAAAACAACCGCTGGCTTGCACTCATGCCCATGCCGTCAGCGGCATCCAGGACAGAGGCGGGCACCTGCCGGAGGCCTGCGACCGTATTCTCGAAAATCGGCAGCAACCCATAGAGGAAAAGAGCGATCAGTGTCGGCACCATGCCGAAGCCGGTGGCCGGAACGGCGAGTGCCAGAACGGCGACGGGTGGAAAGGTCTGTCCGGCATTGGCGATGGCACGGGAGAGTGGCAGGAATTCCGCGCCGGCTTCGCGCGTTACGAAGATGCCGCCGAGTACGGCGAGAACGGCGCTGCCGGCAATCGAAATAGCAATCAGTTCGAGGTGACCGGCCGCAAGCGAGGCGAGACTGTTCTGTGTATAGATCGCGGGCGCGTTGTTGCGCGTGAGCGGCACGAGCATGAAGGACAGCCACTCCGTCCTGAAGAGCAGGACCAGGAGCAAGGCCAGAGCGGCCAACCGAAAGAGATTGGCGCTTGCGTTGTTCATGATTTGCGACCCAGTTCCAGGAGCCGCGTCATCGTGATGGAGCCGATGGGCTCCTTCCCGCCGTTTTCGACCGCGGCCTCGTCGATGCCCTGCCAGATCATCTCCGCCAGCGCATCCCTGAGGCTGAGAGACTGCGGCAGCACATGGCGCAGTGCCGCCTTTGGCGCTTCCATATTCTCCTTGAGTGGCAGAAGCGACATCAGTTTCAATGCCCGGTCAGACGTCCCGGTCAGCTGCTGCACGAAGGGATCGGCCGGTGCAGTCAGGATTTTTTCAGGGGCCGAACATTGCAGCAGCTTGCCCTCGCTCATGACAGCGATCTGATCGCCGAGATGAAAGGCTTCGTCCATGTCGTGCGTGACAAGGATGACTGTCGTTCCGAACTGCTTCTGGATGGCGATGAGGTCATCCTGCGCTTTGCCCCGGATCACCGGGTCGAGCGCGCCGAAAGGCTCGTCCATCAGCAGCACTTCCGGCTCGGCGGCGAGCGCTCGCGCCACGCCGACGCGCTGCTGCTGGCCGCCGGAAAGCTGGTGCGGATACTTGGTCGCGAAAGTCCCGGGATCGAGATTGAAGAGCCCCAGCAATTCTTCGACACGCCGGTCGATGCGTGCGGAATCCCAGCCGAGAAGCTGTGGCACGGTGGCGATGTTCTGTGCGACCGTCCGATGCGGAAAAAGGCCATGCCCCTGAATGGCGTAACCCATTTTTCGGCGAAGCTCGGTTGCCGGCACGTCCATGACGTTCCGCCCGCCGACGAAGATCTCGCCGCTGGTGATCGGCACGAGCCGGTTGATCATGCGCATCAGCGTGGATTTGCCGGAACCCGAGGTTCCGACCACTGCCGTGATGGTTCCCTTCTCGACATCCATGGAGACATTGTCGACAACGGCTGTGGAACCGTACCGCTTTGTGAGGTTCCGGATCTCGATCATGTTCATGAGGCATTCCCCCGGATGCTGTCGATGACCGCATCGAGGATAACGGCCGATGAGAAGGCGAGGAAGACGGTGGGCACAGCGCCGAGCAGAACGAGGTCCATGGCCGTCTGCCCAAGGCCCTGGAAGATGAAGATGCCGAAGCCGCCGCCGCCGATGAGCGCGGCGATCGTGACCAGGCCGATCGCCTGCACCAGCACGATGCGGATGCCGGTCAGGATCACGGGAAAGGCAAGCGGCAGATCAATTCGGGTAAGGACCTGCTGCCGCGTCAGCCCCATGCCTGCGGCGGCGTCGCGCACGGAGGGATCGACCCCTTCCAGCCCGACGACTGTATTGGCGACGATCGGCAGCAGTGAATAGAGCACGAGCGCGATCAAGGCGGGAGCGGCGCCGATGCCGCGTATGCCGATTTCGGCGGCAAGCGGCACATGCGTCGCCAGATAGCCGAGCGGCAGCATCAGCAGGCCGAAGAGCGCGAGGCTTGGGATAGTCTGGATCAGGCTTAGCCCCTGGAGCACGGCGGCGCGCAGTCTCGGTAGCCAGAAGCAGAGGATGCCGAGCGGCAGGCCGATTACGATGGCGATGGCAAGGGAGCCGAAGGCAAGCAGCAGATGCGCCAACGCTTCCGTCCGGAACTGAGCCGAGCGCGTCGCGAACTCCTTCATGATTGACAGGCTGTCGAGCAGGCCGGAAGCGAGGCTGATGCCAATCAGAGCGGTATAGGCGACGAGCGCCGCGACACGCATCCATGGCGCCAGCTGGATCTTCACCAGGGCATCGGAAATGATGAGGCCAAGTACGGCGAACAACACCCAGAAACTGCCTCCGGGGGTGATGCGTGCAACATTGCTGCCCGGCGGTGTAGCGGCCGCTGACACCAGGCCGATCGCCACAACCAGCGCTGCGAGGCAGAGCGTGGCAATCACAAGTCGGATGAGAGCGTTTCTCAGAAGAAGCGTAGCCAGGGCCGTTAGCAACAGCATCAGGAGGAGGAGGATTGCGGAAGGCTCTCCGAGAAGCTGCGGCAACAGCATCGGCTTGCCGGAGGCGATGCGGTTCGCCTTCACGAAGATGAAGGGCATCAGCACCGTCGCCGCGGCGCCTGTCGCCACGAGAACCACGCCAAGGCGATCCAGCTTTCGGACCGCAATGCTGTCTTCCATCCACTGAACCCCGCTCTACAGCGCCACACGTCTTTCAGAAGCACAAAGGTCGTTGTAGCACTTTGAATTGCTGCATGTTTTTATCCTTAAGCCGATTCCGGTTTAAGGATAAATGCCGCAGACAGGAAACGACCCCGCTCTGGATAGAGCAGGCGGGGCCGTATCAGCTTATTTCAGGAAGCCTTTTTCCTTGAGATAGCCTTCGGCGACCGATTTCGCCGGTTCACCGTCGACCTGGATCTTCGCATTAAGCCTCCGCAACTCGTCGGCGGTCAGGCTCTTGAAGATTGGGGCAAGGATTTCCTCAATCTTCGGATTGGCCTTCAGCACCTCCTCGCGGATGATCGGCGTTGGGGCATAGACCTGCTGCACGCTCTTGTCATCCTCGAGCACCGTCAGTTCGGCGGCTTCGATTGCGCCGTCGGTGCCGTAGACCATGGCTGTGTTGACGCCATTCGTCTGGTCGGCGGCCGCCTTGATCGTTGCGGCCGTGTCACCGCCGGACAGAACGACCATCTGGTCCGGTTTCAGTTGGAAACCGTAGGTGGTCTGGAAGGCCGGCAGCGCGCCGGCGGAATTGACGAATTCGGAGGATGCCGCGAGCTTGACCTCGCCGCCGCCTGAAACCCACTTCCCGAAATCGGACATGGTCTTGAGATTGTTGGGGCCGGCGACATCGCTGCGTACCGCAAGCGCCCAAGTGTTGTTGGCCGGCGACGGCGTCAGCCAGACGATCTTGTTGGCCTCATAATCGAGCTTCTTGGCCATCTCATAGCCCTGGTCGATATTCTTCCAGGCGGCGTCATCCGGCTTGTTGAAGAAGAACCCGGCATTGCCGGTATATTCCGGATAGATGTCGATCTCGCCGGCGGTTATCGCCTTGCGCACGACCGGCGTGGCGCCAAGTGCGATCCTGTCCTGCGTCTTGATGCCGTTGGCCTCGAGCGCCAGCGTGATAACGTTTCCGAGCAGCGTGCCTTCGGTGTCGATCTTCGATGAAACGACGACGTCGGCCGCTTCGGCTGCAGCTGCCGCAAAGGCGGCGAGCGAAACGGCAAGTACAAGTTTCTTCAGCATGAATTGTCCCTCCTGATACCATTGCTCATCGCGGCGTCCCGGCCGAAACCGTCCGCGCCTCATTTCATATCCGGCCTGGTAGCCCAGGCTGTCATGGCATCCAAAATAAACTGCGTCATGAAATAGCGTGTCCCATCGAAAAATCGATGTGGGTCCCTCCGGGTATTTGCTTTCGCTACACGAATATGGCCCCGGAAATCCGTAAGCGCGCGGAAACGAATTCTCTTTTAAAAGGCCGATGCGGTTTTTTGTTCCCTTGTTTGTCGCAACTGTCGTTGAACGGGTTCTTTTGCTCCTGTCACGATAACCGCCGCTGAAGGATGGGATATCTTTTTCCGCGAACACCGCCTATGGTTCCGGCTTTGACACGGGAGATTTGTTAAGCCGTGCATCTCGGCACCCTCTTTGTAGCAAGCCATGTGCTGACGCTCGGTTCGGTGCGAGAGACAGCACGGCGGCTTTCGCTTTCCGCGTCCACGGTTTCGGCGTCGATCCGCCGCCTGGAAGACGCGCTGGCAATGGACCTGACCGAACGGGCATCCGGCGAACTGGTCATCCTTCTCGCCAGCACCAAGGTGGCAGAGGGCCTGATGCCCGTCCTTCATGCGATGGCGCAGCTGGCGGAATTGCTGGGGGAGGCGCTGCCGGAAGGTCCTTACGAGCGCTGGGCCTCCCGTGTTTCTTTGAAGATCGCCACGATGGAGCGCTTTCTGGAAGTTGCCGACCAGGGCAGCATCAATCGCGCCGCCCGGCGCTTGCGACTGGGCCAGCCGCAGCTCTCCTTGCAGATCGCCAATCTGGAAGAGTTTTTGGGGTGCCGCCTGTTTGAGCGTCACGTTCAGGGTTCGGTCCTGACAGGCGAAGGCAGGCAAGTGCAAGCGATCTTCTGGTCGATCATCCACGCCTGGAACGATCTGAGGGCTTCGGCCGACGAGCGCTATCGCCGCGCCGCGCGATCGCTCCGCATCGGCTCGATTATTCCGACCGGCGCTGAAAGCTGGGTCGCCCGCTGCCTCGGCATTCTGGTCTCCGAATGGAACATTGGTGGCAACAGGAATGCAATATCCCTGGTTCTGATGACGGCGGACGATCTGCGCGAGGCCCTGAAGTCGGGCCGGATCGATGTTGCGATCCTCGATTCGGTTTTTGGGCTGGAGCGCTTTCAACACAGGCTGCTCGTGGAGACCGAAATGGTCGCGATCGCGCCGCCGGAAAGCACGGAAACGACGGCTGCCGATCTCATCGCCAATCATCCGGTCTGCACGCCCAGCCCACGCACCGGCCTCGGTCATGCGGCCATGACCTTCGATTACGAGCGCGCCCGCAACCGACCGCTACGAAACCTGGACATCACGGCCGCCGATTCCCTTCCGGTGATCGTCGATCTCGTCGCCAATCATGGCTACGTCTCTTTCCTCGGCAGGGTGAGCGCCATGCCGATTGCTGACAAAGTGCGTGTCGTCGAACTCGGCGAACGCGTGCCGATGTCCTATCACGTGGCTCATAACCACCGCAAAGCGTCCGCGGACGCCGGCATGCTGATCGTAGAAGCCGTCCGGACGATCGTCGATCAGCCGACCGAACGGACGGAGTAAAAAACGTCAGGTTCGAAGGAAAAATCCTTGTCGAATGGATAGGTGGGATGCTGCTTGCGCAGGCGCGGCAAACGCTCAACGAACTGGTCGACGACGCCTGGCGACAGCGCCATCAGGTTCGGATTGGCGATCGGCGCCAGTTCCGGCGACAGATAGCCGGACTTGACGACAATGATCCTGGCCCCGTGCGGATCGAGTCCGAGGCGGGTGAAGTCCGCAATGTTGTGACAGGGGCGGCGTTTGGCCGAGAGCACTAGGTCGATGCCGCCGATCGAAACCACCGCCTGCCGATCCGCGGCGTCGGCGGTCTCCAGCAGAAATTTGACGGTAAAACGCGCCGATACCGGTTTGCTTCCTTTCGTATCGAGCGATGCGCCGACGGTGAGCTCAAGCGTCGCGCCGGCACCTGCCGCATAGCAGGCCTCGGTCGCCGGCTTGTCGGCGATGCCGGCGAAGACGACACCGGTTGCTCCTTTGGCAATCAGCTCGGCAAGCACATCGGCGCGGTCGCCAACCCCGCCGCCGGTCGGATTGTCGCCGGATTCGGCAAGCACCACCGGAGCTGTGGGACTCGCGATCGCCCGGGCGACGCA
Organism: Sinorhizobium sp. CB7; assembly: GCF_041357635.1. Classification (NCBI taxonomy): domain Bacteria; kingdom Pseudomonadati; phylum Pseudomonadota; class Alphaproteobacteria; order Hyphomicrobiales; family Rhizobiaceae; genus Sinorhizobium; species Sinorhizobium sp. CB7. Next base: position 245,778 of record NZ_JAULLL010000007.1, read on the forward strand.
GTCCTCGATCGACCCGGTCTCGCAGCCGAAGACGAATTCCTCGCGCGCGTCCCAATAGGCCTTGGCGACCCGTTTGGCCTCCCGTTCCAACACGGCGCGGTCAGTCCCCGTCATGATCGCGGCGGCAGTGGCGCGCGGTTCGTCGGCCCAGACATAGCCTACCATCAGTGAGGCGTCCCAAACGCCGTCGATCGCGTCGATGCCGGGCAGCATCGCATAAAGGCTCTTAGCCGGCTCATCGACTGTGCTGGTGCGCTCGCCGGGCAGCACGACCGGTATAGGCGCCCAGAGCAGGACCGGCTTTACGCCGGTTTTCAGGCTCTTCACCAGCATCGAGACCGAGCGGCGCATCGTTTCTTCGACATCGATATGCGGCGCCGTGCGATAGGTCGAATACATGTCGAGCGCGTCGAGGATGCGCTGCGTGACGTTGCCGTGAAGATCGTAGCTTGCCGAAACCGTGCAGTTGTCACCGACAAGCGCGCGGGCCGCACTGATCCAGTCGCCCTCGGCATCCTCCATACCCTCGACGTACATGGCCCCGTGCATGGCGAGATAGAGCCCGTCGAGCGGCAGTAGCGGCTTCAGCCGTTGCAGGAATTCGGTCTTGAAGGCTTCGTAGGTGGCACGAGCGACAGGGCCGCCGGCAATGGCCCGCGCATGGATCGTCGGCACGAACTCCGCATCATAATCCCTAAGGAAGGAAAAATAGGGAGCCGCCAGCAACTCCTCGCCGCGCACCACCCGGAAATCCTTCTCCTCGTTCAGGACGGGATTATACGTACTGCATTCGATGTGGATGCCACCAACGGCGATGCGCATGGAAACCTCAATTTGCGTTCGGGCCAATCAGGAAATTATGCGCGGCGATGCTCGCCGCTCCGCGCGCCCATATGTCACTGTCGACAAGCTTGGTGCGGATCGGGGTCTGGCCGGCATAGCGCGGCAGCACGTTCGCCTCGAGCGATTGCCGCACGACCGTGCCGAACAGTCCTTCGAAGGAGCCTTCGAGATGGGTGATCAGGATCATGCCGGGATCGTTCATCTGGATGAGATGCGCGATTGCCAGGCCCAGAGCCGAACCCGCCTTGTGAAGGATGCCGATGGCGGAGGCGTTACCGGTCGAGGCCTCGTGCTCGAGATCGGAAAGAGAGGTGCATTTCAACCCTGCAGCCCGTGACATCTCCTTGATCGCCTTCATCGAGGCGATGGTGTCGAGGCATCCGCGCTTGCCGCAGCGACAGGGAGAACCGCCCGGCTCGATCGTGCAATGGGCGATCTCTCCGGCGCCGCCATGATTGCCGCGATAGAGTTTGCCCTCGATGAAATGCGCGCAGCCGATGCCGTCACCGAGCGAGACGACGCTGAAATTCTGGATCTCGCGGGCGCTGCCGAAGAGCTTTTCGCTGACTGCGACCGCCTTCGCATCGTTTTCGATGAAGGTCTCGACGCCGGTTTTTTGCCGGATAATGTCAGCGAGCGGAACGTCCTGCCAGCCGAGCAGGGTCGATTGTACGCAGGTCGCCTGCTCCTCGTCGACAAAGCCGGAGAGCGCGACGCCGATACCGGCGAGCTTCTGCGCCGCATCGGGATGCGTTTTGACGAGGTCCGGCAGGGATGCCGAAACGGCGGCGGCAAGAATCTTGGGATCCCGGGAAAGCGGCATGCTCTGCCGCGTTATGATGTTGCCGTTGAGATCGCTGAGGATCATCGGCGCCGGATCTTCCAAAAGGGAAATGCCGACGAAGAATGCGCATTCCGGTCGAAGATCGAGCAGCACCGAGGGGCGACCCTGACCGTAGATGGTCTCCGTCTCATGCAGCACGCCAAGATCGATCAGATCGCGTGCAATACCGCTCATTGCGGCTTTGCTGAGACCCATCAGCGCCGCCAGTTCGGTCCTGCTCAGCGGACCGGATTCACTAATGACGCGCAGAAGCTGGCGCTGAGAGGATGTAAGCATGCGGGATTCCACTCGGAGACGTCTTGTTATTATGGCTTGACATTAAGTTTAGGAAGTGAACAAATCAACACCAATAAATTACAAAAATGATCTAAGTCGATCACAAGAATCGACTGAAAGAATCAGCAAAAAGGGTGAACAAAATGGCGATGTTTCAAAAGAGTTTTCTCAAGAGCCGGCGTTTTGCATTGGCCTGCGCCGTGGGCGGTGCCCTGCTGACGCCTGCAGGCGCGACGGCGGCGACATTGACGGTCATGCAGACGGAAACCCCGCGATCGATGGATCCGGGTGATCAGACGGCGACCTATACCGCCGCCGTTCTCGACCCGATGTATGAGGGCCTTATTGCTCGTGCGCCCGACCTTTCCTTAAAGCCGGCGCTTGCCACCGAATGGTCGAGCGACGATGCCGGTCTCGTCTGGACCTTCAAGCTGCGTCCGGGCGTCAAGTTCCATGACGGCACGCCCTTCGACGCCGATGCCGTCGCCACGAATTTTGCCCGCCATCTCGATACCAAGCGTGGGCTGGCCGCCAGCGGCCGTCTCCGCTCCTTCCTCGAAAGCGTGACGGCCGTCGACCCGATGACGGTTCAATTCAAGCTCAAGAAGCCCTATCCGGCGTTTCTGGCCTTGCTGACGACCGGCCCCTGCCTGATGGTCAGCCCCGCTGCCGATGCGGCCGGGACCATCGGCAGCAAGGCTGTCGGCACAGGTCCTTACAAGCTTGCCGAATACAAGTCCGGCGAATATGTGCTGGAGGCAAAGAACCCGGATTACTGGGGTGGTGCTCCCAAGGGCGCCGACGAAATCAAATGGACCTGGACGTCCGAACCTTCCGTCATGAACATGGCGCTGCAGACGGGCGATGCCGATGTGGTCAATCCGCTTCCGGCTGCCTTCGCCAGGCAGTTGCAGGCCAATCCGGACATGAAGGTCAACACGTCCGATGGTTCCGCAGTCTTCTGGGTTTCGCTGAATACCAAGCTGAAGCCGCTGGACGATGTCCGCGTTCGTCAGGCGTTGAATTACGCTACCGATCGCGACGGTCTGGTCCGGGCGATCATGCAGGGCTTTGCAACGCCGGCTAACTCGCCTCTGGCGCCTGTCACGCCAGGCTACGACAAGTCACTTGTGCCCTACAGCTACGATATTGAAAAGGCCAAGAAGCTGCTGGCGGATGCCGGCTACCCCAACGGCTTCGAAATGTCGACCATCGTGCAGGAGCCGGAAGCCCGTATCGGCGAACTGCTGCAGGCCATGTGGACAAAGATCGGCGTCAAGCTGGATGTCCGTCGTATGGAGAGCGGCGTCTGGTCCAAGGCAGCATTCGCAGATCCGGCCGGCAAGCAGGCTGACAACATCGGCTCGGTCATCGCCTCCTGGTCTTCCGGCGTCAACGGCGCGGATCTGCAATTCCGCCCGCTCTACCATTCCGCAAGCTCTTCGCCGGCCGGCGCCAATCTCGGCTTCTTCAACGATCCGAAGCTTGACGCACTGATCGACAAGGCGGCTTCCACGCTCGATGAGACGGCGCGCAATGCGATCTATGTCGATGCGCAGAAAGAGGTCAATGAACAGGCGCCGCATGTCCTGCTCTATACGACGCAGGACCTTTATGCGACGCGAGCCGGTGTTAACGGCGTCTGGCTCGTTCCGGGCGGCCTTGTCATCGTCAAGGACGCAACGAAGGGCTGATGTCGTCATGCGGCAGGCGCTTCCTCCCGGCGCCTGCCGGCAATGATTTGAGAATGCGGTCGGATGAAAGCCTATATCGCCAGGAAATTGCTTGCGCTGCCGTTCATCCTGATCGGTGTGTCGCTGCTGATCTTCATCGCGATCCGTGCCTTGCCTGGCGACCCGGCCCGCATGATGGCCGGATCGGAGGCAACGCAGGAAGCTGTAGATCATATGCGCGCACGGCTCGGCCTTGATCGCAGCATTCCTGCTCAATACGCTCAGTTCGCCTATGGCGCGGTGCGGGGCGATCTCGGCACATCGATCAAATCGAAGCTGCCGGTCGTCGACGAGATTACCGAGCGCATGCCCTTCACCATCGGATTGGCCGTCACCGCCTATCTTCTTGCCATTGCCATCGGCGTTCCAGCCGGCATGGTCGGCGCGATCTTCCGCCACGGCTGGCCGGACCAGATCGTTATGCTGCTCGCGATCGCGGGAGCCTCCATCGCCAATTTCTGGCTGGCGCTGCTCGCCATGAATACGTTTTCGGTCGGCCTCGGCTGGCTGCCGCTGCTCGGCGCGACATCCTGGAAGAGCTTCATCCTGCCGTCGATAACGCTGGCTGTCCTGCCGATGGCGGTCATCGCACGCATGACCCGCTCCAGCATGATCGAAGTTCTTGCGCAGGACTATATCCGCACGGCGCGGGCCAAGGGTGTCCCGTCGGGCTCCATCTATTGGAGTCATGCGCTGCGCAACGCCCTGATCCCGATCGTCACCATTGTCGGCCTCAATTTCGGCAGCCTGATTGGCGGCGCGGTCGTCACCGAATCCGTCTTCAACTGGCCGGGCATTGGCCGGCTCTTGGTCGACTCCGTGCGTTATCGCGATTATCCGGTCATCCAGGGCGTGACGCTGGTCGCGGTCACCGGCGTGGTCGTTATGAACTTCCTCGCCGAACTGCTGATTGCCGTGCTCAATCCGAAGATAAGGTTCGACTGATGGCGGCGATCGAGACCGACAGCAAAGCCATGGCGAGCCGCGGCCGCTTGAAGAGGACCACGCGCTGGGTGTTCGCGCACAAGAGCATTGCCATCGGCGGCACGCTGATCGGCCTCATCATGCTCCTTGCCGCCTTCGCGCCTTTCATCACATCGGCCGATCCCTACGCGCAGGATCTGCTGGCGACCATGCTGCCTCCCTCCTGGGACCACCCATTCGGAACGGACGACAATGGCCGCGATATATTTGCCCGCGTCATCTACGGCGCGCGGATTTCGCTGGTGGAGGTCGTGCTCAGCGTCGGTCTCGCGGTCGTCGTCGGTGTGCCGCTCGGGATCCTTTCTGGCATGGTCGGGCGATATGTCGACCAGGCGATCATGTGGTGCATGGATATTCTTTTCGCATTCCCCGGCATCGTGCTCGCCATCCTCATCGTTAGCGTCCTCGGCTCCAGCCTCGTGAACCTGTTGATCGCGATCGCCATCTTTTCGGTGCCCGTTTATGCCCGCCTCAGCCGCAATCTCACGCTCGGTCTGAAGAGCATGGAATATGTCGAGGCGGCGATTTCGATGGGTGTCCGCCGCCACCGCATCATGACGCATTACATCCTGCGCAATGCGATCGGACCGATTATCGTGCAGTCGACGCTGACCGCTGGCACGGTCGTCCTCTCTGCCGCAAGCCTCTCCTTTCTTGGCCTCGGCGCTCAGCCGCCGCTGCCGGAATGGGGCGCGATGATGAGCGATGGGCGCAACTATCTCGGACTCAACATCTATATGTCGCTCTTTCCGGGCCTGGCGATCATGGTAACCGTCCTCGGCTTCAACATTCTGGGCGATGGCCTGCGCGACCTTCTGGATCCACGCAAATGACCCTCGCTGCTGCCAATCCCCGGAGCGTAGGATGCCCTGCCACGGCGGTGCCGGTCTTCTGCGTCGATGTCGGCGGCTCCTTCATGAAGTTCGCCGTCTCGCCGGCACCGGGAGCCCTGGTACCCTTGGAAAGGGTTTCGACGCCCGCGACCGATTGGCATGATTTTGCCGGAACCCTTGCGGACCTGATTGCGCGCAATGCCTCAGCAGCGGCGTCTTCATCGCCCCTTGCTCTTTCCATAGCGGGGCTCGTTGATCCGGGAAATGGTGTTGCGACCTCCGCCAACATCCCATGCGTGACCGGCCGCCGCCTGAGCGAGGAATTGACGGCCATGCTCGGCCGTTCGGTCGTTGCCGCCAACGATGCCGATTGCCTCACGCTCGCCGAGGCCAGTGCCGGCGCCGGACAGGGTCATTCGGTTGTCTTCTGCGCCATTCTCGGCACCGGCGTCGGTGGCGGGCTCGCGGTCGATGGCCGATTGGTCAAGGGAGCCGGCGGCGTCACGGGTGAATGGGGTCACGGGCCGATCGTTAATACCACCGTTGATCTCGGAGATGGCGGCTCGCCTCTCCATATTCCGCGTTTTTCCTGCGGCTGCGGCCAATCCGGTTGCGTCGACACGATCGGAGGGGCGCGCGGCATCGAGCGGCTGCACCGTTTCCTGCATGCGCGCCAGGAAAGCAGTCGTCACATTCTAGACAATTGGCAACAGGGCGAGACCGCGGCGGCAAGGACCGTTGCAGTCTATCTGGAACTGCTCGCCGATCCACTGGCACTCGCCGTCAACATCACAGGCGCATCGATCGTGCCGGTTGGCGGCGGGCTCGCGTCCGCCACGCCGCTGATCGAGGCCCTCGACATTGCCGTCCGCCGGCGCATCCTGAACCGGTTCGAGCGCCGCTTGGTCGTGCCGGCGATGAGACAGGACGACGGCGGACTTGTGGGTGCGGCCGCGCTTGGCCATCAGGGAGAATGAACGTGACCTTGTTGCTGGAAGTGTGCGTGGACAGCCCGCAGGGCCTTGCGGCCGCGATCGAAGGCGGTGCCGATCGCATCGAACTGTGTTCGGCCCTCGAACTCGGCGGCCTGACACCCTTGCCCGGATTGATGAAGGCGGCCGCCACGGCGCCGATTCCGGTCTATGCTATGATCCGCCCGCACGCGGGCCCCTTCGTATTTGACGAAGCCGACGAAGCAGCGATGATGGCCGATATCGACGCGGTCCATGCCGCCGGTCTCGCGGGCGTCGTCATCGGCGCCAATCGGCCGGATATGATTCTGGACTTGCCGCTATTGCACAGGCTGAAGGCCCATGCCGCCGGCCTCGGCGCGACGCTGCACCGTGCCTTCGATCTGGTGCCGGATGCCGACATTGCGCTGGAACAGGCGATCGAGCTCGGCTGCGAGCGTATCCTGACTTCCGGCTGCGCTATAAAAGCACCTGATGGCATCGAGACGCTGAAGCGCATTTCGGCAAAAGCAGCCGGCCGTATCTCGATCATGCCCGGCAGCGGCATTCGCCCCGGCAATGTCGCTGAAATCCTGAAGCAGACCGGCGCGCACGAGGTTCACGCCTCCTGCAGTTCTCCCTTCGAAAGCGCCGATGCGCGCGCCGTTGCTTTCGGCTTTCAGGCAGCTGGATCCAACAAGACCGATATCTCGGTGATCAGGCAAATGCGCCGGGTAATCGACGCTGCGGCATAGCAAGTCCGATGGGACTAACCACCGACCTTGATCACCGCCTTGATGAGCCCGCTCTTCTCATGGGCCCAGAGCGCGAGATCGCGCGGCGTGTCGGCAAGCGTTGTCCGGTGGGTGATAAGCTTGTCGACCGGAACCAGCCCCTTCGCGATCGAATCCGCCACGTGCTCGAAATCGACGCGTGTCGCATTGCGGCTGCCGATCAGCATCATCTCGCGCTTGTGAAATTCGGGATCCGAAAAACGGATCTCATCCTTTACGACGCTGACCAACACGAGCGCACCGCCATGGGCGACGTAGCCGAAGGCCTTTTCCATCGAAGGGCCGTAGCCGGTGGCATCGAAAACGACGTCGAAACCATCGCCGTTGGTTTTCGCCTTAACGGATTCCGAAGTGCTTTCGTTGGCAAGAATGACCGACGAGAAGCCGAAGCGCTCCGCAGCCATCCGCAGCCGCTCGGCGCTGGTATCGAGCAGCGTGACATCGTGGCCGGCGATGCGGGAGAAGATTGCGGCACCCAGCCCGATTGGCCCGGCGCCGATCACCATTGAACGCATACCGGGACCGGCCATCGAGCGGCGGACGGCATGGGCGCCGATCGCCAGGAATTCGATGGTGGCGGCGGCTTCGAGGCTCAGCCCCTTCGCGACATAGAGATTGTCTACGGGAACGGTGATCTCTTCGCAGAAGGCTCCGTCGGTATGGACGCCGAGCACTTTCAGATTCATGCAGCAGTTCGGCTTGCCCTGGCGACAGGCGATACAGGCGCCGCAGGAGAGGTAGGGATTGACGATGACCGGCGTGCCGGCCGCCATATCGACGCCGTCGCCCGCTTGCAGAACGGTGGCGGAAATCTCATGGCCCATCACGCGCGGGTATTCGAGGAACGGGTGCTTGCCCTCGAAGATGTGGTAATCCGTGCCGCAAATGCCGACATGGCTGACGGCGAGGCGCACCCAGGCCGGTTGGGGTGTTCCGGGCGGGGCGCGTTCAACGACTTCGAGCACACCGGGCTGCTGGCAAAGTACTGCTTGCATCTTGGATCCTAGGTTTCGAATGACGACGCCGGCCATCTGTCGGCGTCGTTCATGTCACGATCACGGGCTGCGACGCCGGCGCAATTGGTCGAAATAGACGATCACGATGATCAGAAGGCCGGTGATGATGCGTTGCCAGAAGGAGTTGACGTTCAGAAGGTTCGCGCCGTTGTTGATGGTCGCGAGAATGAAAGCTCCGATCAACGGGCCATGAACCGAGCCGATTGCACCGAAGAGGCTGGTGCCGCCGATCACGGAAGAGGCGATCGCCTGCAGTTCCCATCCCTCCGCCTGTGTGGCGTTGCCGATGCCGATACGCGAGGCGAGCAGCACGCCGACGAAGGCCGCGCAGGTGGCCGACAGGATATAGGCTGTGTAGATCGTCCGGTTGACGTTGACGCCGGAGAGGCGCGCTGCCTCACGGTTCGAGCCGACCGCGAAGAGGTAGCGTCCCCAGCGGCTGAGATGCAGGTAGACATAGGCGGGTATCGCCACCAGGATCACCATCCAGAAGAGGCTGGGGATTCCCAGGAAATCGGCGCGCGCGAAATTGGTGAAGGTCTCGTCGGTAATCGAGATCGTCGAGCCGTTGGTGATGAGAAGGCCGATGCCGCGCAGCGAGGTCAGCGTTGCAAGCGTGATGATGAAGGGCGGCAGGCCCATGTGGACGATGCCGAAGCCATGGAAGATGCCGATACCGACGCCGATGAGAAGCGTGATGGCGATCGAGGCCCAGAGCGGCACTCCCGCCTGCAGCAGCCAGGCGATGATGACGCTGGTGAAGCCGACGATCGCGCCGACCGACAGGTCGATACCTGCGGTGATGATGACGAATGTCTGCCCGACCGCCAGGATCGCCGTCATGGCGCCCTGCCGCAGCAGGTTGCTGATATTGAGCGGGGTCCAGAAACTGGCGGTCGTGAAGCCGAGGACGATCCAGAGGAAGAGCAGTAATCCGATCAGCGTCAGGCCGAAGAGAAGATTGAGCCTGCGCCGCGGTGCAACGGCGGCGCTGTCGGTTGAGGTGATTGTCATTGCTTTTGCTCCCTCTTCATTCTTTGTTGCTTAAACGCCGATGGCTTCGCTGAGGACTTCTTCGTGACTTGCCGCGTGGAAATCATGGCTGGCGACCAGCTGACCGCGTCGGAAGACATGCAGCCGATCGGCAAGTTCATAGACCTCCGGCAGATAGGAGGAGATCAGGATGATGCCGGCGCCCTCCCGCAGGAGCTTGGCGAACAGCCGGTAGATCTCGGCCTTGGTCCCGACGTCGACGCCGACCGTCGGCTCATCGAAGATGAAAAGCCGGGCGCCATGGCTCAGCCATTTGCCGATGACGATCTTCTGCTGATTTCCGCCGGACATGCTCGAGGCGGGAACGCGGCGGCTTGGCGTCTTGATGCTGAGATCGCGGATCTGCTTGTCGGCATTCGCCGCTTCCTGGCCGCGGTTGATGACCGGCCCTTGGCTAAGCTTCTTGAAGACCGGCAAATTGATGTTGAGGCCGATCGGAAGGTTGAGGCAGAGGCCCTGATCGCGACGGCTCTCCGGCGCAAGCGCAATGCCGAGCCTCATGGCGTCGTGCTCGCTGCGGATGTTCACTTTCCTGCCCTGCCAGAAGATTTCTCCCGCCGACAGTGGCTGGCGGCCATAGAGGCCGAGTGCAAACTCGCTGCGACCGGCGCCGATAAGGCCGTAAAGCCCGACGATCTCGCCGGCGCGCACGCTGAGCGACACATTCTCGAAACCCGGGCCGGAGAGGCCACGAACATCGAGGATCGTCTCGCCGATCGGGATTTCTTCCTTGTGGTAGATCTGCTCGATCGTGCGGTTGATCATCAGTGCAATCAGCTCGGCCTCGTTGGTCTCGCCGATCATGCGCGTGCCGACATGCGTGCCGTCTCGCAGCACTGAAACGCGGTCGGCGATCTCGAAGACCTCTTCCATGCGATGGCTGATATAGACGATGGTGACGCCTTCGCCCTGCAGGCGGCGGATCAGCTTGAAGAGCTGCGCCGACTCCTGCCGGGTGAGATAGGCGGTCGGCTCGTCGAAGATGAGAAATTGCGTGCCGCGCATGGCCGCGCGGGCGGTGGCCACGAGCTGTTGCTGACCTATCGTCAGCGAGCTCAGAAGGGCTGCGGCCGGCAGGCCGAAGCCGAGATCGTCGAGAACGGCCTGCGCCATTTTCTCCATCTGCTTCTTGCGCATCAACCCGTAGCGGTTGACCTCGTCACCGAGAAAGAGATTGGCGGCAACCGTCAGGTGAGGGCAGAGAACGACTTCCTGGTGAACGGCGTTGATGCCGCGTGCGATCGCCTCGTTCGGCGTCGCCAGCGCGACGGTATGGCCGCACCAGAGGATTTCGCCGGCCGTTCGCTTGATGACGCCCGTCAGGAGTTTGATGAGCGTGGATTTGCCGGCGCCGTTTTCACCGACGATGGCATGGATCTCTCCCGCCAGAAACGTCATCGTCGCCGGCTTCAGTGCCTGGACGTAACCGTAGTTCTTCTGCAAACCCTTGAGTTCGAGGATCGGCGAACCTGCGGGAATGCGGTTTGCCTCGGTCATTACGGCGCTGTCATCGTGGCGATGACTGACCTCTTCCAGGCTGCTCATAAGCCTATCCTCCTCCTTGCGAATCCCGCGTCTCCACCCGCAAAACCCGCACTCCGGTCAAAACCACATGCATGGAGAAAGGGCCGCGCCGGTTTTTCAGCCGGCACGGCCAATCACAGGATCACTTGATCTTCGGATTGAGCAGCGCGTCGATCTTTGGCTCGCTCATGTTTGCCTTTGTCACCAGGTTTGCGCCCGTATCGACATTGGCTTCCACTTTTTCGCCCTTCGAGGCAGCGAGCGCGGTTTTCACGCCGTCATAGCCCATCCGGTAGGGATCCTGGACAACGAGACCGGCAAGCGAACCTTCTTTGAGGAAGCCCACGGTCTTGTCGTCGCTGTCGAAGCCGATCACCTTGATCTTCTCGCCGAGTTTGTTTTCAGCGATCGCCTGGCCAACGCCCTGCGCCATGATCAGGTTCGAGGCGAAGACGCCGACGAGGTTCGGGTTGGCGGTGATCAGGTCAGTCATCATGTTGAGGCCTGTCGTCGCCTGGCCGTCAGCATATCTGTCGGCGATGACTTTGAGCCCCGGATGCTTTGTCTTTACCTGATCCAGAAAACCTTCGCGGCGCTGGTCGAGTGAGCCGACGCCCGGCAGGCTGGTGATGATGGCGATTTCGCCCTCCTCCTTGCCGGTCATCTCCTTGATTGCAGCGGCAAGACCGTCAGCGGCGATACGCCCACCCTGAACGTTGTCGGTGGTCAGGAACGAGGTGAAAGCCTTGGAGTCGGCAGCGGAGTCGATGCCGATGATCGGCACGGACTTGGCGGCTTCATCGATGGGCTTTCCAAGAGCCTTGAATTCGGTCGGCGATATCACAACGGCGGCGGGTTTGCCGGCGACGGCATTTTCCAGAATGCTGATCTGGCCATTGATGTCGGATTCGGACTGGGCGCCGAGTTCCGGAACGTTGACGCCGAGGTCCTTGCCAGCCGCCCGCGCCCCGGCGAGAACGATCTGCCAATAGAAGGATGTCGTGTCCTTGACGATGATCGGGATAGTCACGTTCTGCGCAAAGGATGCGGCAGGCATGACGGCTGCGAAAATTGCCGCACCGGCAAGGCCGGTAAAGGTGCGGCGGGACAGAAGCGACTTAGCGATTCTCATAAGGTTCTCCTCTCAAACGCGTTCTCCTCCATGTAAACCGGACCGCTGAACGCAGGCGGACGATTTTTATCGATAAAAAACATTTTGAAAAGCTAGCTGAGCCTTTACCAAATTGCAAGTGGGTTGGCTGGGGCTTGCGTTGCTCCCGTTAAGCGTCTGAATTTTCAAAGCATTTCAGAGCGATCTCCAGAACTTAGCCGTAGTAGACCTCGTGCGGATGGACGACGCCTTTCTTCAGGATGAGGTTGCCATACAGGCGGAATTCCGTTGTCGCGACGATATAGGCGGCCTTGCGTGAGCGTTCGTAGAATGCGAACCGCTCAACCGGGATGATCTTGAATTCCCCGGCCCGCTTGGCGACGACATCCTGGAATTCCAGGCAGATCTCCGGCACGGCCGTCGGATCGCCGACGACTTCCATCCGCCATGCCGCTTCCGGCACGAAAGTATCGAGCGGCATATGCGTCAGGATTGCTTCGGCCATCGCCACAGCGCTGACGCCATCGGCGCGAATGACCTCCGGTCCCATAAAACTCGACGGAAAATTCGCATCCGCGATCACGATCTCGTCGCCATGACCCATGCGCCTCAAGGCATGAAGCAGTTCCGGACCAAGCAGGGGGTGGATTCCTTTGAGCATATTGATCTCCTTAGACCCGGACCGCGTCTTCGCCGAGTGGCGGCGCGACAAGCGTCAGGTTTTCAAATTCGAAAAACAGGTTATCCGGCAAAGGCTGCTCGATGAGCGCCATGTTCCTTTCGAGGGTGGAAGCTTTCGCCGTTCCGATCAGCACCGAGGCGACGCTTGGATCGCGCAGCGGAAACTGCAGGGCAGGGGCTGCAAGTGGTACGCCTTGACGTTCGGCGATCTCCTCCATCGCCCCGACTTTGGCAAGCACCTCGTCGGTTGCCGGCATGTAGTCGAAGTGCGATCCTGGCACCGGCCCGGTCGCGAGAATGCCGGAATTGAAGACGCCGCCGATGACGAGCGACGTGTCCTTCCGCCTGCAGAGCGGCAGCAACTCGGCGACCGCCGAGCGATCGAGCAGCGTATAGCGGCCGGCAAGCAGGATGCAATCGATATCCGCATTGCGCATAACGTCGAGGCAGACCGGTACCTCGTTGACGCCGAGGCCGAAGGCGGAAATCGCGCCTGAAGATTTCAGCTGTTCCAGCGCCTTCACGCCGGAATCGAGGAACTGGCGCAGATAGACGGCGTTCTTCGCCGCGCCATGCGTGTAGCCGCCGATGTCGTGGACATAAAGAATATCGATGCGGTTGAGGCCGAGCCGGGCATAGCTGAATTCGACCGAGCGCATGATGCCATCATAGGAATAGTCGTAATCGGCGTCGAAGGAGAGCGGATCGACATAGCTGTAATCCGGCACCGTGCCGGTCGGGACCGGTCTCAGCAGGCGGCCGACCTTCGTGGAGAGCACGTAGCTCTTTTCCGGCTTCTGCTGCAGGAAATCGCCGACCCGCCGCTCTGCGAGACCTAGTCCATACCAAGGCGCGACGTCGAAATAGCGGATGCCGCTATCCCAGGCCGCATCAAGCGTTTCCATCGCCTGATCGCGCGGACAGGCGCGAAACAGGCCGCCGAGAGCGGCTGCGCCGAAGCTGATTTCGGTCACCTCCAGCTTTGTCCTGCCGATCCTTCTCGTCTTCATCATCCCTCCCGTGAAGACTTTGAAACTTACAGCGCCGTGCATCTTACAAAGCGCACGAGGTCGCTGTAACACTTTGAATTGCTGCATAGTTTTATCCTTAAATCAGTTCGATTTAAGGAACCATGCAGTAGGTCAGAGTGTCGCGCCCAGATGCCAGGGCACGAACTCGTTGTCGCCGTAACCGAAGAGCTCGCTCTTGGTCTTCTTGCCGGAGGCCGTGTCAACGATCAGATCGAAGATCTCGCGGCCCTTGCCGCTGATCGTTGCATCACCGGTGGCGATCGTACCGCAATCGATGTCCATGTCCTCTTCCATCGAGGCGTAGAGCGCCGAATTGCTGGAAAGCTTGATCGACGGCGCAGGACGACAGCCGAAGCAGCTGCCTCGACCGGTCGTGAACGCGATCATGTTCGCGCCGCCGGCAACCTGCCCCGTCGCCGAAACCGGGTCGTATCCCGGCGTGTCCATGAAGACGAGACCATGCTCTGTCACGCGCTCCGCATAGCCGTAGACGGCGGTCAGAGGCGAACGGCCGCCCTTGGCGACGGCGCCGAGAGACTTTTCCAGAATGGTCGTCAGCCCGCCGCGCTTGTTGCCGGGAGAGGGGTTGTTATCGAGGGAGGCGTCGTGCAGCGCGACATATTTCTCCCACCAGGCGATTTTCTCATCGAGTTTACGTGCGACATCCTCGCTGACGGCGCGGCTGCGCAACAGATGCTCGGCGCCGTAAATTTCCGAGGTTTCCGAAAGGATCGCCGTCCCGCCCGCGGCAGCAAGAATATCCGCCGCAGCACCAAGGGCCGGATTGGCGGTAATTCCCGAAAAGCCGTCCGAACCGCCGCATTGCAGACCAATGATAATCTCACCGACGGGGATCGGTTCGCGGCGAGCCTTGCCAACATCATCGGCAATTTCTTTGAGAACGCCCATGGCGCGCTCGACAGCCCGACGGGAACCGCCGGCATCCTGGATGTTGAAATGGCGCTTGGCCGCGCCTGCACCGCTCTGGCCGTAAAGCGTGAGCTGGTTGACTTCGCAGCCGAGGCCGATCATCAGCACGCCGCCGAAATTCACGTGCCGGGCATAGCCGGCGAGCGTTCTATGGAGGACGGACATGCCGTCGCCAGTCGAGCTCATGCCGCAACCCTGGTCATGCACGATCGGCACGAAACCGTCGATACCGTCGTAATGCGGCAGAATTGTCCGGTTCGCCTCCTCGGCGATCGCGCGACAGACCGTGGTGGAACAGTTCACGCTGGCGACGATACCGATATAGTTGCGCGTCGCAGCGCGACCGTCGGCACGGCGATAACCCATGAAGGTCCGCGCCCGGTCCTCGGCGGTCGCGGCCTCCGGCGCCGCATTCGCGGTTGCCGCCAGACGGTCGTTCTCGAAATGAAGGTTGTGGCTGTGGACGTGATCGCCGGCCTTGACCTCCTTCGTGGTCCGTCCGATCGCCTGGCCGTATTTGACGACCGGCGTTCCGAGCGGAATATCGGCAATGGCGACCTTGTGACCGGGATCGATCTTGTCGCGCGCCTCAACGCCTGCGACCGTCGAACCAGACGCAATCGCTGCTGTCGCGACCGCGACATTGTCTCCGGCCGACAGGATGATCCAGGGCTGTGTATTCAAATCGTTCTCTCCCTGAGGAAGCGCTTCGTTCCAACGGCAAAGCGCATTGATTTTGTTTTTTATCTACAATAAACATTTCCAAGTCAACGGGAATATTGATCCTGTGGACGCGGGAGGCAATCAGCCGCAGGCGACCGAAAATACGATAAAGGTCGCATCGGACAAGTTTCTGGCCCGGTTCTGCGCGCGTTGCAATAGAACCCGGGGGCAGGGCGGAAAGCGGGGGTGCATGGCAAGGCAGAATACGGTCTTCAAGGAAGCGTTCAATCGCTACGCCGCCGCATTGAAGACGGATACGACGCTGCCGTCGGAGCCGGAGATCGCTGCACAGCTCGGTATCAGCCGCAGCACGGCCCGCGCGATCCTGACGCGCCTCAATGCGGAAGGCATCATCCGCTGGAACAAGCGTCAGAAGATCGTACTTCGTGAACCGACCGAGAAGGATCTTTTCCCGGCCGAAGAGACGGATTCGCTGCATGACATCATCGAGCGCAGTTTCATGCTGCGCATCCTTTCGGACGATGCGGCGCCAGGCATGCAGATCAACGAACTCGAGCTTGCCCGCGAGATCGGCACCGGCACCACCAGCGTGCGCGAGTTCCTGATCCGCTTTTCCCGCTTCGGCCTGATTGAGAAGCGGCCGAACAGCCACTGGATCCTGAAAGGCTTCACCCGTGAGTTTGCGCTCGAACTTGCCGATGTCCGCGAAATGTTCGAGTTGCATTCGGCCGCCGAATTCGGAAAGCTGCCGCCCGAGAACCCCGCCTGGGCCGACCTCGCCGGTATCGAGCAGGAACATCATGGCATCCTTTCCGACCTCGATGCCCGCTTTAAGGAATTCTCGGCGCTCGACGAGCGCTTCCACCTCCTCATCCACCGCGCCTCGAAGAACCGCTTCATCGCTGACTTCTACGACGCTATCGCGATCATCTTCCACTATCATTATCAATGGAACAAGGCCTTTGCCCGGCAACGCAATGAGCGGGCTCTGCATGAGCATCTGGACTATATCGCTGCTCTGCAGGCGCGCGATCCGGTTCTCATAGAAGCGGCGTGCCGCCGGCATCTCGCCTCGGCGCGGCAGACCCTTCTGCAGTCCATCCCGCCGACCGCCGAGAATGAATCTGCCGCTGATGCGCTTTCCGTGAAGTGATGTGGGTCAGCGATGGATGGGGTCCTTCCAGAGGACCTCTTCCGGAGGTTCGACCATTTCGATATCGAGATTGACGACAACCGGCTCCTGGCCGGAACGCACGACCACGCATTCCAGCGTCTCGTCGCGGCTTGCATTGATCTCCTGATGGGGAACATAGGGCGGCACAAAGATGAAGTCTCCTGGCCCGGCTTCAGCCGTGAACTCCAGGTGCTCGCCCCAGCGCATTCGCGCCTTGCCTTTGACGACATAGATGATGCTTTCGAGATCGCCGTGATGATGGGCGCCGGTCTTGGCATTGGCGTGGATCGTGACGGTACCTGCCCAGATCTTTTCGGCACCCGCCCTGGCATTGTTGATGGCGGTGGCACGGTCCATGCCAGGCGTTTGTGCCGTATTGGGGTCGAGTGAGTTGCCGGGAATGACCTTTACGCCGTGTTCGCGCCAGTCGACATCCATGTGTTCGTGATCGTTCATTTTCCACTCCCGTCCTTCTGCCGTTCCGGCAGGTTTTTCTCTGCCTGGGATCTTAGCGCGCCCCAGCGAAGGCCGTCCATAAGAAGGCGAACGAGACGGCGCGCCCGGTCACGCCAATCCGGCGAATTGGGCGCCGAATAGATCCCGGAGAGCGCATGCAGTACATCCGTGCTTTCGACGTCGTTGCGGATGTATCCTTCCTTCGCCGCCGTTTCGATGAGGCGTTGCAGGGCGAGCGAGATCAAGCCGGAACTCTCGGCGAACAGCTCGGAATTGGTCGTCAGCAGAATGCGCAAGCTGCTCGCCATGCCGCGCTTTGTCGCGATATATCCGACGAAACGGTGCATCCATTCTTCGAGGGCTGCATCCGGCGTATGTTCGCGCGTCAGTTCGTCGCCTGACGCCGCCAATCCCTCGACTTCCCGTCTGTAGACCACTTCGACAAGATGTTCCCGCGTCGGGAAATGTCGGTAGAGCGTACCTATTCCCACGCCGGCCCGCCGCGCTATGTCCTCGAGAGAGGCCTCGACCCCGTGTTCGCCGAACGCCTCCGCTGCGACTTTCAGGAGTTTTTCGCGATTGCGCTTCGCGTCGGCGCGCATCGTCTTCGTCTGAGTGGAGGGCACCTTATCGGTCCCGGCTGGTTGTTCGGCAGCCAATGCATGCTCCAGGCGGATTCGGGACTTGACCAAAGCTGGCAAGTCACTAAGATCAAAAACGGAGGCGCCTCCGGATATTCATGAAGAGCCTCGGGATTGTTATCCCATAAAAAGCGGAGATACCATGCCTTAACCTGCCGGAAGCCTTGCGATCGAGGTCCGGCATAGGCCCGGAAAGCAGGCGGTCCGGTCTCGCCGGGCAGCCGGGGGTCCTGTGATAACGGGCCATCACTCCGGCAATCTGGCGCTCTACGCCTTCAATTCAAGGCCCAACGGCTTTCGCCTCGCACTTAGACCATGGAGCAGGAACAAGACGATGACTCCAACCACCATAACTATCACATTGAACGTCAACGGAGAGGAGCGTGAACTCGCGCTCGAACCGCGGGTCACCCTCCTTGACGCGCTGCGCGAACATCTCTGTCTGACCGGGACCAAGAAAGGCTGTGACCAGGGCCAGTGCGGCGCCTGCACCGTTCACGTCGACGGTTCCCGTGTTCTCTCCTGTCTGACGCTTGCAGCACAGGTCGAAGGCCGCGCGGTCACGACCATCGAGGGCCTCGCGGCACCCAATGGTGACCCGCATCCCGTGCAGGCCGCGTTTCTGGAACATGATGCCTTCCAGTGCGGGTACTGCACGCCGGGACAGATCATGTCCGCCGTCTCCTGCATCCGCGAAGGCCATGCCGGATCGGACGACGAGATCCGCGAATACATGTCCGGCAATCTCTGTCGATGCGGGGCCTATCCGCATATCGTCGCGGCGGTGCGCGAAGCTGCGGAGATGGCCCGATGAGAGACTTTTCCTATCTCCGCGCGACCTCCGCTGAAGAGGCGCGGCAGGCCGCCGCCCGCATGGGTAACATGATTCTCGCCGGTGGCACGACGCTGCTCGATCTCGCAAAATGCGGCATTGCCGAACCCGAGACCGTTGTCGATATCACCCATCTTGCCGGCCTTGACGCAATTAAGGTCGATGCGAATGGTGCCTCGATCGGCGCGCTCGCCAAGATGAGCCGCGTCGCGGACGATCCCGGCATCAAGACCGAATTTCCGGCCGTTTCAGAATCCCTATGGCAGGCCGCCTCTGCTCAGCTCCGCAATATGGCGACGATCGGCGGCAATCTGATGCAGCGCACACGCTGTCCCTATTTCCGGGATCCCGCAACCTTTTCCGCCTGCAACAAGCGCAATCCGGGCTCGGGCTGCGCGGCAATCGGCGGGGTCACCCGCAACCATGCTGTCCTCGGCGTGAGCGATGCCTGCATAGCCACCAACCCGGGCGACCTTGCCGTTGCACTCGTGGCCTTCGATGCCGTGGTGCATCTCGGCGAACGACAGGTGCCGGTGGACGACTTCTTCTTGCTTCCGGGGTCGACGCCGCAGAAGGAGCATGCGATTGCCGCCGGCGAAATCATCACGGCGGTCACCATTCCGGCTTCTCCCGCTGCCCGTCGCTCCACTTATCTCAAGGTTCGCGATCGGCAATCCTATGAATTTGCCGCTGCCAGCGCTGCGGTGGGACTGGAACTGGAAGCGGACGGCCGCACGATCCGCGATCTGCGCGTGGCCCTCGGCGGTGTCGCGACGAAGCCGTGGCGCGCGCGGGCCGTCGAAGCGGCCCTGAAGGGCAAGACCCTCGATCCCGAAACCGTGCGGCAGGCCAGCCTGCTTGCCATGGAAGGCGCCGTCGACCATGGCGCAAACCACTACAAGATCGAACTTGCGCCGCGTGTTGTCGCGCGCGCCATATTGAAGATGGGAGATATGGCATGAGCATCGTGGAAACCAGACGGAAGCATGGTGATGCGTCCGACGGCGCGCTCGGCGGAAGACTGTCACGCATGGATGGACCCGCCAAGATCACGGGCGGTGCCGTCTATGCCGTGGAGCAGCGGCTGGAAGGTCTCGTCCATGCCGTGATGATCCAGAGCACGATTGCGGCGGGAACGATCAAGACGATCGACACGTCGGCGGCCGAAGCCGCGCCCGGAGTCCTCCTCGTTCTGACGCCGGACAATCTCCTGCTGCTGAATTCGGCTTCGACATGGCTGGGAACCCCCGGTCCGGAGGGACCCTATCGTCCTTTGACCCAGGAGATAAGCTTCAGCGGCCAGCATGTCGCCGCCGTCATTGCGGAAACTCTCGAGCAGGCGACGGCAGCGGCGGCCCTGGTCCGGATCACCTATGACGAGAAGCCGGCTGTGTTCGGTCTTGAGGATTCGAATGCGGGTGAAGGCATGCCGCTCGACGCGCTCACGAAGGAATGGGGAGAGCCTGAAACCGCGCTCGCCCAGGCGCCCATCCGCATTGAGAATGAATACAAGACCCCCCGTGAATATAATGTCCCGATCGAGCCGCATGGCCTGATTGCCCACTGGGAAGCCGATGACCGGCTTACTCTCTGGGAGCCGAGCCAATGGGTGGACGGCATGGCGCGCACCTATGCGGAATGGTTCGGCATTCCCTTCGAGAATGTCCGCCTGGTTTCGCCCTATATTGGCGGCGGCTTCGGATCGAAGGCGCTTGCCCTGGCACATGGAGCGCTCGCGGTAATGGCGGCCAAGATGCTTGGACGCCCGGTGAAGCTGGTGGTCACCCGGCCGCAGACCTTTACGGCCTTTGGCGGCCGACCCGGCACGCGCCAGACGATCGCGCTCGGCGCAACGAAGGAAGGCAAGCTCCTCGCCGTCGTTCATCGCAGCGCCAACGAAACGTCGATGGTCGGGGTGGCGGTCGAGCCGCTCGGAGCGGTGACCTCGATCATGTATGCGACGCCGAACCTGAGCTCCCGGCAGAATGTCGTTCAGGTCAATACGGTCACTCCTGGTGCCTTGCGCGCGCCCGGCGAAAACCCGAGTGCTTTCGGCATCGAATGCGCGATCGATGAGCTCGCCTACGAGGTCGGGATGGATCCCCTCGAAATTCGGCTGCTGAACTATGCCGAAGAGGATCCGCACGCCAGGCTTCCCTGGTCGACGCGACGGCTGCGGGAGGCTTTCGCCGCTGGCGCCGAAACCTTCGGCTGGTCGAAGCGGTCGCCCGCGCCCCGTTCCATGCGGGACGGCAGCCAGCTAATCGGCTGGGGTGTCGCCGCCGGCACCTATCCCGTCCGCCGTACGGCAGGCGAAGCGCTTGTGCGCATCCTATCGGACGGCACGGTCGAGGTCGCCAGCAGCGGCATTGACATGGGGCAGGGAACCTACACGATCCTGGCACAGACGGCAGCCGAGGCGATGGGCATTCCCATCGAGCAGATCCGCGTCAAGCTCGGCGATTCAGCCCTGCCGCGGGCTCCGGTCGCCGGAGGCTCGCAACTGGCGAACCTCATGACCGGTGCCGTCCACAAGGCCGCCGTCGCCGCACGCGACGAGCTGGTAGGTCTCGCGATCAACGACCCGAACTCGCCGTTCCGGGAACTGCAGGCAAATACGCTGGTCGTGGCAGACGGCAAGATTGCCGCGCCGCGCGAAGATGGCTCCGGCATTCCGGTTGCCGAATTCATGCGCCGCATCGGGCGCGAGCGGATCGAGGCCCTCAGGGATACCCTGCCGGAAAATTCGGTGAGCCCGGAGAAACGCTACGACAACTTCACCACGATCGCGACCATGCGTGAGCCCACGGATGGCGGCTACTCGCTGCACAGCTGGTGCGCCCATTTCATCGAAGTGCGCGTCGACGAGGATTTCGGCACGGTCCGTGTGTCACGGGTCGTCTCGGCGCTGGATTCCGGTCGCCTCTACAATCCGAAGCTCGCCGAGAGCCAGTGGAAGGGCGGCATCATCATGGGTATCGGCCAGGCGTTGCTCGAGGAGGGGATCATCGATCCCCGTCATGCGCGCGTGATCAACAACAATCTCGGCGACTATCTCGTGGCCACCAACGCCGATATTCCCGATATCGAGGTCATATCGGTCGGTATTCCTGACTATAATGCATCGGTACTCGGCGGAAAGGCGGTCGGCGAGCTGCCGATCGTCGGGGTCGCCCCTGCGATCGCCAATGCGGTCTTCCATGCAACGGGCAAGCGGATCCGCGAACTGCCGATCACGCTGGAGAAGCTGTTGTAGATCCGGTTTGTAGCGGGGCGGAGCTCCTGCCCCGCGACTGGGAAGCAAAGGCCGGGATTTGGCACGAATGAGGCAGCAACTTGCCCAGCGACGGCTCGGCACGAGCTCACGCGTCTATCCGTCAGCGCGCAAAGAGCTCTCGGTCGCGGGCGCGGATGGGATCGGTCCAGTCGCGCTCGAACCAGGCCTTGCCGCCGGGCTGCGGCGGTCGCTTCAATTCCAAAGGCTGCGCAGTGTGCTGCCCCTCTTCGGAGGCGACGCGGAAGACGTAATGGTCATACATCCTGAGCGCCTCGATCATGTAGCTGGTCGCTACCGTGCGGTCGCGAACGAGCACCAGGTTCTCACCGTTCTCTCCATCGGCCGGTTCCGAGAAATTGTAGGAGCCAAGATAGACCCGCGCCGTGGGCTTGTCGAAGTCGAGGACGACGAATTTGTGGTGCATTCTGGTGCCGCGCTCGTTGCCGTGGACGCCTGAAAGCCCCGAGGGCTCGGTCACAAATGGTGGCGGGACATTGCCGGTAAGGGCGGCGGCGCGCACAACCCTGCGGCGGTTGTCCGGGGTGAGCACCGTCAGGCCAAGGTTCCCGGCCTCCACCCGTGCGTCGGCAATCCCCATGACATGCACTTGCGGGCGCTCCAAAGCGCGCCCCAATGCCGGGCCGATCGGCCCCCTCGTGGTCTGGCCGAGGAAGGCGAGCGAGAAAAGGACGCTGGATTGGACCGTGTCGATGTCGGCGCCGATCTCATCCAATCGGCCGTTGGCTTCGCTGTGTGGCGAGAAGGCGACCTTGGCATCGACGCCGGACAGGCCAAGGTCGAACCAGCCGGCAGAACTTGCTGAGGCGCGGAAGTCGTCGGCGCGCGTGGCAGCGAAATAGGTCTCGAAGGCGGTGAAATAATCGTCGACAGCGCTGGCGCTGTGGACGGCGAGGCTATTGTTCGACTGCACATAGAGGCCGCGCCAGCTGAGGTTGGTCGAACCGTAGAGAACGGTCGCGACATCGCCGCCGCGCACCGCGATCGACTTCTGGTGCTGCAGGTTTGCCATGTGCTGACGTTTCACGTTGTCGGCACCGGCCGAGGCGATCAGACGCTCCGCGGCCATTGTTTCGGGCGAATTGGGACGGCCGTGGCCCGTGGTCCGCGCACTGTCGTCGATAATGATCTTGAGCTTCGGTCCAAGCGCTTCCAGCCGGTCGAGCACCTCGGGCAGATTGAGATCATAGGCGATGACGCGGACTTCGGCGCCGGCCTCACGCGCCCGATCGAGAAGCGAAAGCGTTTCGGCGCGCGCCTCGAACCCCATCCAGGCGAACGCCCGGTCGGCGTCGGCATGGGTGGGCACGAAGTTCAGCCCCTCGTCGGCGTCGGGCGGTACCAGCGTGATGATCGGCCCTCCGGCGGAGAAGTTGCGCACGAAGGCCTGTGACGAGACGAAGCCGCGGGTGAAGGCGACGTTCAACTTGCCGGGAATGGTTTCGCGCATTAGCGCCAGTTCCGCCTCCTGCGCCTCGCCCGCTGTGAGCACGCCACCGGCGTCCATGAACATCGGCGTGACCCGATAAAGGAAGGCGCCCTGGAGATCGGCGTTGAAGGGAAAATGGACCCAGCGGAACTTCTGGATTGGCGCTTCGGTGGTGCGGATGCCGTCGTCGGGAACCGGCTGGCCGGGAAAGCCGATGCGGTTGCGCACGGTCTTGAAGAACTGGGTGTTGGGCTCGCGGTACTGGATAGCAAAGCCGACGAAATCGGCGGGCGGCCGGCCAACCTTCCAGTCCATGCCGAGCAGCACCATGCCGTCACCGCGGTGAATGGTGAGCGAAAATGGTGAAGCAGCATTTTTGCCCGTCACGCGAAAGTCAGTATCCACGCACGCCTCCCATCAAAACCCGGTTGAAGCTAACATGGTTGTGTGACAGTACGAAATGCCCCCATAGAGTTTGGCAGAGACACGTCCAAGGAAGCTGATCGCGAGTTGGTCAGCCGGTCCATTGACTGAACTGTGAAACTTGACCGGCGGCTATTCCATTCTCAATAAAAATTATAGACTATAGAGAAGCGATCTATTGGAGCCGACGAGCCTGCGAACATGAGCGATGAAAATTATGCCGAGCCTGTCGTTGCGATTATCGGGGGTGGTTTCTCCGGAGCAGCGGTCGCCTTTCATCTGGCTCAGGCATCCGAAGCGGCCATCGGTCGGATCGTCGTCTTCGAGCCGCGAGAAAAGCTTGGTGCCGGGCTTGCCTATGATACGCGAGACCCCGCCCACAGGATCAACGTACCCGCATCGCGCATGAGCCTTCTGCCGAACGAGCCGGAACAGTTTCTGCGCTGGATTGAAGAGAACGGTGGAGTTGCTGGGGATCTCGAGGCAGAAAGACCCGATGGGCAGCTGTTTCCCCGCCGTCGCGTCTTCGGCGACTATGTCAACGCCATGGTCAGCCCCTTCGTCCAAAGCGGGCGCATCGTGCAGGTGAGGTCATTGGTCACGGAGGTCGAGCGGGAGGAGAGCCATTGGCTGATCAAGGCGGAAAACGGCAATCGGTTGACGGCCGATATCCTGGTGCTTGCCACCAGTCATCCGGCACCGGCAGCACCGCGGTCGCTTGCAGCAGCGCTTGGCGATCATCCCCGCTTCGTCGCCGATCCGACGAGGCCAGGCGCGCTCGATGTGATTGGCCGGAACGATCGCCTGCTGATCGTGGGCAACGGTCTGACATCGGCGGACGTGGTCGCCTCGCTCGCCATACCTGGTCATCGCGGACATATAACCGCGATTTCGCGTCGTGGTCTTCGCTCCCGTGGGCATCCGTCGTTTCCGCAGGAACCCTTTGGGGACTTTGTCTCTCGCTCCTTTCAGAGAGCGACGGACCTCCTTCGCACGGTGCGAAGCTCGATCAGGCAGGCGGAAGCAGCCGGACTGACATGGCATGCGGTCATAGATCAGGTGCGGACACAAGGTCAGGACCTCTGGCGTAGTCTGCCTGTTTCCGAAAGGCGGCGGATTGTCCGCCACCTGCGCCCCTATTGGGATGTCCATCGCTTCCGTGTCGCCCCTCAGGTCGAGAATGTGCTGAAGGAGGCGCTGTCGGAAGGACGGCTGGAAATCCTCGCCGCATCGGTTGTCTCCGTCGCGGTTGAAAACGGTGAAGTAAGATGCCTTCTTCGACCGCGCTATTCGAGCACCCCGATCGAACGGCATTTCGATGCGGTCGTGGTCACCACCGGTCCGGCCCATCTCGGGATTCTCTCAAGCCAGAGATGGATCGGCGATCTTGCTGAGCGGGGATACCTGTCCCTGGACGCTGCCGGCCTCGGGCTTGCCTGCAACGAACAATCGGAAGCGCTCGGTTCATCCGGCGCAGTGGCCCCTTCGCTCTATATCGCCGGGCCATTGGCGCGAGGAACCTTCGGCGAACTCATGGGGCTACCGCAGGTCTCCGAACATGCGCTCTTCGTGGCCGCTCGGGTACTCGACCGTGCAGGGGAACTGAGTAAGGCCGCATGATTTGCCAGCGCCGTTGCTAACCCGACCGCTCAACGATGATTTTGCGTGCCGTTGCCGTTTGGAAGATACCAATCCGTAATTTATCAAGTTAAACTATACAAATTATAATCTATCTTCTTGTTTAGCGGTCGCTTTAGCGCTATCTGAAGTGTGTAAACCCATAGGCGCTTGCGTTCTTGAGCTTCTGACGCGGTCAGAGGTATTTTTGAGTTTCCCGAAAAGCAGACCATCATGCTCACGAAAAAAGGAAAATACGGACTGAAGGCCCTCGTCGATCTGGCGCAGCTGGCGCCTGGCGAAACGGCATTCATCAATGACGTTGCGGCAAGGAACAATATTCCGAAGAAATTCCTGGACACGATCCTGCTTGAGCTGCGCAATGTGGGAATCCTGCGCTCCAAGAAGGGACCCGGCGGCGGCTACTCGCTGTCTCGGCCGGCATCCGAGATCCGTATCGGCCATGTCATCCGCACGCTCGATGGACCTCTCGCGCCAATCCGCTGCGCGAGCCGCACGGCTTACGAAGCCTGCGAAGACTGTGCTGATCCGGAGACCTGTCATGTGCGCCGGTCCATGACCGAAGTTCGCGATGCGATTGCCTCGATCCTCGACAACATGACCTTGGAGCAGTTCGTGGCAAGCGGCGATAAGCTCGATGACGGCGAGGAGCAGCATCCAACCTCTGCCGCCAGCTGACCGACGCCGGGTTCCCGGCTCTCACTCAAAAGTTTGAGCGGGATGTCGCCCGAAAACCGCACAGCTTTTCGGCATCCCGCTCTAAAATATGCTGCCTTCGGGCGGAGTGACCCTGTTCAGGTGATAGTTGCCGATCTCATAATACATCCTCGGTAACGGATTGAGCAGCGTATGGGTCCGGGCGTTGCGCCAGTGCCTGTCCAGATTGAGACCGATTCTTGTGGCGGAGATGCCTGCGAGCTCGAAGAGCGTGTTTGAGGCCTCCAGTGCGATTTCGCCCGTCAGCACCTTTGCAGCCGCCACAGACAGCATGGCATCTATGAGATTTGCTTCTTTCGGATCGATCTGCCCGATGTCGATCTTCTTGCCTGCCCGTTCGACAATCGCTGCCGCTGTCTCCAGCCGGATGGCGATCTCTCCTATCCGGGAAAGAATGAGTGGATCGTCCGCCGCCCTTTCGATGCCGCTGCCAACGCCGCTCCTTGTCAAGGGCTGAGCCTTGCTCTTCACGAAGTCCAGCGCTTCCCTGAAGGCGGCGCGCGCGATCCCGAGATCGATGCCGGCGTGAATGATCTCACCGACCAGGCCGACGGTCGTCAGACGTTGCGAGCCGGCATCACGATGGAGGACGGCGTCGGCATTTGCATAGACATTATTGAGGGTAATGGTGCCGCTGCCGGTCGTGCGCTGGCCGAAGCCGTCCCAATCGTCGATCGCTTGGATACCTTCCGCATCCCGGGATAAGAAGGATATGACTGTTCGGCCGCCAGGATCCGGCGCGATGACGGCGATCCAATCGGCAAACAGAATGCCGGTCGAATGATGCATGCGGCCGGTGATGCGATATCCGAGGCCGTCCGGCGCGATCCGAGTATCATCATTGCCCGGTTCCGAAACGGCGGTGACGAAACGGTCGCCTGTCAGCGCCCGTTCGAAGAAGAACTTTCTCTGCTCCTCGCTTCCATCGTTGCGCAGGGCTTCGAGAATATGAAAATGAACCTGCGGAATTTGGCCGACGGAAGGGTCCGCCTCCGCCAGGGTCGCGGCGACGTCGGCCAGGATCGAATTTGATACGTCGAGACCGCCATATTCGGACGGAACGCTGATCCCGAGCAGGCCGGATTGAGATAAAGCGTCAAGCTCGTCATGGGGAAGCAGGCGGTTGATGTCCCGGTCGCTCGCTCGGGGCATGAAGTCGGCGGCCAACGCGCGGGCGACTTCCAGTGCTTCCTCCTCGCTCTGGATACGGTGTGCGATCGGTCTCGTTCGTGCGTGCAGCTGCGATATGGTTCCCATTCATGACTCCCATCCATGGCATATCAGCAGGCCCGCGGCCTGGATAAGAGAAGTTATTCCATAGATCTTATAGACATTAGATTTTCTTTATCGTTCCACCGTCTTCGATCATGGGGAAAGACGCCTTTCGCTGCCCAATATAGGCCTTTTTCCGGGCGAAGCGCCACTTTAGCTTTCGATCGCTCGGCCGAGATCCTGTGCCTCTTTTCCGGATCTCGTGCAATAACCACTTGCTACCGGGCTCATTTCGCGCTTTCATATACGACTAAACAGGTAGACTATAACAACTACCGACCGGGACTATTGACAGTATGACGCCGGAACGCGCTGTTGAATCCCGGCATCGAAAGACCCGAACGCACTCGATGCTCAAGAGTTCCGGACCGGGAATTGGAACCGGAAGAACGGCTCGAATCGATTGGGTCGTGCCGTAGAGATCGGCAAAGCAACTGCCTTAAGACCTTGATCGACCACCTGGGGAAAGGAGTTGATATGACGGTTCGGGGACTTTTCTCTTTGAGGGCAAGAGCTTCGGTACAGCCCTTCGGTCTGCCGCGCATCGCCGTTGTCGGCCGTGGCTTTTCCGGCATGATGATGGCGATTGCCCTGATGAAGACCGTCAGGGGACCGTTTCATCTGCAGCTTTTCGATCCGAATTCGAGCGTCAGCGGCGGTCAGGCGCTGGCTTCGCCCCAGGCTGGCGAGATCTTGAACAGCCGCGTGCGCGACCTGTCCGTTTCTGCCGGCGATCCGGACGATTTCAATGACTGGCTTTGCGGCAATGCTGAATTCCGCGCCGCCGTTCCGGCTGCCATCCCCGGTTTTCAGCAGATTTTCGTCCCCAAGAGCATCTTCAGCGACTATGTCTATCAGCGGTTCTCCGAGGCCTTGGCGCTGCGGCGGGACATAACCCTTCAACTCAGCCATGACCCCGTGATCGGCATCGGCCGCGGGCCTGGCAACCGCTTCTTCGTCGAGAGCGCCAGCGTATCGACCCCGCTTTTCGATAGCGTCATTCTGGCGACGGGCTATGGCATGACTGATCGCTCACATCAGGAGCCGTTGGAAGAGCCAGCCGCCGTCCGGCCGCGACGCCTCGTCGCCCGACCCCACACCATCCTGCTCGGGAGCGGTCTGCGCGTGGTGGATCGCCTGCTGCAATTGCGCGACAGCGGCTACCACGGCCAGATCACGATCGTTTCCAAACACGGCTTCCTGCCGCAAAGCCATACGCGTCAATCGGCCGAGCCTGTCTTCCCCGCGGAAGCGATGCCTTCCCGCATCGACGAAATCTTCCGCTTCGTCCGCCAGGCATGCAGGGATGCCGAGGGGCAAGGCCAGAGCTGGCAATCGATCATGAACGGGCTGCGCAAACATGCCCGCACGCTCTGGCGGTCACTGCCGGCCGGTGAAAAACAGCGCTTCAACCGGCATCTGCGTGCTATCTATGACAGCCACCGCAATCGCCTTCCCGAAACCCTGCATCTGCGGCTGCAGCGGGAATTGGCGGAGGGCAATACCGTGCTTCTCAAGGGCCAGGCCATTCGCCGGACCTCGACGGGATTGCTCGTCAGATCTGCGGGTCAGTCGAACGAGGAACTGCTCTATGCCGATCAGGTCGTCGATTGTCGTTGCCAGGCGCCTGATCTCGAAACACCGCTCATGCAGAGCCTTTTCGAGGCGCATTTCGCCGAGCCCGATGAACTACATCTTGGCCTTGCGGTCGATGCGACAGGAGAACTTGTCGTAAACGGTCGCGTGACCGACGGGTTGTTTGCCATCGGACCCCTCGGTCTCGGCAGCCTACCCGATATCGATCTCGTGCCCGAGATTGTAAATCAGGCCTATGCGGCGGCAGGCAATATCGCGGAAAGGCGACGTCCTCAAAGCAAGGCCGTCTGAGCCGGCGATGCATGGCGACTTCAAATATTTTGCTCCGCCCGACATGCGGGTTTCAAGCCGACGTCGGACCTATCACCTATAAGCCAATCTCGTCTCTGCAGAGGCGCCGAAGGTTTTCCACAGGCTGCATCCCATTTTGAACGGCCTTGGCTTTCCGAAATCAAGGGTTTGGCCTCGGTCGGGTCGGCCCCTGCTAACGGCGCATTAACCTCGATAGCCCCCGTGAACGGCGCGTGAATAGCGAATCTACTAGATTTCCCTCGCTTCAATGACTGAAGAGGAAAACGCGTCATGTTGACGGACATTACTGACTTGGCTGCGCTGATCGCAAACGACTGCGCCATTGGCGATGATGAACTCGTTATCGCTATTGACCATCTTAACAAGGCACTGCGAGCGGCGGTGGCTTCGAACGCAGCGCCACCGGCCGATACTCTCCGGGTAAAACAGGTACTTGAGCATATTGCTCTCCAACGGCGATTGTCGGTCTATTGATGTCAGCGAACCCATAGCGCCACATTGCCGGAATAATTCGCCACTCAGCTTGACGATGAGACCGGTCTTCACGGCTGAAATAGCGAACAAAAATGTAGAGTGACGATCTGGCAGCGTCGTCTGCCCGCCAGCCCGAGCCGGTATGACTGGCTTGTTTAATCTTTGTGAAGGAGTGGCAGCGATGGTGCCACCATCCACGGGCGAATCGCCTGGCAGTGGCGGAGACAACATGACAGTTCTACAGTTCCCGGCCGACCGGCGCACCAGCGATGTAAAACGATGCGCCGATGCCCTTCAACGCCTCCATCGGGAGGAAGCCAACCGCTTCTGGCGGTCAGAGATGGCTGAATTTGCCGCAGCGTTCAGGGGGCAGGGAGTCGCCGAGAAGGAGATCTCGCGACAGGCGGCCTTGTTTATGTACGCGGTACAGATGGAATTGCAGGCGATTTTTGCCGAGGCAGCTTCAGGGACCGCAGCAGGGTGAAACACCATTGCTGTTATCCTGTGCGTTGCCCCTGAGAGCTAGCGGGTAGCCAATCAGAGAATCGAAGCTTCTAACTGCTTGAAAAGCCGGTGCCGCTTACGTCACTCGAACACGTGATGGCGTCAACGATAGTGCCCTTTATTCCCGGCATTCCGGGCGTCTCGCGACGAAACGAAATCCGCCGGTGGTTTCCAGCAGGCGCTGTAGATTGGCGGTGCGGTCGCTTTTACGCATCGCCCGCCTGACGGCCCACATCACCTTGCTGACAGGGGTTACGGCTGAGGTCATGTGGCGTTTGACACTACGCGGGAGGCCCGGATAGAGGCTCATCTCCGCTTGGGCGCGGATTCCCGACCATTCCATATTCGGCGCCATTGCCACAATCTCGAAGCCCGCATGTGTGAGTACACGGGCGGTGCCCAAATGGGTCATGTGATAATAACTGTCCATATGGAATGGTTCGAGGAACGCCACCGTACCGATGAAAATCCTGCCCGGCTTGAGAACGCGAAACGCTTCCTCCATGGCTACATCCGGAAACGCAAGGTGTTCGAGCACCGCTATCGACAGAACGAAATCGAAGCTCTGATTCTTGAATGGAAGCGCGTGGGCATCCGCAAGCAGGTCAGGGCCATCGCCTTCATAATCGATGCCGAGATAGTTGAATCCGGTGACTTCTTCGCAGAGGCTCTCGAAGTTGCGGCTGCCACAGCCTAGATCGAGCATCCAAGCGTCGGATCCCTGGGCGCGCGGGAAGTAGCTGATAAGTTCCGGTGTCAGCCGGTTTCCATAGGTGAGCTCACCATCGATGCCTGACCAATCAAGGACGTTGCCGTACGGGTTTGCTGGCAAGGTTTCGAACAAGTTGGCCAGGTCCACCACTGGTGGCACGCCGAGACGGTAGATGACCGGATAGCTCCGCGGCCCGGCCAGACGCAGATCCCACCGATCGGCCGTTCCCCTCGAATGGTAAATCTGCCCGCAACGGACGCAGGTCATATCAGTGCCCGTCAAGGCGAGAGCTCCTTCGCAGGCGGGACACGCTAGCAGATCATGATAGGAAACACTCACGAGTGCATCCCCTTCAATCCGATCGAACGCTGCAACGGTGGTTCTCGATGGTCGGCGCCTACTCCAGCGTTTGGCGAGTCTCGTCGCTCGTTGTTGCGACCACTTCTTTCCATCGTAGCCCATTGACGGACTAATCATGAATTCTCGTCGGTCCGCTTTGGTGCTCGTGTAGGCTTTGCATAAGCGGCTAGCGACTTGCGCTGCGATCTTGTTCCTGACCCGCTCTTGGCGCAACCATCATTGCCCGCCAGTCGAAGGGCATCTTCCGGTGATACAGAGCGCATGATCTCTTCCACGACAAAAATCATATCCGTCGTTATCAGAGCAGAGGCGGCGAGTTTGGTAAATTCTACAAGAACCTCTTGGTGGGCTGGATACTGCCTCCCGTTCCGCCGCAATACCAATTGTTACTATATAGCATAAATCATCACTAGTATATGTTGTACTGCTGCCGAAGTAAGTCTTCCAAGCAGTCACTCGGGCATGGGCTTCGCGTGGAATGACGTTTGCCGCCGCTCACAAACCGTTCGCAACCCGATTCGCTTAAAGCCCTCACGGCGGTTTCGTGGCTGTCTCTAGAGCGGGATGCCGAAAAGTGTGAGCGGTTTTCGGCATAAATCTCGCTCTAACTCTTTGATGTAGATCAGGATTCAGATTTCAGGCCGTTTCGGCCTGAAATCATCCTGATCTAGGGACCTCACATAGTCGCTGAGGCGAATTTTGGAGCAGCGCAGATGTTGCCCAGGCGCTCGGACTCTTTCGCGCTCGGGCTACGTATCCTTGCTAAGTTCTTGAAAAAGGCTGGTGCCGCTTACGTGACTCGAACACGTGACCCCATCATTACGAATGATGTGCTCTACCGACTGAGCTAAAGCGGCGATTCGGAGACCTGCTGTGGCGGTCCGCGATTTGCATGCGGCTGATACAGGCAAAGGCGGAAGATTTCAAGCGCTCTGTTCGCCCTTTGTCAAAAAACGCGGTCAGAGTGCCAGCCGGGCGCGCGCCTGCCGGTATTCGGCCTCCAGCCGGCCGACGAGACTTGCGACGGGCTCCACCGCCTTGATGGCGGCGATCCCCTGGCCGCTGCCCCAGATGTCCTTCCAGACTTTGACACCCGTGGTCGCCTCTTCGAAATCCATCTTCGTGGGATCGGCCTCAGGCAGGCGGTCCGGATCCATGCCGGCTGCCCTGATTGAGGATTTCAGATAGTTGCCGTGGACGCCGGTGAAATAGTTGGAATAGACGATATCTGCGGCAGCGCCGTCGACGATTGCCTGCTTGTAGGCGTCGGAGGCGCGCGCCTCCTCCGTCGCAATGAATGGAGAGCCGACATAGGCCATATCCGCACCCATGGCCTGCGCGGCCAGGATCGCGCCGCCGGTGGCGATCGCGCCGGCAAGCAGCAGGGGACCGTCAAACCATTCGCGGATCTCGTGGACGAGGGCGAAGGGTGAAAGCGTACCCGCGTGGCCGCCAGCCCCGGCTGCGACGGCTATAAGCCCATCCGCACCCTTGCGGATTGCCGAATTCGCGTGGCGGTTGTTGATGACATCGTGCAGGACGATCCCGCCATAGGAGTGGACTGCGGCATTGACCTCAGGCACCGCACCGAGCGAAGATATGACGATCGGCACCTTGTATTTCACGCAAAGCGCGAGATCATGTTCCAGTCGTTTGTTGGAAGCATGCACGATCTGGTTGACAGCGAAAGGCGCTGCCGGTCGTTCCGGATGTCTGGCATTGTAATCGGCCAGATCCTCGGTGATCATTGCAAGCCACTCGTCGAGCTGGCTTTCCGGCCGGGCGTTCAGCGCCGGGAAGGCGCCGATGATGCCTGCCTTGCATTGCGCGAGTGTCAGTGCCGGGTGCGAGACGATGAAAAGCGGCGAGCCTACCACCGGGAGCCTGAGATTTCCGGAGAGGATGGAAGGAAGAGTCATGCAGCGCCCCCGCCATTTACGTTTACGAAAACGTCAAGTTGATAACAGAACTGGTCGATTGGGAAAAGACATAGTCCTTCATATGCCATCCTTGCGGTTTATCCCCGGTCGATTTGCGGCACTGAAGTCGCAAAATGCTTGCAGATTCTGAGGCATGAAGCTACCGAACATGACAAGGCATCCGTAGATCTCCAAGCGCGATGTCGTAGTGAAAGGATGAAGGACCGGACGTGAGCGGACTAGAAGCGGCTATCAGAAATGCTCTGGAGCGATCCGATCGCGCCAATCCGGAAGTCCGAGCGCGCATCTATCAATCGGCGCGCCAGGCGCTGGAAGCCGGCCTGCGTAAGCAGGACATCACTGACGTCGACACCGTTTCCACGCAGCGCCAGCGCCTGGAGGCGACGATCCGCACGATAGAAGGCGAAGAACGTGCGCGCCTGCATGCCAGCGTGGTGCCTCCTGTCGTGGAAATGCGGCCGCCGGCCACCCCGCCTGCTCAGGCACGTGACGAGGATGCAATGGCGGTCCGCGGCGAGACCCGCGGCCGCTCGGAGCCTAATCTCGGAAATGAGCATGGCTTCGGCGATATGCGCGCAGAGCGGGCCGATCAGCCTGGATCCGCGCCAACGGCTGCATCTCAGCCAGCCTCCGGCAGATCTGCGGCGATGGATTTCAGGCCCGAAGCCGCCGCCGTCCGGCGCAAGCCACGCAAATTCTTCTCTCGCCTGCTTCTCTGGTGTGTTCTGCTGGCTTTCATCGGAATGGGAGCCTGGTGGGTTTATACGTCCGGCCTGCTGCTAAGCCCCGCCGAGCGCGACACCAGCGTTGCCAATCCGCCGGCCCGCACCGAGCCCGAAGATTTTACCGGCAGGGAAGAGACCAACGACCAGAACAATCAGACCGGGGGCGGCGGGCAATTGGCGACTATAGATCCGCAGAACGGCTTTTCCGCGGAGTGGATCGAGGTTTTCAAGCCGACGGATGCTTCCAAGATCGTAAGCGGCGCTCAGGCGAAGGTGGAAAATATCTCGGAAAATGACGGAGCGGCTGTTCGTCTGACCTCCCAAAGCAGCGCTGCTGAGGGCAATCTCGCCATCGAAATTCCGGCCAATGTCCTGCAGCAATTGGCCGGAAAGACGTCGACCTTTGCGCTGACCCTGCAGGCGACCTCGGATAGTGCAACGCAGATCACGGTCCAATGCGATTTTCAGACGCTTGGCGATTGCGACCGTCATCGCTTCAACGTCGCGCGGGAAAAATCGGATGCGCTTTTCCAGGTCCGTTTCGACCGGTCGATGGCGCCGACATCCCCCGGGCGGCTGATCATCAACAGCGATGTTGACGGCAAGGCGCGCGGCATCAACCTTTTCGCCATCCGCGTCTTGCCGGGCCAGTAAGAGCCGGTTCCGTAAGACGGCCCGGTCAGCGGGGCATCTATTTCAGGAAGCCCGCCCCCGAGCCGACGATCTTGTCATCGAAATGGCCGATCGCATCCTTGTCCTTCCCGTCATAATGCATCGTCTTGAGCATATGGCGGATCAGGTTAAGCCGGGCCCGGCGCTTGTCGTTTGCTCGGATGACCGTCCAGGGTGCATGCTCGGTATGGGTCTCCCTCAGCATGCGATCGCGTTTTTCGCTGTAATCGTCCCATTTGGTCAGCGCCGCGATATCCATCGATGACAGCTTCCAGACGGCGCGCGGATCATGGCGCCGGTCGTGAAATCGCTTGAGCTGCATTTCCCGCCCGATATCCAGATAGAATTTGAAAAAGAAGATGCCTTCGTGGGCGATGACCCTCTCCAGTTGCGGCACCTGTTTCAGAAAGTCTTCGTACTGGGTTGGAGTGCAGAAGCCCATGACGGGTTCGACGCCGGCACGATTGTACCAGGAGCGGTCGAAGAGCACGAATTCGCCCGATGTTGGAAATTGTGCCACATAGCGCTGGAAGTACCATTGTCCTTGCTCGCGCTCGGTCGGCTTCGTAAGCGCCACGACGCGGGCAAGTCGCGGGTTCATATGGGCGGAGGTCGCGAGAATCGCGCCGCCTTTGCCGGCTGCGTCGCGGCCTTCGAAAAGCGCCATTACTCGTTTGCCGGTCGCCTGCAGCCAGAACTGCACCTTGACGAGTTCGATCTGCAGTTTTTCCAGCTCCTCCTGATAGTCGTCCTCTTTCAGCTTCTTGTCATAGGGATAGCCGCCGGATGCGAACGCCCCGTCGTCCACCCAATCCGGCAGGACCGGATTGTCGACATCAAAGATCCGCTTTTTGCCGCCGATATCGAGTTCGACTGCTCGGCTCTCGGGGTTCTTCGTCATGTCTCCTCCATTGTGTTGGCGCCTGTGCCGCAAGGCCGGCGACAGCGCTGCGGCATTATTTCCTTCCCGCGAAGAGCGCATATTTATTCTTTGATTTCAAGACGCTCGCGAAACAGGTAAGCTTCGCCTATCGGTTCGATGCCCGATTCTCGCTAATAATGATCGCTGCAGGAAAATTCTGTCATGGACTCGCGGTATCAGGCAAAGTTCTGGTCCGACGAAACGAAAATAACAGATGCGAGGCGGGACTCCCTTGGATGAAGAAAGGCCAATCTGGCAGAGGATTATAAGCAGGTTGCGCCAGGAGCGGGCCGTTCTGCTGGCGGCAACGCTGATCGGCTTGGTTGCTCTCGCCGGCGGCATCGATGGATGGATCGTGCTTGGCCTGTGGCTTCTTATGCTTATTGCAGCGCTGGCGCGCACGCCGTTGATCCTGCAGGTTCCGCCGCCCCCGCCTTCGGAAGAGGAGATCGTGCCTCATCGCAGTTCGCTGCCGCAAGTTTCGGCGGCCCTCGGTGCGCTTGATATGCCGGTGATCGTCCTCGGGCGCGACGCCTCCGTGCTTTTCCAGAATCGTGCATCCGAGAAGGCGTTCGGCGAAATGCTGATCGGTGCGCATCTTTCAGCCCGCCTGCGCTCGCCTGGGATCCTCGACATGGTGCGCGAAACCATAGCCACGAACGCGCCGAACCAGATCGAGCATTCCGAACGCCTGCCGTCGGAACGGGTCTACATCGTCAGGAGCGCGCCGATCGAACTTGTCGGATCGGAGGCCCCGCCCGAGAAGTTCTTCGTGCTTTCGTTCCGTGACATCACGGAAGTGCGTCGCATCGACCGCATGCGCTCCGATTTCGTCGCCAATGCCAGTCACGAGCTGCGCACTCCGCTTGCCTCATTGCGGGGCTTCATAGAAACCATCCAGGGGCCGGCGCGCGGCGATCCGAAGGCGCAGGAGCGCTTTCTCGGCATTATGCTCGACCAGACCACCCGCATGAGCCGCCTGGTGGACGATCTCCTCTCACTGTCGCGTCTGGAACTGAAATCGCATCTTGCTCCCGACCAGATGGTGGATCTCGTGCCCGTGCTCGGCCATGTGCGCGATTCCCTCCTGCCTCTGGCGAGGGATCTCGATGTGGAGATCAATCTCCATCTGCCTGAGAGCAAGGTCGAGGTCATGGGAGACCGCGATGAACTCGTACAGGTCTTCGAAAACCTTATCGAGAATGCCTGCAAATACGGACAGGAAGGCAAGATCGTCGATGTCTGGCTCAAGAAGGCGCCGGACCAGCCCGTGGAAGTAAGTGTGGTCGATAAGGGGCCCGGCATTCCGGCCGAGCATGTCCCGAGGCTCACCGAGCGTTTCTATCGCGTTAGCGTGGAGGACAGCCGGTCAAAAAAGGGCACCGGATTAGGGCTCGCCATTGTCAAGCATATCCTGACGCGGCACCGCGCCCGGCTGATCGTCAAATCGGAGCTGGGCAAGGGAACGGACTTTACCGTTCGTTTCTGATACAAAAGGCACCTATTGTTCACCCATTAGAATTTTTCTAAATAAAATCAATGGGATGAGTTGTCACAAATGTTTCATCAATCTGACATAAAAGAGCAGTGCATGTAACGCTAAGACTGGGCCGCCGGCAACGGCAAAGCGAGCGCCTCTTGGGGGGTCGCACTCACACTAGCCCATGACGGGAGAATTCTAATGAATATGCTGAAACTTACTGTAGCGGCACTGGCTGCTTCCGCTGCCTTTGCGAGTGCAGCCGCTGCTCGTGACCAGGTGCAGGTCGCCGGTTCGTCGACCGTTCTGCCCTACGCGAAGATCGTTGCCGAATCTTTCGGCGAAACCTTCCCTGACTTCAAGACGCCCGTCGTCGAGTCGGGCGGCACGGGCGCTGGTCTCAAGGAGTTCTGCAAAGGGGTAGGACCGGATACGATTGACGTTGCCAACGCTTCGCGTCCGATCAACAAGAGCGAGGCGGAAGCTTGCAAGGCGGCCGGCGTAACGGAGATCCAGGAAGTCAAGATCGGTTATGACGGCATCGTCTTCGCAACCGACAAGGGCAATCCGGACATCGCTTTCGTTCCGGCTGACATCTATAAGGCTCTGGCTGCCCAGGTTGTTGTCGATGGCAAGCTTGTTGCTAATCCGTATAAGAAGTGGTCGGAAGTCAATCCGGCTCTGCCTGACTTCGAAATCGCTGCCTATATCCCGGGCGAAAAGCACGGCACGCGCGAAGTATTCGAACAGAACGTTCTCGCTGCCGGCTGCAAGGACTCTGGCGCGACCGAAGTGATCGCGAAGGAAGTCGCTGACAAGGCCGCTCAGGCGAAGGCTTGCGTTGCAGTCCGCAAGGATGGCAAGGCTGTCGACATCGACGGCGACTATCCGGAAACCCTGGCGCGCATCGCTGCCAACAAGACCGGTATCGGCGTCTTCGGTCTCTCCTTCTATGAGAACAACGCCGACAAGCTGAAGGTAGCAACCGTCAAGGGCATCGTACCGAGCACCGAAACGATCTCCAACGGCACCTATCCGGTATCCCGTCCGCTCTTCTTCTACGTCAAGAAGGCGCATCTCGGCGTCATTCCGGGCCTGAAGGAATATGTCAACTTCTTCGTTTCGGACCAGATGATCGGTCCCGACGGCCCGCTCGCCGAATACGGTCTCGTCGCTGCTCCGGACGCAGAGCGCGACGCGATCCGCAAGGCTGTCGAAGGCGGCAAAACCATGTAATTGACGATGATTGCCGGCGCGGCCAAAGCTGCGCCGGCAATTCCATTGCCCGGATTTCGGAGGCCTCGCTCCAGCCTCGAAGCCGGTAGCGTCCGCATTCGGATATTCATGGATGGGGTCATTTTCGGAAAATCGTTTGATGCGGTTGTTGGCCGCTTCGGTTTTCCAGGGCTGCTTGCCTGGGGGAAGCAAAAATGAGTACATCATTGATATTATTGTGCCTGTTAATAATTGGCACCGTCGCCTATGTGATGAGCCGAGCGCGTGCCGTCACATTGGCAGGGGGTAAGTCCTCGGCCCTGCATTCCAGGCCCGGCTACTATGGTGCCTATGCTGCAATTTGGGCTGTTTTGCCCGCTTTGATCGTTTTTTGCGCTTGGCTGGCCATCAGCCCGGCGATCATTGAATCCTCCATCCGCGGTTCCTTTCCCGCCGAAGTCAAGTCTCAGCCGGTTGCAACACAGAACCTGAGCTTCGGCATGGTCACTGCGATCGCACGCGGGCTGCCGCTGCTTACCGCGGAGGAAACCGCCGGCGTCTCCAACGGGTCGATCGACCTGCAGGCGAAACTGGCGGAAAAGGGCGTTCCGCTCGCAGGCGCGCCCGCACCTTACATGGTCGAAGGCGCCAGGGATTTGATTGCGAAGACATCGTTCAGCCGCTGGATGATGACGGTGGTCGTCCTCGTGATCGCGATTGCCGGTGCGGCTTATGCGCTGCGCTCGATCGCGCCGCGCTTCCGTGCCCGTAATCAGGTGGAGCGCGTCATGCTATGGGGCCTGCTTGTCGCTTCCTCCATCGCCATCCTGACCACGATAGGCATCGTCCTCTCGATGCTCTCTGAAGCAGGACGCTTCTTCAGCATGGTGCCGGCCAACGAATTTTTCTTTGGCACCGTCTGGGATCCGCGCTTCGCCGGCGCCGGCTCGACATCTTCCGGTCAATTCGGTCTTATCCCGCTTCTTGCCGGTACTCTCTATATCGGCTTCGTCGCCATGCTGGTGGCGGTCCCCGTCGGCCTTTTCGCCGCAATCTACATGGCCGAGTATGCGTCACCCAGGGTTCGCTCGATTTCAAAACCGCTTCTGGAAGTCCTCGCCGGCATTCCGACAATCGTCTACGGCTTCTTCGCCCTGGTCACGGTCGGTCCCTTTCTTCGGGACATCTCCGCGGACATAAACGGATTGCTGACGGGCAACTATGTCAACTTCATCCAGGCCCAAAGCGTCATAACCGCGGGCATCGTCATGGGTATCATGCTGATCCCATACGTTTCGTCGCTTTCGGACGACATCATCACGGCCGTTCCGCGCTCGCTGCGTGACGGATCGCTCGGTCTCGGGGCGACCCGCTCCGAAACCATCAAACGCGTCATCTTGCCGGCAGCTCTGCCGGGTGTCGTCGGCGCCCTGTTGATGACCGCCTCGCGCGCCATCGGTGAAACCATGATCGTGGTTCTTGCCGCCGGTGTTGCCGCCCGCATACAATTGAACCCGTTCGAGCCGATGACCACGGTCACGGTGAAAATCGTCAATCAATTGACAGGCGACCTGGAATTCACCTCACCGCAGACGCTGGTCGCCTTTGCTCTTGGCATCACGCTCTTCTGCATCACGCTATGCCTCAATATCTACGCGCTCTATATCGTGCGCAAATATCGGGAGCAGTACGAATGACGAATCTAGTTTCTCCCGTGACCGGCCGCGCCGCCGCACAGGCCACTGCCGCCAACCGCAGGGATATCGGCATCAAGCGCCGTTACGCTGCCGAACGCCGGTTCCGTGCCTACGGCATCGCCGCCATCTGCTTTGGCCTTTTCTTCCTCGTCGTGCTGGTTTCCACGGTTGTCCGCAACGGCTACACCGCTTTCCAGCAGACGGCGATCACCCTGCCGGTGGAATTCACCGAAAAGACCATCGACCCCGGCAACAAGCGCGCAACCGATCCGTCGGTCCTGGTTGCCGCCAATTATCCGACGGTGATCCGCGACGCGATTGTCAAGGCGCTGGGGATCGATCCTTCGAACCGTGCCGAGGTGCGCGAAGCCTCGAACATGATTTCGAAGGGTGCGCCGATCCAGCTGCGCAACATGGTCGTCGCCGATCCTTCGCTTATCGGCAGGACGGTCAATGTGACGCTTCTGGCCGATGCCAATATCGACTCGGCCAACAAGGGGCAGATCGACCTGACTGTTCCCGAGAAGGACCGTAAGGTTTCCGACAAGCAGGTCGGCTGGATGAACCAGCTCAAAGAGAGCGGTGCGCTCCACAAGCAGTTCAACACCGGTCTGTTCACCGCAGGCAATTCCAGCCGCCCCGAGGCCGCAGGCCTGGGTGTCGCCCTGATCGGCTCGTTCTACCTGATGTTGATCGTGCTTGTCCTCTCCCTGCCGATCGGCGTTGCCGCCTCGATCTATCTCGAGGAATTCGCGCCGAAGAACAAGCTGACCGATCTGATCGAGGTCAATATCAACAACCTCGCGGCCGTACCCTCGATCGTTTACGGCCTTCTCGGTCTCGCGGTGTTCATCAACTTCGCTGGTCTGCCGCGTTCGGCCGCTCTTGTCGGCGGCCTCGTGCTGACCCTCATGACGCTGCCGACGATCATCATCGCGACCCGTGCCGCCTTGCGCGCGGTGCCGCCATCGATCCGCAGCGCGGCGCTCGGGCTCGGCGCCTCCAAGATGCAGATGGTGTTCCATCATGTCCTGCCGCTCGCAATGCCCGGCATTCTGACCGGCACGATTATCGGCCTCGCCCACGCCCTTGGTGAGACGGCGCCGCTTCTGCTGATCGGCATGGTCGCCTTCGTCGCCAACTATCCGGCGACACCGCTTGAGCCTTCCACCGCGCTTCCGGTGCAGATCTACATGTGGGCGAACGAGGCGGAGCGCGCCTTCGTTGAGCGGACTTCGGGGGCGATCATCGTCTTGCTCCTGTTCCTCATTGCCATGAATATCGGAGCCATTCTCTTGCGGCGTCGCTTCGAGCGTCGCTGGTAAAAGGAGTAGATCATATGAACATGTTGTCAGAAGCTGCAGTGGAAAAAACCCTGGATCAGAAGATGAGTGCCACTCCCTACAAGATGATCGGCCAAGACGTATCGGTTTACTATGGCGAAAAGCGCGCACTTTTCGACGTCAACCTCAACATTCGCGAAAATACGGTAACGGCTCT
The DNA here is from genome assembly GCF_041357635.1 of Sinorhizobium sp. CB7. NCBI lineage: Bacteria > Pseudomonadati > Pseudomonadota > Alphaproteobacteria > Hyphomicrobiales > Rhizobiaceae > Sinorhizobium > Sinorhizobium sp. CB7. Next base: position 287,051 of record NZ_JAULLL010000007.1, read on the forward strand.
GATCGGCCCGTCCGGTTGCGGGAAGTCGACCTTCCTGCGCACGCTGAACCGGATGAACGATACGATCGAAAATTGCCGGGTCACCGGCAAGATCACGCTGGACAGCGAGGATATCTATGATCCGGCGATCGACGTGGTCGAGCTTCGTGCGCGTGTCGGCATGGTTTTCCAGAAGCCGAACCCGTTCCCGAAGTCGATCTATGAGAACGTTTCCTACGGTCCGCGCATCCATGGCCTGACCAAGTCGAAGGCCGACATGGACCAGGTCGTTGAAACGAGCCTGCAAAGGGCCGGCCTTTGGAACGAGGTGAAAGATCGCCTCCACGAAGCGGGTACCGGTCTTTCCGGCGGTCAGCAGCAGCGCCTCTGCATCGCGCGCGCGGTTGCGGTCAGCCCGGAAGTGATTCTGATGGACGAGCCTTGCTCGGCTCTCGATCCGATCGCAACCGCCAAGGTGGAAGAGCTCATCCACGAACTGCGGGAGAACTTCACCATTGTCATCGTGACTCACTCGATGCAACAGGCGGCACGTGTCTCCCAGCGTACGGCGATGTTCCATCTTGGCAATCTGGTCGAGGAGAACGACACCGACAAGATGTTCACCAATCCTGACGACTCGCGCACCCAGGACTACATCATGGGCCGCTTCGGCTAACCCGCGAAGCGCCAAAATCGTTCAAATTCGAGGACACCATAATGGTATCGACTCACATACTTTCTGCCTACGATGACGATCTGAAGTTCCTTTCCCGCCGCATCTCGGAAATGGGGGGATTGGCAGAACAGATGGTCAGCGATTCGGTGCGTGCGCTGGTCCATGGCGATGCGGCGCTCGCCCAGAAGGTCATCTCCGACGATGTCATACTCGATCACGCGGAGCGCGAAATCGGTGATAAGGCGATCGTAACGATCGCCCGTCGTCAGCCAGTGGCGACCGACCTTCGCGAGATCATGGGTTCGATCCGTATCGCCGCCGATCTGGAGCGTGTCGGAGATCTCGGCAAGAACACGGCAAAGCGCGTCATCGCGGTTCAGGGCACCGGCGTTCCGCGCCGGCTTGCCCGTGGCCTGGAGCACCTCTCCGAGCTGGCGCTCGGGCAGCTCAAGGAAGTGCTCGATGTCTATACGACGCGTTCCGCCGACAAGGCCAAGTCGATCCGCGAGCGCGACGAGGAAATCGATGCGATGTACACGTCCCTGTTTCGCGAGCTCCTCACTTATATGATGGAGGATCCGCGCAACATCACCTCGTGCACGCATCTCCTGTTCTGCGCCAAGAACATTGAGCGCATCGGCGACCATGCGACCAATATCGCCGAGACGATCTACTACATGGCGACCGGCGCGCAGCCGGAGGGCGAGCGTCCCAAGGACGACACCGCGAACACCGTCGGTGCGGTTACGGAATAATCGTTCCGGGCCTGTGAAGGAGACGCGACCATATGATCCCGAAAGTTGCTGTCGTAGAAGACGAAGAAGCCCTGAGTGTGCTGTTGCGATATAACCTCGAGGCCGAAGGCTTCGAGGTCGACACCATCCTCAGGGGCGATGAGGCGGAAATTCGCCTTCAGGAGCGCATTCCCGACCTCCTCATCCTCGATTGGATGCTTCCCGGCGTATCCGGCATCGAACTGTGCCGCCGCCTGCGCATGCGGCCCGAGACGGAACGTCTGCCGATCATCATGCTGACGGCCCGCGGCGAGGAAAGCGAACGGGTGCGCGGCCTTTCCACCGGCGCGGACGACTACGTCGTCAAGCCGTTTTCCACGCCGGAGCTGATGGCGCGGGTGAAGGCGATGCTTCGCCGGGCCCGGCCGGAGGTGCTGTCCAGTGTGCTCAAATGCGGCGATATCGAACTTGACCGTGAAACCCATCGCGTACATCGCAAGAGCCGGGAGGTGCGCCTCGGTCCCACCGAGTTCCGCCTTCTCGAATTCCTGATGTCGTCCCCCGGCCGCGTCTTCTCCCGCTCGCAGCTTCTCGACGGCGTCTGGGGGCATGATATCTATGTTGATGAACGCACCGTGGACGTGCATGTCGGCCGCTTGCGCAAGGCACTCAATTTTTCGAACATGCAGGATGTAATCCGCACCGTTCGCGGCGCCGGCTATTCGATGGAAGCCTGAGCCGACTAAAACCTACTCCAGATGCTGAAAACGGGCCCTAGCGGCCCGTTTTGGCTTTTTTGTGGGACAAAGCAGGAGTGCAAACCGCGCATAACCTCGGGATCATGCGCTGGTGCAAGGCTTAGTCGACTAGTTGATCCGCGGCGTCCGGCGGCGCTCAGCGATAGGCTGATAGGCCAGGCGCTGGTGATAGCCGCAATAGGGCGAGGAATCGGGGGATTCGCAGCCGCAGAAGTGAAAATCTTCCTTCAGCGGATCGCCGACCGGCCATTTGCAGGTGCGTTCGGTGAGCTCCGTGAGTCCAAGGCGGCGCGAGATCGGCACGACCACGTTGGCGGCCGGCCGGAATTCGATTTCCTCGACGGCATCGAACTCGATCTCTTCCTTGAGGAGCGTCGCGCCGGCGGCTCTGGTGATCGTTCGCGTGGTGAGGCGAGAGGCGTAGTTCGGCGCGCGGGGAGCGGATGTATTGCGCTTCGGTGCCCGGGTCGCCGATGTGGTGCCACCCGCTTTGGCGCGGCCAGGCAGGCTCAGGCGATGCACCTTGCCAATGACGGCGTTTCGGCTTACGCCGCCGAGTTGCGCCGCGATCTGGCTGGCGCTTAGTCCCTCCGACCACAGTTTCTTGAGTTTTTCCACCCGCTCGTCTGTCCAGTTCATGCCCTGTCTCCGCCTGTCGCGTTGGTGATGGCAGAATCCCTCACCCTTGCCCCGGACGCCTCCGAAGCAAAAAACGCCTGAAATTTTGGTGACTAGTTCCGCCGCATGCAGTCTAGTAATTGAACTTTAACCTAGTGTGAGGCTGACTCCGTGACAAGAGTCGCCAGAATCTCGATGAATCGATTTCGGAGTTTTCCCCAACTTGCTGTCCTGACGTGTCATTTCTGCAATATAAGTTGTTGAACACGTGATGAAGTGAGACGGCTCCGTACCGCAACTGCGCAGCTCTCTGTTTTGTTGACATCGCAGTGCGAAAAGGGAATAGTGCCAACGCCGCCGAAAGGCGGCATTTTGATTTTCCGGATCTGCGTCGAATAGTGAATCCGGTCGCTCCATATAGCTCTGATCGAGGAGATATGCGCCATGGCTCAAGCCGCGCCGCTCTATGATACCTATTCTCGTGCTCCGTTGCGGTTCGAGCGAGGGGAGGGAGTGTGGCTGATCACCGAGAACGGCGAGCGCTATCTCGATTTTGGGGGCGGTGTCGCAGTCACTTCTCTTGGACACGGGCATCCGCATCTTGTTGAAGCCCTCAAGGCGCAGGCCGACAAGGTCTGGCACCTCTCCAACCTCTATGAGGTCCCGGGCCAGGAAAAGCTCGCCGCACGCCTGACCGCGGCGACCTTCGCGGACAAGGTCTTTTTCACGAATTCCGGCGCGGAAGCCCTGGAATGCGCGATCAAGACTGCACGCCGGTACCAATATTCCAGGGGCCATCCTGAAAGGTTCCACATCATCACGTTCGAAGGAGCCTTCCACGGACGCACGCTCGCGACCATCGCGGCCGGCGGACAGGAAAAGTATCTGGAAGGCTTCGGACCCAAGGCTCCTGGTTTCGATCAGGTACCCTTCGGTGATATCGACGCGGTGCGTGCCGCCATCACTGATGCAACGGCCGCTATCCTGATAGAGCCTGTTCAGGGCGAAGGCGGCATTCGTCCGGCAACGATGGAGTTCATGCGCGCACTTCGCACTCTTTGCGACGAGCGTGGGCTTCTTCTGGTCCTGGATGAAGTACAGACCGGCGTCGGCCGTACCGGCAAGCTCTTCGCCTATGAATGGTCCGGCGTTACACCTGACATCATGGCAGTCGCCAAAGGTATCGGCGGCGGTTTTCCGCTCGGTGCCTGTCTGGCGACGGCAGAGGCAGCGTCCGGCATGAAGGCGGGCACTCATGGCTCCACCTATGGCGGCAATCCGCTTGCAATGGCGGTTGGCAATGCGGTGCTGGACGTCATTCTGTCGGACGGATTCCTGGAACACGTTCGCGACGTGGCCCTTGTCTTCCGTCAGGCACTGGCATCGCTCAAGGATCGCTATCCGGACGTGATCGAGGATGTTCGGGGCGAAGGACTGATGCTCGGCATCAAGGCGGCAGTCCCTTCGGCCGATCTGTTGCAGGCCATACGCGCCGAGCACTTGCTGGCAGTTCCGGCAGGTGACAACGTTCTGCGCCTGCTGCCGCCGCTCACGACGACGGCGGACGAGGCACGGGAGGGGCTTTCCCGCATCGAGCGTGCCGCCGAACGGGTGCGCGCGGCCAAGACTAAGAAGACCGCGTGAATATCAATGCCGGCCGGCGGTTCGCCGCCGGGACATGACAGGTAAGGAACAATGGCTTCACCGAAACACTTTCTCGACCTCTCTGCAGTGGCCGCCGCCGACCTGCGCAGCATCATCGACGATGCGGTCGAGCGAAAGCAGGCCTACAAGGCGGGCACTGGCGACCGGCCGCTCGCCGGCAAGATGCTGGCGATGATTTTCGAGAAGCCTTCGACGCGTACCCGCGTCTCCTTCGATGTTGGCATGCGCCAGCTCGGCGGCGAGACGCTGTTCCTGTCCGGCACGGAGATGCAACTCGGCCGCGCTGAAACGATCGGCGATACGGCGAAGGTTCTGTCGCGCTATGTCGACGCCATCATGATCCGGACGACCGAGCATTCGCGCCTGCTGGAGCTTGCCGAGCATGCGACCGTTCCGGTCATCAATGCCCTGACGGACGATACCCATCCCTGCCAGATCATGGCCGACATCATGACCTTCGAAGAGCATCGGGGCTCCATCAAGGGCAGGACGATTGCCTGGACGGGCGACGGTAACAATGTCCTGCATTCGCTGGTCGAAGGGGCCGCCCGTTTCGGCTATCGCATGAATATGGCGGTCCCTCTTGGTTCCGAGCCCAAGGATCACTATCTGAACTGGGCCCGCAACGAAGGCGCCGAAGTCATGCTTTGTCATGATGCCGACCGGGCGGTCGCCGGCGCCGATTGTGTGGTCACCGATACCTGGGTCTCGATGAATCAGGAACATCGGGCGCGCGGTCACAATGTCTTCCAGCCCTATCAGGTCAACTCGGCTTTGATGGCACAGGCCGGCAAGGACGCATTGTTCATGCATTGCCTGCCCGCTCACCGTGGCGAGGAAGTGACGAACGAGGTGATCGACGGTCCGCAATCCGTGGTCTTCGATGAGGCGGAAAACCGCCTGCATGCGCAGAAGTCGATTCTCGCATGGTGCCTGGGCGTGATCTGAACCATATTGGCTGCCGTGGCCGGTCGGCTGCGGACAGGCGAGCGGAGCAGGGAAATCGTTTGAACGTTTCCCCTCCGCTTTGATTGATTTGGAGTTATGAACCATGGCAGAAACTGCAGCGGCGCTCGGCCAGTTCGATTTCGCCGGCGACGATCATGTTGTTCCTTTTCAGGTGGAGAGCCTGGATGTGCGGGGTCGTGCCGTCCAGCTCGGACCGATGCTGGACGCTATTCTTGGACGGCACAACTATCCCGCACCCGTTGCGAGGCTTCTTGCCGAAGCGGTGGTCCTGACCGTTCTTCTCGGGACCTCCCTGAAATTCGAAGGCAAATTCACGGTCCAGACAAAGAGCGACGGCCCCGTTGACCTGCTGGTTGCCGATTTCTCGACGCCGGAAAATGTCCGCGCCTATGCCCGTTTCGACGAGGAGGCGCTGGAAAGAGCGATCGAAGCCGGCGAGACCGAACCGGAACAGCTTCTCGGCAACGGCGTGCTCGCCTTTACGATTGACCAGGGCCGGTTCACCCAGCCCTACCAGGGCATCGTTGCGCTCGACGGCACTTCGCTTGAGGAGATCGCCGGCGCCTATTTCCGGCAATCGGAACAGATTCCGACCCGTGTTCGCCTGGGCGCGGCAGAGCTCTACGATCGTGACGGGACCGGCAAGGCGCGGCATCGCTGGCGGGCCGGGGGCCTTGTCGCCCAGTTCCTGCCTGAGGCGCCAGAACGCATGCGCCAGCCGGATCTGCACGGCGGCGATGGCGATACCGGCGTGCGCGAGCATGTCGAGGATGATGCCTGGACGGAGGCCCGTACGCTGGTCGAAACCATCGATGCGGATGAACTGACAGACCCGCAGGTCGGCACGGAGCGGCTGCTCTATCGCCTCTTTCATGAACGCGGCGTGCGAGTCTATGATCCGCAGCCTGTCTTCGACCGTTGCAGTTGCTCGCGGGAAAAGATCAAGAGTGTCCTGAAGGGCTTTACGGCCGAGGAGATCGAAGCAAGCCAGGAGGACGGCGAGATTTCCGTCACCTGCGAGTTCTGCTCCACTGTCTATCGATACGAGGTGACGGAGGTTTCCGAGGCCTAGAGCAATTCCAGGAAAAGTGCGAAGCGGTTTTCCGTTCGGAATTTGCGTAAAAGCAAATGGTTAGAGCGGTTCTGCGTTTCCTTGAATAGCTGAAGGGGAGCTCCGCGCATCCATCGGATGCGCGATGCTTTAATTCAGGACCCGCAAATGGCCGGGTGAATCCAGGGAGAAGGCGGGGATCTCGACATCGAAGAGCTTCCCGTCATCCGTCTCCATCTGATAATGGCCGAACATTAGGCCCGAAGGCGTATCCAGCGGACAGCCTGAAGAATATTCGTAAGTATCGCCCGGCCGCAGGCGCGGCTGTTCGCCAACAACCCCCGGCCCCGTCACTTCGTCCACCAGACCGTTCTGATCGGTGATGTTCCAATAGCGGTTGATAAGGCGGACGGCGATATTGGAATGATTACTGATGACGATGCGGTAGCCCCAGACGTAGCGGCCGTCGTCCGGATCGGATTGCTCCTCCAGATAAAAAGGCTCGACGACCACTTCGATATCTCGTGTGAGGGCGCGATACATGCCTGCCACCTTGACCAAGATGTCTTCCGGTATCCTACAGGCAATCCCGTCCGTCAAGAAACGGAAGTGTGAAACTAAGGCTTTCTGCGCTGCATTGAATATTAGGGATAATTCCAAAGGTTAATGCCCCTCCCATGCCAAACGTTGGGGAAGCTTCCGTCGCGCCGGCCTTGGTTGCAGGCCCGTTGTTCCTGCAAGTGGATCAGCCCATCAACATATCGATCGGACCATTATAGGCCGACCCTAGCAACATGCAGCTCGCGGTAAACGTCACGACCTGAGTCTTGGCTTTTTTCAGCAAGCGGGTCAGAGTTTGCGCCAAGGCGGAGGCGTAGTCTGCTGTGACCCGCGGGTGCGTGGGCAGCGACACCATTGAACGCGCAAGTGCGGACGCATTCGTGGATCGTCCGGCAAAGCCTTTGAAAGCGTCGATCTCATGTGCATTGGGGTAGAGCGTCGATCCGACGTGAAATCCCTGCCGCATCATCTCCTGAAGTATGCCACCCCTTGCCTCCGGTTCGACGATGACCGGATAGCTGAAGAAACAGGACCCAGCCCGCACGATGTCGGACGCATCGGGCGAAGCGCGCCAATCCGCAAGCTCGCGATCATAGATGGCGGCGATCGTTCTCCTATGCGCAAGCTTTTCTGCGACATTGTCGATCTTGCGTGTCAGTTCTTTGAGTGCGCCCAGCGCCGGTCGGCTGAGAACCGTGTCCTCCAGAACAATTGTTTCCTTGCGATTGAAGGTCAAAATATCGGTGCCGTTGGTCCGTTGTGCTTGTCGGAGCATGGCCGGTAACGTGATCCAGGAGAACAAGGTATCGCGCGTCGCCATGTCATATTTGAAGACCTGGAGCATGTGCGGGCCGTATTTCCGCGAGCTCAGGCGTGGAAAACCGGCGACCTCCCGTCGCATGATCTCGCCGATATCGTCATGCATGGTAGCGATTGCACCACCCCAGACATAATTAAGCGTCTTGAAACCGGACATGCTGAAGACGCTGCCGTCGGTGATAGTCCCCATTCGGGCGCCGTGATAGTCGCCTTCGAGACTGATTGCGCAGTCGTCGAACAACAATACGTCGCGCTGCCGGCAGAGTTCGCAAATATCGGCCAGCCGTTCCTGGATCACGTGGTAATGCGTCAGCAGAACACAGCAAGTTCTATTGTCGATGAGGGTTTTCAGGTGATCCAGATCGACGTTCGTCGAATTCGGCAAGGTATCGACGAAAACCGGCTCGCAGCCCGCGAAGCGTATCATGTTGATCACGTCGGGGATCGTATAGGGCATCATGATGACGCGATCACGACCGCTTCGTCGGGCATATTTTGCCAGCAGGTATAGGCCTGCCCTGGCTCGCCCGAGAGGAATTATCGGGATGTCTGCGCCAAGGAGGGATCGCAATCCTGCTTCAAATCGCTCCTCTGCATCGCCGCCGCCGGACAGCAACGGACTGATATACCGCATGGGATAGATAACCTGCTTGGGGGCTTTCATCACGGCCTCTGGGCTGTTCCGATAGGGAATGTTCGTGAAGCTTGATGTGATCTGATGATCGCAGGGCAATCGAACATGCCGTGACGATAGTGACGCACGCTCAAATCGCAACCTGAACAATTGGCCGAAGCATCAGCCATTTGTTTAGGTTGTTACTGATCATGTGAGGAATCGCGACAAAATCCCGCTGTTCGGGCAGATAATCGGACTGAGTGCGGAAGGCCCTGCCGGTGAGGCGCATGCGATCCACTAACTATCGGTTATCGCGCGCAATCTTACCACTCGCCTCGAGCGGCGACCCGCTTCGCCAACGAGAGGCGAAGCGGTCTTCCTTCAAGTTCCGCAGATTTTTGCGTAAGGCGTGTTGCGGTCGAAAATCTCTGCGAAAAGTTCAAAGATTTAATGCGGCCTCACGAAACTTTCGCCAGCGCCTGCGCAAAATCCTCGATCAGATCGTCGGTATCCTCGATGCCGGCGGAAAGGCGGACCGTACCAGGTGAAATGCCGAGTTCCGCGCGCGCCTCGTCGGTCAGGTTCTTGTGCGTCGTCGTAGCCGGATGCGTGATCAGGCTCTTGGAGTCGCCGAGGTTGTTCGAAATCTTGACAATTTCGAGCGCGTTCTGAAACGCGAAGGCTGCCTCCTTGCCGCCCTTCAGCTCGAAAGCAACGAGTGTCGAACCGCCGGTCATTTGCTTGGCGATAATATCGGCCTGCGGGTGGTCCTTCCGGCCCGGGTAAATGACCTGAGCCACCTTGTTCTGCTCGGCAAGAAAGTCGGCGATCTTCGCCGCATTCTGCGTCTGTTGCCGGACGCGCAGCGGCAGCGTCTCGATGCCCTTCAACAGCGTCCAGGCATTGAAGGGAGACATGGCCGGACCGGTATGGCGGAAATAATCGTGCAGGTTCTCGTCGATCCACTTCTTGTCTGACAGAACCACGCCGCCGAGGCAGCGGCCCTGGCCATCAATGTGCTTCGTTGCGGAATAGACGACGATATGAGCCCCGAGTTCCAACGGCTTCTGGAAGAGCGGCGTCGCGAACACGTTGTCGACGACGACCTTGGCATCGATCTGGTTGGCAAGCTTGGCGACACCTGCGATATCGATCACTTCCAGCGTCGGATTGGTCGGGCTTTCGAGGAAGAAGACCTTGGTATTCGGCCGGATCGCCTTTTCCCAGTTTTCGAGGAAGCGCCCGTCGATCAGAGTACATTCGATGCCATATTTCGGCGCCAGCGTCTCGACCACCCAGCGGCAGGAGCCGAAGAGGGCGCGCGCCGCGACGATGTGGTCGCCGGCCTTCAACTGGCAGAGAATGGCGGCCGCGACGGCAGCCATGCCCGAAGCCGTCGCGCGGGCATCTTCAGCGCCTTCCAGCATGCACATGCGCTTTTCGAACATGTCGTTGGTCGGGCTGCCATAGCGCGCATAGATGAAACCTTCGGTCTCGCCCTTGAACCGGGCTTCGGCGGCCTCAGAGGTTTCGTAAACGAAGCCCTGTGTCAGATAGATTGCCTCCGATGTCTCGCCATATTGCGAGCGCAGCGTTCCCCCATGAACGAGTTGGGTTGCCGGGCGCCAGGTCTTGCTCATGCCATCACCACCTTCAAAATAAAAAAACCGGCCGCAAAAGCAGACCGGTCTCGAACCCGGTCCTTTTAGCCACTTCTTTAACGTGGCTGCAAGCCGACCGGCCAAATCACCACGGGATAAGATTGCAAATACTGCCCTTGGCCGCTTGCGTCAATTCCTTGCGTCTGGTTTTGTCAGCGGCGGAAAATGGATGGGGCATGATGGCTCGCAAAACAGGAATTTTGGCAGACCGCGCCATTGCGGAGCTCTTTGAGACGGGACGGCTGACGAGCGAGAAAGAGCTTGATCGCGATCAGATACAGCCGGCAAGCCTCGATTTGAGGCTGGGTGCGCATGCGTTTCGTGTCAGGGCCAGTTTCATGCCTGGCCCTGCGCATCTCGTCGCCGACAAGCTCGATCGCCTGAAGCTGCATGTCGTCGATCTCACCGAAGGCGCGGTGCTCGAAACCGGATGCGTCTATATCGTGCCGTTGATGGAGCATCTCGACCTGCCGGCCGATATGTCTGCCTCGGCCAATCCGAAAAGCTCGACCGGCCGCCTCGACATCTTTACGCGCGTTATCACCGACCGTGCTCAGGAATTCGACAAGATTCCGGCCGGCTATTCCGGCCCACTCTACCTTGAAATCAGCCCGCGTACTTTCCCGATCGTGGTGCGCCGCGGCTCGCGGCTGTCGCAGATACGTTTCCGCGTCGGCCAGGCAATCCTGAGCGAACCGGAGCTCTTGGCCCTGCACGAACGCGAAACGCTTGTGGCAAGCAGCAAACCAAACGTCACCGGCGGCGGCATTGCGCTGTCCATCGATCTTGCCGGCGACGAACGTGGCCTGATCGGCTATCGCGGCAAGCATCACACCGCCGTCGTCGATGTCGACAAGAAAGCCGAGCACGACATCTTCGATTTCTGGGAACCTCTCTACAGCCGTGGCCGCACCGAGTTGATCCTCGACCCCGACGAATTCTACATCCTGGTCTCGCGCGAGGCCGTGCACGTGCCGCCGCTCTACGCTGCCGAGATGACGCCCTTCGATCCGCTGGTTGGCGAATTCCGCGTCCACTATGCTGGTTTCTTCGATCCCGGCTTCGGCCATGCGCCGGCCGGCGGTCGCGGAAGTCGTGCCGTCCTGGAAGTGCGCAGCCACGAAGTTCCCTTCATTCTGGAGGATGGCCAGATCGTTGGTCGACTCGTCTACGAGCACATGCTGGAACAGCCGGCGAGCTTGTACGGCTCCGGCCTCGGCTCGAATTATCAGGCGCAGGGCCTGAAGCTGTCGAAGCATTTTCGCCTGTAGCAAAACCGGGCCAAGGAGGCGCTACAACGCGCCTCATGCCCATTTGTTTACCTTTATCTACTCCAAAAGGCCCATCGCGATCGGCCAATGAACGAATTGGCACGCGCTCGTCCTCATAGTAGCGCGTATCTCTGCGTGCGAGGTGACTGGCCTCTGCGCAGCAGCGGGCGAAGCGTTCCCGACATGAGGAGATGCCTGATTGGCAGGGGGCAGCGAGTGAAGAGAATATGCATTCCGGGAACGGACATATTTGCCTCGCGGTTTGTCTTCGGAACCGCGAACCTCTTCAGCGCGGGCACGTCTGCAAGGCGTCAAAGGCTCCTGGAAGCTGCGGTTGCCAACGGATTTACCCACTTCGATACCGCACCCTCTTACGGCTTCGGCATGGCGGAGCGTGACCTCAGGCCCGTTCTGGCGCGCCATCCCGAAGTGACTGTCACGACAAAGGTCGGTATCTATTCGCCCGGCGGCGAGGCGCAATCTGCGCCCGAGATCTTCCTGCGCAAAGCCGGCGGCCGGTTGATTCCGGCTCTGTCACATCCTTCGTACGACTGGAATGTTGCGCGCGCTCAGAAAAGCCTCGAAGGAAGTTTGCGCCGGTTGGGACGGGACTGCATCGACCTCTACATGCTGCATGGACCGATGCTGGCTCTTCTCGATGTGGACGAATGGCTGCGCTGGCTCGAGCGTTGCGTTTCGACCGGGCAGGTCCGCCGCTTCGGCCTCGCGCTCAGGCCGGACCTGCTGAAGCCCTTTCTCGATATCCGCTGTTCCCTGGCTGATGTGGTTCAGGTCTTGGACAGCCTCGACGGGAGGGAGGCTGATGTCCTCAAGCGTTTCGGCAAGCGGTTCCAGATAACCTACGGCTATGTCTCGGCGGCGAAATCCCGCGGCGGCCGGGTTTCGGTGCCCGATGTCCTTCGGCAGGCGCTGCGGCGCAACATGGAGGGCGCAATCATCGTCAGCACGAAGAAAATTGCGAGGCTCACGCAATTCGCCAGATTGAGCGAGGATACGGCATGATACGCGACCTTCTCGGCCATACCGAAAAAGAGACCGTCGAAGCGGACGTGCTGGTGGTGGGTGCAGGCACGGTCGGCCTGGTCCTTGCCACAGAGTTGGCGAAGTCGGGGCTGCGTGTCATCGTTCTGGAGTCCGGCGGGCTGCGGCAGGACGAGGACGAGCATCCACTGAACGCCGTGGTCCAGATCGGATCGAATTATCCGGGCGCTGCGCGTGGCCGCTTCCGTTGCCTTGGCGGAACGTCGACTCGTTGGGGTGGAGCGCTTATTCCCTTTCTGGCCGCCGACATGGACCCCGGCTTGTGGCCGGTCTCGCATGCGGAAATCACGTCCTATCTGCCACGGGTCGAGCAGCTTTTTCAATTGCCGCCCGGATCCTATGACTGGGATGGTGTTACAGCACAGAGTGATGGCAAGGCTCCCGACTACATGGCGCGGCTCGCGAAATGGCCGGCCTTTGCCAGGCGCAACGTTGCAAACCTGTTATCGCAGGAGATCGCGAACACGGACGACCCGATCATTTGGCTGAATGCAACGGCAACGGATTTTGAGATCGGCGAAAACGGCCGGTTGGCCAAGGTCGTTGCGACCGCTCCCGATTCCGCGCAAATCTCCGTCCGCGCGAATGAAGTCGTGATAGCGGCGGGTGCTATCGAGAGCACGCGGCTGCTTCTTCTCGCGGATCGTCAAAACAGCGGCAAGTTCTTCGCTCCGGACGACGTCCTCGGCCGATATTTCCACGATCACCTCTCCGCGCCGGTGGCCAGGTTACAGGTGCATGACCGCAAGGCCCTGAACCGCATCGTGGGGTTCCGGTTTGAAGGTGATGGCATGAGAAATGTCCGATTTGAGCTGTCGGAACGCTCGCCTCATCGCAAGACCGTTCCTGATTGTTTTGCGCATATCGCTTTTCAGGAGCAGCAACGCGGTGGATTTGACGCGTTGCGCGACCTCTTCCGGCAATTGCAGCAGCGGCGTTACCCGAAGCTTTCGACACTTGTCGAACTGACGAAATCATTGCCATGGCTGATGCGGGCGACATGGTGGCGGTTCGTCGAAAAGCGCCTGCTCTATCCCTCTGCCGCCGACATTCAGCTTCATATGGTGATCGAGCAGATACCACGCCCCGAAAACAGGATATTTCTGTCGGATGATCGCCGGGGTCGTGATGGCCAACCTTTGGCCGTGATCGACTGGACCGTGGACCGGCAGGACGAGGAAAACCTGACCAAGGCCACCGACCTCTTCATCGATTGCTGGCGGGGCTCCGACCTGGCGCCGCTCGCGGATATTCTTCGCAGGGGGCCCGGAGAGGCCGAAGCCGAGTTGGCTTTGGGAGGCAGCGCCTTTCATCCCGGTGGAACGACACGGATGGGAAGGAGCTCCAGCGAGGGCGTCGTTGATCGCGATCTGCGAGCCTTTCGCATCCCCAACATGCGCGTCCTGTCGACCTCGACCTTCCCGAGCGGAGGAGGGGCAAATCCCACGATGATGCTGATGATGTTCGCTCTGCGTCTGGCGGACGATATTGCAAAAGGATCTGGAAGCGTTGAAGCCCTTCCGAAGCAGGTCGTCCCGACGGAAAAACATGCGCACGCCGGCTGAGGCGGAATTCTTTCCGCCTTGACAGATGTCGGTAACTGTTGGAAGTCTCGAATATCGGCGGGCGTAGCTCAATGGTAGAGCAGCAGCTTCCCAAGCTGAATACGAGGGTTCGATTCCCTTCGCCCGCTCCAGTTCCCCTTTCGTCAAAAGCTTACGCCAAGAAAAGAACTCCATTCAGCGGCGTCTGCCCTGCAGGCGCCCCTTTCGGGATGATTACCCTTTTTGCCGATATTCGATTGAGTTTGTTCAAGCGAAAACACTGAAACAGAGATGACCACGGAAAGACATGAGAAAGAAAAACGGGCGGCAGATGCCGCCCGTTTCCGTATGCTGAAGCGATGCGTAGAGGTTTCAACCTCAGAATTCCGTCCAGTCTGCGTCCTGGCTCGGGCTTGGCTGCGCGCCGCCGCTCTTGCCGAAAGCGCTGGCAAGCTTCTGGCCGAGTGCGCGGGCGGGAGAGGGGGCAGGTCTTGACTGACCCTCGGTTGCGATGCGGACCGGTTGCCGGGCGGGACGGGCAACGGGCCGCGGTGCAGGTGCAGGCGCAGCCACGGAAACGGGCGCGACATCGGCAAAGCCGCCGGTGCCCGTAAGCTTGAACTGGCCGAGCAGGTTATTCAAGGCCGCCGCCTCCGTGGCAAGGCTATGGCTTGCAGCGGTGCTTTCCTCGACCATGGCCGCGTTCTGCTGCGTACCTTGATCCATGGTGTTGACGGCGGTGTTGATTTCCTGAAGGCCGGTCGACTGTTCGCGCGACGCTTCGGCAATCGCATGGACATGCCGGTTGATTTCCTGCACTTCGTGAACGATGGCATCGAGCGCCTTGCCCGTTTCGCCGACCAGAGAGACACCGGTCTGCACATGCCCGCCGGACGTGGTGATCAGCGCCTTGATTTCCTTGGCGGCATTTGCGGAGCGTTGCGCCAGTTCACGAACCTCCTGGGCGACGACAGCGAAGCCCTTGCCGGCTTCGCCGGCGCGTGCCGCCTCGACGCCGGCATTCAGCGCCAGCAGGTTGGTCTGGAAGGCGATGTCGTCGATCACGCCAATGATGTTGCTGATTTCGGCCGAGGACTGTTCGATCTGCTGCATGGCGCTGACGGCCTTGCGGACGACCTCGCCGGACTTCTCGGCGCCGGCGCGGGTGCGGGCAACGAGCTGGCTCGCCTCTTCTGCGCGCTTGGAGGCATCCTTGACGGTGGTCGTGATCTGTTCGAGCGCTGCCGCGGTTTCCTCGACGGAGGCAGCCTGCTGTTCGGTACGCCTTGAGAGCTCGTCGGCCGAGGAGCGGATTTCATTCGCGCCCGCGCTGATGGCACGGGCATTGGCGCCGACCGACTGCATCGTCTCGTTCAGCTTCGCGACGGAGTTGTTGAAATCCTGACGCAGCGCATCCAGATCGTCGATGAAAGGTGTATCGATATGCGATGCTAGGTCACCGCCGGCCAGACGCTTCAGGGCGTCGCCGAGCGCCTGGACTGCGCGCTGAAGATTGGCAGCCTCCATCGCTTTCTGTTCGTCGCGTGCATGACGCTCGCTTTCACTCAGATTACGATCGGCTTCGGCCTGCGTTTCAAGGCGGACCCGTTCGACGGCATTGTCGCGGAAGACGGAGACGGCAGCGGCCATCAGTCCGATCTCGTCGCGTCGGTCGAGACCTGCAATATCGGTCGCAGTGTCACCATCGGCAAGTTGAGCCATCCGTTCACGCAGGCGAGACATCGGGTTGGCGATTCCGGCCTGGGCGACATAGGTGCCGAGCGCGATCATCGCGAGGATCGCGGTGCCAATGATGGCGAGGCTCCAGTCGATGTGCATGTTTACCGTTGCCGAAAGCGCGTCGCCGCCATCGTTCAGGAGATTCATGAGCACATCATTGTTCGCTATCATTTTTGGGGTGATTTCGGCCACGCCCTTACTGATCGTTGCGATCGCCTCGCGGGCGCCGTCTGCGTCCCCGGCCTTATAGAGCTCGATGGCCTTCTTACTTGCCGTCTCCAGATCGTTGACATCCCCAATCAGGTCGTCAACCGCCGCCTGACGGCTGGGAACCAGCTGGGCTACCTGCTGCAGGCGATCCCTTGCCTGACCGAATTTTACCGCTGCCTGTGCCGCCGCTTCGGATTCCGGCGACCCTGCTTTGAAATTGAGAGCGAAGCTTGTCTGCAGAACGGAGGAAAGCACAGAGGAGTTTGCGCGCGAGGCCTGCATCGCGGCAAGGGCTTCGTGATCGATGAAGGTGCTGTAGCTGCTGTCGGCCCGCCGGAATTCGGCGATGACATAGAGCAGTCCTAGGAGGGAAATGACGCCTGACAATAGGATAACTGAAAGAATTTTTGTTCTGATTTTCAGGTTCTTAAGCATGAATATCTGACCTCTGTCTCGGACCGGTTGTTTGTTCTCGCAGCGCGGCCGCCTGAAAACAGGAATGTGCATGAAGGCGAGGCATGCGGGCACGAGGAAATTGCGGGAGGATGCCCTGGCAAAGGCTCGACAATGCGCGTCATGCAATCCGCCGGAGCTGGCGAATGTCGTCGTCTGCATAGAACCCGATATTATTTAATTGCATGCTAACAGCACCCGATCTTTGCAAATTTTGTACGACAGTATGCCGGTCACATCCGCTATTGGAGCACGATCGCGAGCTCTATTCCCTGGCACGTATGAGTCTGATACATCGTGGCCCGAGCGGCGACGCTTCAAATAAGCCGAGGTCGGATCATGATGGTGCTTTCGCGTCTTTTGCCGCTAAAGGGAATATGCGCGCTTTGCGTGATTTCGGTTCTGTTCCTTTGGGCCACGCCGTTATTCGCACAGCAGCCGCCGGCGACCAATCTGCCCCTCCTCTTCGACGCGCGCGAGAGGCTCGCCAAGCCCGATCTTTCTTCAATCGTGCGCCTGCGCTTTCTGACCTCGGTCGATTTTCCGCCCTTCAACTTTACCGATCAGACAGGCAAGCTCGCCGGTTTTCACATCGATCTTGCCCGGGAGATCTGCGATGAGTTGGAGATAACGGACAAATGCCAGATCCAGGCCTTGCCATTCGCCGATCTTCAGGATGCTCTTTCCGCCTCGCAGGGAGACGCCGTGATCGCCGGCGTGGCGGTCACGCCGGCGTTGCGCCAGCGCTTCGCCTTTTCACGGCCGTTTCTCATGCTGCCCGCCCGTTTCGTCCGCAATCTGAAGACGCCGGCTGAAGGAAGAGCAGTCACCGCGCTTGCTGGACGTTCCGTGGGAGTCGTCGCGGATACGGCGCATGAAGCGATGCTGAAGGCATTCTTCCCGACGATCAAGCCCGTGCCCTTCAAGACGAAGGAGGAACTGCTGGCGGCGGTGAAGGACGGAAAGATCGATGCCGCCTTTGCCGATGGCTTGCAACTATCTTTCTGGGTCTCGTCCCCGGCTTCAGACAAATGCTGCGCTCTTTTCGATGGCCCCTATATTTCCGAGCAGTTTCTGGGCGAGGGGATGACGATCATGCTGCGCCAGCAGGATAGCGTTCTGACCGCCGCGATTGACCACGCGCTCGCTACGCTATCGCGCAACGGCCGTCTGCAGGAGATCTATCTGCGCTATTTCCCGAACGGGCTCTATTGAGCCTGGCTGAAGCCCGCTAAAGCAATTCCAGGAAAAGTGCGAAGCGGTTTTCCCGTCCGGAATTGCATGAAAACAACAAGCTAAAGCCTCGTGAGCCTACCTTCACGCGACAGGCTTTAGCCTCACGCGCTGCGATAACGGGCGATGGCGCTGCGCTCGATCGCCGCGCAGGTCAGCTTGTCCAACCCGAGACGATCGCGCAGCAGACTGAGCAGCCTCAGCTCTTCCGCCTTCACCGAGAAGTCTGCCGAAGCGACTTCGACCGCAAGCGCATAGGCCGTATCGTAGAGCCGTGACGGCAAGGTGTCGCGCACCGTTTCCAGCACGACGTCGAGACCTTCCGCGCCCGCGAGCAGGGCCGCGCAATCCTTGGCGATGGATATCAGCTTGTCGTCATCGAAATCCTTGAAGACCGGAAGGACGCCGATCAACTGGCCGATCCGCGCCATCTCCTTGTCGTTCATGGTTCGGTCGACGGCGGACGCCATGACCATGACGTAGACGAGGGCATCATGCGCGGTAAGCGGCTTGTTCATATCGAGTGGTATCCTTTGGCTTTCGCCCAAACTATGAATTGGCAGGGCTTATTGCAAGGGACTGGATCCGGTTTGCCTTGCCTCTCTGCCGCGGGGATCGTCGCCATAAAGGCCGAGCTTCGCCTGTTTGGCCTTTTCGGATGCCGCCACCAGGGACGATCCGGCTTCCGCCTCCGCCCAACCGTTCTCGATGAGCCAGGTGGAAATATCCTGCGATCCGATGCGGCACTCCGCGGTCGCCGTCCCTTGCCAGTCGTCGCTATCCATCCCGCAATTGACGGTGCGCTGGCGCAGAAAAAGTCGAAGTGCCGTTTTCGCCACCATGCCGCAAGGCCACTCTCGTCCATTCGCTCCCTTGCAGGTCTGGTCAGTCGCCGTGGGCACGATCCCGGCGAGTTGCACGCGCTTGTCCCCGAAGCTCAGGATGCCGGCCTGCTCTGCAACTGGCCGCGGCAGCTCCATCATTTTAGGCTCCCCTGCAGACTGCGAACCAGAGGCAGGCGCTTCGCCGGTCGGCCCGTCCGCCGGTGGTGCGGCCTGGGCGGTTTCCGGCAAGCTGATCGCAGGTGCGCCTTCCTCCGATGCGGTCCGGGTGGGCTCGTTCGGTGGCTCGTCCGGCAGGTCTCCAACAGCGTCGATCTCATCCCGCGTCATCGCAGTAAAGTCGGTGTTGCTCGCCGCATCCCTTAGATGTACCTCGCCCACCCTCAGCAGCAGGCTGACCGTCGCGATTCCCGCTAGTCCTGTTAAGAAGGCTGCCGGGCGCATGATGGAAAACTTTCCTATTGGCTGGCCCAGATGATCCGCGCGATCCATTCCACATCCGAAAGTTCGAGCGTGCGGTTGGGGTGCGCCGGGTTCAGCGACAAGAGTTCGATGGAACGGGCGCTTTGACGTAGCAGCACCTTGGCCATGACCTCGCCCTCGCGAGTCTTGACGACCACACGGTCGTTGCGCCTGACCTGTGCTCCTGGCTCGACGATCAGCACATCACCATCGCGATAGAGCGGCATCATGCTGTCGCCCTGTATTTCGAGGGCATAAAGGCCGGCCTTCTGCGAAGGCGCGGCAGGGAATTCCACCACGTCCCATCCCTGTCCGGCCGGAAAGCCACCATCGTCGAAAAAGCCCCCGGCGCCAGCCTGCGCGAAGCCGAGCAATGGTATCGAGGTCGTCTTTTGCGGCGGAGACCTTCCGGGCACGCCTGGAACTGAGTCCCCCGGCCGCATGAAGCTCAGAAACTGCTCCATGCTTGATCCGGTTGCGTCCAGCACCTTGGCGATCGATTCCGTGGACGGCCAGCGCAGCCGCCCGTCAGGGCTGAGACGCTTAGACTTATTGAACGATGTCGGATCGAGGCCCGCTCGCCGCGCAAGCCCGGACGGAGTCAGCTCATGCCGCGCGGCAAGCCGGTCAAGCGCATCCCAAATCTGGTCATGTGACAGCATCGTCGTCTGCGTCCCGCGCCTTCGGGCTCAGAGCGGAATGGGAAAAGGGTATGCGTTTCCACCCGCAACCCGCTCTAACCTGTTAGAATCGATCACGTTTATGATTTTGGGTCTATTTGACCCAAAATCATCGCAATCCAGCGCCAGAGCGGTTTAGCTTTTAATGGAAAGCGAGAAATCGCTCTAACCTTTTGTTTCTACGCAATTCCGAACGGATAGCCGCTTCGCGCTCTTCCTTGAATTGCCCTCGCGTCCTTACGCTTTAAAAAAGGTTAACTGACGCGGCGCCATCCGTAAAGAGCGATAAGGAATAAAATCCTTTTCCCTTCAGTATTTTAAACGTCACGCCACCATTGCGACATTGATCTTGCCGAGCTGAATCACCGCCTGGGTACGGCTATCGACATTCAGCTTGAGCAGGATGGCGGATACATGCGCCTTAATGGTTGCCTCGGACACCCCCAGCTCATAGGCGATCTGCTTGTTGAGCAAACCCTCGGCAAGCATCGCCAGCACACGGCTTTGCTGCGGCGTCAGCGTATGCAGCCGATGGATGAGATCGGCGACGTCAGGATCCTGCTCTTGTCCGTCCTGATAGGATTGTGGCGTGGCGATATCGCCCGCGAGAACGGCATCGATGCTGCGGCGGATGTCGTCGATGCCGGCGGATTTGGAGATGAAGCCTGACGCGCCGAGCTCGAGCGCGCGCCGGATGGTGGTGGCGTCATCGGTCGCTGAAATGATCACGATCGGCAGGTTTGCAAATTCGGCACGGAGCGACATCAGGCCGGAAAAGCCGCTAACGCCGGGCATGGCAAGATCAAGCAGCATGAGATCGGCGTCGGCGTGACGCTCTGCGGCAGCTTTTGCCGCCATGAAATCGCCCGCCTCCACCACTTGCCATTGCCCCGCCATCCCATTCACGGCCTGGCGAAGCGCACCCCGAAACAGTGGGTGATCGTCTGCAATAATAATTGTTTGCTCGTTCATCGAAGGCCCCCTCCCAAGAGCTCGATTTCCCCTCTACAGCGCCATGCGTCTTATAAGACGCATGAGGATCGCTGTAACACTTTCAATGGCTGCATGGTTTTATCCTTAAATCGGTTCCGATTTGAGGAACCATGCGGCAGGACTCACCGCGTATATACACGCGACACTTGAGTCCTCCCTGATATACATCAAATCACGTCTTTTGCGGAAGCGTCTTGCTCTCTTCCTCCGCCTGGAATTCCCTGACCATCCCCATGAAACTGCGCATCATCCGTTCCATGATGCCGATCGATCGGTCGACTTCCGCATCGCTAGGCAGGCCGGTGCGTCCGCCATTGGCGACCGTCTTCTCGAGCGCGGTGACCCGCTCCGCCAGCCGGTCAAGTTCCGCTTCATAGGCAGCGCGTTCATCCGCCCCCATGCGGCAGACGAGGGTGCCATCCTTCTGCTCGCAGAGCGACATGGCGCCCGTCTGCCGGTCGAGCCGCACGAAGTGATCGTCACTCCGTTCCAGCTGGAAACGTGCCGTATCCTGCTCAGCCGCGCCGGCTGCGAGCGGCAAAAGGAAGCCGGCAAGGGCAATCACTATCGCCTTCATCTTTCATCCTCCGGAATTTGCCTGTGGTCGTCCACGATTTTCGCGGCGAGGCGTGGACATTGCGATCTCTTTCCGGCAAAGCCCTCTTCATCTGACGACCAGCATTTCATGGACCCATCATGACCGTGACACCGACGCTTTACAAGATAGTGACGGAAACCCTCTGGCAGGAAGCCAGACAAGCCGGCGTTTTTCACGGCGCCGCCATCGATCTGACGGACGGTTTCATCCATTTTTCCACGGCGAAGCAGGTCAAGGAGACGGCAGCGCGCCATTTCGCCGGGCAGTCCGGCCTGCTGCTCGTGGCGATCGACGGTGAAAAGTTGGGCGACAAGCTGGTTTTCGAACCGTCGCGCGGCGGCGATCTCTTCCCGCATCTTTACGCCGATCTGCCGCTCTCAGCCGTTCTGTGGGAAAAGCCGCTGCCGCTCGACGATGCCGGCACTCATATCTTTCCGGAGCTCGCGCCGTGATCAATTCATTCCAGCGGGTTGCCCGCAAAGGTCTGTTTCTCTTCGACCCGGAAACCGCCCATGGCATGTCCATCGCCGCGCTGAAGGCCGGCGTCATTCCCGCCTGCCATATCGCACCGGATCCGCGGCTGCGCCAGACCGTAGCCGGCCTTGAATTCCCCAATCCATTGGGCATGGCCGCTGGCTACGACAAAAATGCGGAGGTTCCGGAAGCCCTGCTGCGGCTCGGTTTTGGCTTCGCCGAAATCGGCACGGTCACGCCGAGGCCGCAGCCGGGCAATCCGCGCCCGCGCATCTTCCGCCTTGTGGAGGATGAGGCCGTCATCAATCGCCTCGGCTTTAACAACGAAGGCCATGATGCGGCGTTCAGGCGGCTTTCAGATGTGCGCAGCCGGGGGATCATCGGGGTAAATATCGGGGCCAACAAGGACAGCGAAGATCGCATCGCCGACTACGTCGCCGGCATACGGCGCTTCTATTCCGTCGCGCGCTATTTCACCGCCAATGTTTCCTCGCCAAACACGCCGGGTCTGCGCGACCTGCAGGCGCGCGAAAGTCTCGCAGCACTACTGTCCGCCGTGCTGTCTGCCCGCGATGAGGAGGCGACGAAGGCGGCCAGGAAGATCCCGGTCTTCCTGAAGATCGCGCCCGATCTGACGGAAGAGGGCATGGACGACATCGCGGCGGAAGCATTGTCCCACGATCTCGACGGCCTGATCGTCTCCAACACGACGCTCGACCGCAGCGGTTTGAAGGATCAGCGTCAGGCCGGCGAGGCAGGCGGCCTTTCGGGAAAGCCACTCTTCGAAAAATCGACTGTGGTCCTGGCGAAGATGCGCAGACGCGTCGGCCCGGCTCTGCCGATCATCGGCGTCGGCGGCGTCTCGTCGGCGGAAACGGCGTTGGAAAAGATCCGCGCAGGCGCCGATTTCGTACAGCTCTATTCTTGTATGGTCTACGAAGGGCCCGGTTTGCCGGGGACGATCGTCCGAGGACTTTCAAAGCTGCTTGACCGAGAGCGCGTAGCCTCGATCCGCGATCTGCGCGATAGCCGCACCGATCACTGGGCTGGACGGAAGGTCTGATCAGCTCGCGGCCGGACCAGCATCGCGAGAAAGATGCCGCGGAAGAGCAGGAAACCGTTAAGCGACAGCCACAGGCCATGATTGCCGAAGAGCGGCACGAAGACTGCGAGCGCGACAAGATAGCCGGCAAAGGACATCAGCATGCGGTTGCGCATGTCGGCTGACCATGTGGCACCGATAAAGACGCCGTCCATCAAGAAGGCAAGCGCGCCGGTCAGGCCTGTGACGGCTGCCCAAGGCAGATAGGTCCCCGCCGCCAAACGCACCTCCGGTGCCGTCGTCAGCACCGATATGAGCCATGGCCCCGCAAGGAAGAAGAAGACGGTTGTCGCCGTGGCAAGCCCGAAGGACCAGATTGCCGTCAGTCTCAGTCCGCGATCGAAGGCCGGGCGATAGCCGGCGCCAATCGCGCGGCCGGTGATCTGTTCGGCCGCATTGGCAAGGCCGTCGAGATAATAGCCGGACAACAGGAAGATGTTCATCAGCACGGCGTTGGCCGCGAGCGTCACGGCGCCGAAGCTGGTTCCGATGCGCGTCATGAGCGTGAAGGCGCCGAGAAGCACGAAGGTGCGTATCAGAATGTCGCGGTTGAGCGCGAAGAGCTCGGCAAGTTTCGTGCGTGAGAAGATCTCGGCGCGGCGCGGCCGGCTCTCCTTGTCGAAGCCCCGGAGGACGATGAAAAGCCCGACAAAGGCGCCCGCCACCTCTCCGATCAGCGTGGCCCAGGCGACGCCTGCTACTCCCCATTCGAGCGAGAGACCGAGGACGATTGACATCACGATGTTGGTGCCGTTGATGATCGTCTGCAACATGAGCCCGGCGCTGCCCTGACCGCGCCCGAGCACGAAGCCAAGAATGGCATAATTGGCGAGTGCAGCCGGGCCGGAGAGTATGCGGATTGAGAAATAGGTGCGCGTCGCCTCGGCGACGGCTGCTTCCGGTCCCATGAGCCTGATCCCGCCGGAGATCAAAAGCGGAGAGAGGATCAGGATCAGCACGCCGCAGACGACGGCCGAAATCAGGGCGCGCCAGAAGACCGCCTGTTGCTCATGCTGGTCATGACGGCCGAAAGCCTGGGCAGTGAGCCCGGTCGTCGAGGCGCGCAGGAAATTGAAGCTTGCGAAGATGAGATCGAAGAGCATCGCGCCGATCGCAAGCCCCGCCAGCGCATCCGCCTGGCCAAGCCGGCCAACGACCGCGGTGCCTGTGAGCCCGAGCAGCGGTGTCGTCATGAAGCCAAGGGTCATGGGAATGGCGATGGAGAGCACCAGCCGGTGCGTCACGTCAAAGGAAAGTGCCTTCCTGCTCTGTGTCGCGCTATCCATAACCCCTCCCGCATCCTGAGCTGAGACTTTGCCTCAGCCCGACAGTACCATGGCCCAATAGGGCAGGTTCCGGGAAGACTCATTGTGCGCGACGGCGACACCGATGCCATTATAGCGTCCGAGCATGTTCTCCAGATGATGCGGCGAGTTGATCCAGGCCTGAACGACGGAATCGACACTCTGTTGACCCGAGGCGATATTCTCGGCGGCCGGCATACGGACGCCGCTTGCCTTGACACGGGTTACGAAACTGTCGCTGAACCCCATCAGATGCGCCATCTTGCCGGCATCGGCCATGCGCTTTGCCTGGTAGAGCGCGGCGGCGCGTGCGGCAGGATCGCTTGCCAGCGGCGACAGCCCGCTCTTGCTGCGCAGCGAATTGACGAGCGGAAGGGCGGCTGCCGTTTCGTCTTCGCCCGTTCCAGGGGTAAGCGGCGACCTGGTGGTGCAGCTCACGATACCGGCGGTGAGAGCAAGGCCCGACAGGCGCAGGATATTGCGTCGAGAGGTCAAGATGATTGTCATGTTAGCGGCGGTAGCTGAAGAGACGGAGAACAATGAAAACGGGAATGACGACGGTCGCGCCGAGGAGGAGATAGTCGCCTATATGCCCAAGCGCGGCAAAGCCCCGATGCCAGAGATCGAGGACGAAATGGCGAATGCCGTAGATGAGGTCGAGCGGCGCCCATCCGAAGATCGTCATCACGAAACCGACGATCAGCGACACGACAAGCAGCTTCACCACGGTTCGGCCGATCGAGTCGCCGAGGAATCTGTTCACCTGATCGGACATGCACAATCTCCTGTTTGCCCTGAGATAGGCGTGCGAATCGTTGCCCGCAAGCAATTTTGAGGCATTCGACCCCGTCCCTGAAATAGGACTTGAGTTTTTTTGTGGCCGGCGCAACAAGCGCCGATCCAATCAGGTAACGAAGATGCAGGCCTACCAGCTTTCCTCCGGCGATGTCATTGCCGACCGTCGCGCCGACTACGCAAAGATGCTCGACGAGGGCGGCGAGCCGGAATCCGCCGTCGAACTGATGGAACAGGCGCTGGATCTCGTGCCGGGCTGGGCTGCAGGCTGGTTTCAACTGGCAGGCTATCGCGAAAAGGCTGGCAGGAAGGATGCTGCGATCGACGCGCTGAAGCGGGTCCTCGCGCTCGATTCGGAGGATATCTTCGGCGCTGGGCTGAAGCTTGCCCTGCTCGGGGCAACGGACGTACCCGATCAGCCGTCGAGCCGTTATGTCGAGCGGCTGTTCGACGACTATGCCGACCGCTTCGAAAGATCATTGCTCGAAAAGCTCGACTACAGCGTGCCGCAGAAACTTGCCGCCCTGATCGCGGAAAGCGCGGCGAACTTCGATCTTGCGGTCGATCTTGGCTGCGGCACTGGCCTGCTTGGCCCGGAGATCCGTAGTCGCGTCAGCCGCCTGGAGGGTTTCGACCTCTCCCAGAACATGCTGGCCAAGGCGGCCGACAAGCAGGTCTATGACCACCTCGACCAGGCCGACCTGTCGCTTCCTCCCGAAGAATCCGGTCTTTTCCGGCAGGGTTTTGCCACGCGCCGCGCCAATCTCGTCACTGCCGCCGATGTGATGATGTATCTCGGGGATCTCAGAAGCGTGTTCGCGATCGTGGATGATCTTGCGGCCCCCGGCGCGATCTTTGCCTTTTCGGTCGAGGATGCCGGCGAGGACGCCGGCTTCCATCTTGCGCCTTCACTGCGCTATGCGCACTCTGAAGGCTATATCCGCAGCCTCTGCGGCGACCATGGCTTTTCGGTCGTCGACTTCAGGAAAACCACCATTCGCAAGGATGGCGGCAATCCTGTCTCCGGCATTCTGTTCCTTGCGCGGAAGACCGGAAACCATTGAATGGGTTGAGAGTTCCGCCCCTCACCCTAACCCTCTCCCGCAAGCAGGGCGAGGGAAACGATCGAGCAAACGAGGTGGAGACATGTTTCCGAAAGGGACGGAGGAGGGCGCGACTCCCCCTTCGCCCCGCTTGCGGGGAGAAGGTCCCCGGAGGGGGATGAGGGGCCGGCGCCGCAGTCAACATCCTTATCGCGACCACCGAATCCTCGAAGGCCGCGCTCAAGCCGCCTGAGCAGGCTTGTCGATCGGATGTTGCGAGCGGAAGCCGACCGCAAGCCGGTTCCAGACGTTGATCGCGCCGATCGCCACCGTGATCTTGACGATCTCCTCTTCCGAGAAGAATTCCCTCAACGGCTCGAAGTCGCTGTCCGGCGCACCCGTCTGCGCAATATTGGTAAGCGCGTCGACCCAGGCGAGCACGGCGCGCTCGCGGGCGTCATAGACCGGCGATTCCCGCCAGGCGCAGATGAGGTTGATCCACTGCTCGCTCAAGCCGTCCTTGCGGGCCTCCTTCACATGCATGTCGACGCAGTAGGCACAGCCATTGATCTGCGAGGCGCGCAGCTTGATGAGGTGGATGAGGCGATGCTCGAGACCGGAATCCTTGGTGACGTACTGATCAAGGGCGCTCACAGCCTTATAGGCGTCCGGAGCGGCTTTATAGGGATTGAAACGCGGTTGCATGTTCTTCTCCTTGGATTGATGAGCCCTATCGGCTCGTTTTTCGTTCGTGGATTTCCATGAATGCGCAGCTTCTCGCCGCGATCGTTCCGTCATCGAGCGCCTTCAGTTCGGCTCTGATGTCGACAATTCTCGTCTTTGCCAATTCCGCCCGGTACACCTGTTCGGCACGCAGCATGGCCGAAGCGATCGTGCAGGGCTGAGCGAAGAAACGGTCGGGCACCGGATTCGGCCCCCGCTGCCGAATCTCGTTGCAGCGAAAGGCAGGCGCCGGTCCTTCGACCGCAAGTACGATATCGAGAAGCGTGATCTTCTCCGGTGTTTTCGCCAGCCGGTAGCCGCCTTTGGGCCCGGGGACGGTATCGAGGATTCCGGCTGACGAAAGCGCCTGCAGATGCTTCAGCAGATAACTGGCCGATACGCCATGGAACTCCGCGATTGCGGCGGCCGAAAGCACGCCGCCCTCGGAAAGCCCTGCCAGCATGGCAACACTGTGGATTGCCTGTTCGACACCATCGCCGAGTTTCACTGAAATCGCTCCAATCGTGGATAAAAAATATCTACGATTATCCGATCTGGCAAGCGCCCTAGAGTTTCCGACGAAACCGTTCGCTGGAGCTGATCGGCAGATGCAATGCCTGCTTCTATTCCGCAGCGTTTGAACTACATTCGCCGTTGTGGATCAGATCGACGTCGAGGAACGCATTGCCCTGCCTGAACCCTTTACCCGCTGGTTCGCGGAAAAGGGCTGGCGTCCCCGCGCCCATCAGCTCGAACTGCTGGCCCGCGCCGAAGCGGGAGAAAGCACGCTCCTGATTGCGCCGACCGGCGCCGGCAAGACGCTTGCCGGCTTCCTGCCGTCACTCACCGATCTCACCCGCCGCGGCAGGATTCCGCCAGGCTCGGCTTTCACCGGGATCCACACGCTTTACGTCTCGCCCCTAAAAGCGCTCGCCGTCGATATCGAGCGCAATCTGATGAAGCCGGTCACCGAGATGGGTCTGCCCGTCACCATCGAGAGCCGCACGGGCGACACGCCGAATGTGAAACGGCAGCGCCAGAAGCTCGATCCCCCCGACATCCTGCTGACGACGCCGGAACAGGTGGCGCTTCTTCTTGCGAACAAGGAAGCGGAGCGCTTCTTCAAGGATCTCAAATATGTGATTTTCGATGAGTTGCATTCGCTGGTCACATCGAAACGCGGCCATATGCTTGCTCTTGGCCTCGCGCGTCTGCGCCGCCTCGCGCCCCGCCTGCAGACGATTGGTCTCTCGGCAACCGTCGCCGAGCCGATGGACCTGCAGAAGTGGCTGGTGGCGCAGGAAGAGGGCAGGGGCTGCCACGCCGGCCTCGTCATGGTCGAGGGTGGCGCCAAGCCCGACATTTCGATCCTGCAGACAGAGGAGCACATCCCTTGGGCGGGTCACATGGCGAGATACGCCGTTCCCGATGTTTACAAGCAACTGACCGAGCATCGCACGACGCTGCTCTTCGTCAATACCCGTTCGCAGGCCGAGATGCTGTTCCAGGAACTCTGGTCGGCCAATGAGGAGAACTTGCCGATCGCGCTGCATCACGGCTCGCTCGATGTAGCCCAGCGCCGCAAGGTGGAAGCCGCGATGGCGGCCAACCGGTTGCGGGCCGTCGTTGCGACCTCCACTCTGGATCTCGGCATCGATTGGGGCGACGTCGATCTTGTCATCCATGTCGGCGCGCCGAAGGGCGCTTCCCGGCTTGCCCAGCGCATCGGTCGCGCCAACCACCGCATGGACGAGCCGTCGAAGGCCATCCTCGTACCCGCCAACCGCTTCGAGGTTATGGAATGCCAAGCCGCCCTCGACGCGAACTATGTCGGCGCGCAGGATACGCCCCCGGTCGGCGCCGGAGCGCTCGATGTGCTCGCCCAGCACATGCTCGGCATGGCCTGTGCCGACCCTTTCGACATGCTGGAGCTCTACGACGAGATCACCAGCGCCTCGCCCTATGCGGATCTTTCCTGGGAAACCTTCGAGCGCGTCGTCGATTTCGTGGCGACCGGCGGCTATGCGCTCAGAACCTACGAGCGCTACGCCCGCATTCGAAAGACGAAAGAAGGTCGCTGGCGCGTCTCCAATCCGCAGGTCGCGCAACAATACCGACTGAATCTCGGCACCATCGTCGAATCCCCGATGTTGAACATCCGCCTGGTCAAGCGCGGCGCCGGCGGCAAGATCGGCCGCGGCGGCGCTTCGCTCGGCAAGGTCGAGGAATATTTCCTGGAGCAGTTGTCGCCGGGCGATACTTTCATCTTCTCCGGCAAGGTGCTGCGCTTCGAAGGCATTCGCGAGAACGAATGCCTGGCGTCCCAGGCCTTCTCCATGGATCCGAAAATCCCCTCCTATGCCGGCGGCAAGTTTCCGCTTTCCACCTATCTGGCCGATCAGGTGCGTTCGATCCTCGCCGATCCGGATCACTGGCGCCGCTTGCCGGATCAGGTGCGCGACTGGCTGGAGGTCCAGAGGGACAGGTCGATCCTGCCGAAGCGGGAGGAACTGCTGATCGAGACCTTTCCGCGTGGCGCCCGGGCCTACATGGTGGCCTATCCCTTCGAGGGAAGGCTGGCGCATCAGACGCTCGGCATGCTGCTGACGCGCAGGCTGGATCGCGTCGGAGCCAAGCCGCTCGGCTTCGTAGCCACGGATTACTCGCTCGGTATCTGGGGCCTGGAGGATATGGGCCTGATGATCGCCAACGGCCGCTTGAGCCTTTCCGATCTCTTCGATGAGGACATGCTCGGCGATGATCTCGAAGCCTGGCTCAGTGATTCCTTCCTTCTGAAGCGCACTTTCCGCAATTGCGCCGTGATTGCCGGCCTGATCGAGCGTCGTCATCCGGGGAAAGAAAAGACCGGCCGGCAGATCACGGTCTCCGCCGATCTGATCTATGATGTCCTGCGCACGCACGAGCCCGACCATATCCTTTTACAAGCGACCAGGGAGGATGCGGCGAAGGGACTTTTGGACATCGGTCGGATTGGCGATATGCTGAAGCGAATCAGGGGTCACATCACGCACCGCGCGCTCGATCATATCTCGCCGCTCGCAGTACCGGTGATGCTCGAGATCGGGCGCGAGGCCGTCCCGGGTGAGGCTCATGACCACCTCCTGGCGGAGGCCGCTGATGATCTGATCCGCGAAGCCTTCGCTTAAACGAATTGGGGACTACGAGATTGATGAACCGTCTGGCGCTTGCGCGCGAAATGAATGGGGCCGTCGCCGTTCCCGGCGTCGAAACCGTCATTTGCGGCACCGCCGCTGTTTGCGATCCGCTCGGCGCACTCTATCTACCGGATGCCGGCATTCTCGTCGTTTCCGACCTGCATCTGGAGAAGGGTGCAGCTTTTGCCCGTCGCGGCATGCTGCTGCCGCCCTATGATACGCTGGCGACGCTGACGCTGCTGGCGGCCGTCATCTCTCGTTACGATCCGAAACTCGTCATCACGCTTGGCGATAATTTCCACGACCGCGTCGGTTCGGTGCATCTGCCGGAAAACTTCCGCACGCTGATCGTCCATATGGCGCGTGGCCGCGAATGGATCTGGATCAACGGCAATCATGATCCGGACGGAACCGTCGACCTGCCGGGCAGCTCAGCCGACGAGATCCACTATGGCGGGCTGACCTTCCGCCACGAGCCGAGGAACGGCCCGCAGCAGGGCGAAATCGCTGGCCATCTTCACCCGTCCGCGACAGTTCGCCGACGCGAAAGATCCATCCGCCGTCCCTGCTTTGCGACCGACGGCACCCGCCTCCTGATGCCTGCGTTCGGCGTCATGAGCGGCGGGCTCGACCTTCGTCACAAGGCCATGCGTGGTCTCTTCGATCTCACCGCATTGGTCGCCCATCTGCTTGGCCGGGACCGGATCTATTCCGTCAGATTCGGCAACCTGGTGGGATAGTCCTAATGCATGTCGCGCAAAAGTGTGCAGCGGTCTTGCGGCAACGACATGCATAAAATCAACTGGCTTTAGTCGCAGCTCTGCAACTGCCGCGCATAGGTATTCGTCATGTTGGCGAAGCGCTGCGCGGTCTGCTGCAACTGACCGTTGGAACGCCATGTTCCCTTCGCATAACCCTGCTGCCCGGAGTAATAGGCAAGATAGAGGTTGTAGGCATCGTTCAGTGCAATGCCGTTCTGAACGTGACTCTGGTAGTGATACCAGCCGATAAAGTCGATCGCGTCGGCGAAATTGGTCCTGCTTGCCGACCATTGCCCGGTTTGCGTCTGATACTTGTCCCAGGTGCCGTCCAGAGCCTGGGAATAGCCGTAGGCGCTCGACGGACGCGTCCAAGGAATGAAGCCAAAGAGCTTGGTGCGCGGTGGTCTCGCATAGGGGCGGAAGCCCGATTCCGTGTACATCGTCGCCATCAGGATTGGCACGGGAACGCCGTATTGCCGCTCCGTTCGCTCGGCCGCACGCTGCCAGCTGTTAAACCAGCCGTCGCGCTGATCGAAGACGGCGCATATGTCTCTGGTTTTGTCGGGTGCGGTCGCACAGCCTGCAAGCAGCGTAAGCAGTGCGACGATCAGGACGGTACGCATTACAGAACCTCTCGTTTCGAGAGATTACTAACCCGTAAAGTTTAAAGACCGGTTTTTAGACGAATGCGAACGTCTTCACGGATTCGTCATGACTAGAGCCGGATGATTTCAGGTCGAACCGACCTGAAATCTGAATCCGCCTCTAAATCAAAAAGCGAGAGCGGGATGTCGCCCGAAAACCGCACACACTTTTCGGCATCCCGCTCTATGCCGGCTGGCCAGGGATTGATGCCGTCTCTCAGCCACAACAGCGTATCGAGCCAGAACCCCGCGGCGTGGCGCGCGTGAAACAGGCCGAAATGTCCGACTCGGTGAAAGCCGAGAGCGGCGGGAGTTAACACGGCCTCATTGGCCGCCGCATTGCGGTAGTAGGAGAGCGTCCGGCGGATTGCTGGAATTGTCGCGAATTCGTCGTCGGACATGGCGATCGCGAGGATTGGAGCGGTGACCGCATCGAAACGCCGGATCACGCTGGCCCGCTCGGCAACAGGATGGCTGAGTTCCATGCGTGCCCTGCGAAAGCTCCATTCGTTCGCGACCCCCGCGGGAAGATCCTCGAGCCAGCCGAGCCTTCGGCCGGGGAAATAGCCGAAGAGAGCGGTCATTGCCGGCATGGCCACATGCCATTTCAGAAAGAGCCTGACACGCTGACCCGGCGCGTAGTCGCGCCAATAGGCATATTGCGCGCCGATCGTCAGCATCCGCCCGATACGATGGGCATTCTCCGAAAGACCCGGCAGGAAGCCGCCGATGCTATGGCCGACGACGAGCAAAGGCGCGTTGGGACTGCGCTCATGCATGAAGCGAAGAGCGGTGTCGAAATCCTGTTCGCCCCAATCGCGCCAGCGATAGCCGCAGCCGCGTAAGCTTATCGGCCGTGATTGGCCGATGCCGCGATAGTCGTAGGTCAGAGCATCGAAGCCGTGCATGGCGAGGAAGCGTGCATAATGGTGATAGTAGCGCGCGAGAACGCCCGTTGCGCAATTGATGACGATGCTGCCACGGCTTTCCGGGCTCGCCGCTTCCCAGAGATGGGCTCCAAGCGTCACGCCGTCACGGCAGACAAGCGTGACAGGTCTGGCTTCGGACGTGGGCAGCGCGCGCGCCTCATCGTCGCACCTGATCGAAAAAGCACTATCGCCTGACATCCGCCTCTCCCGGCCTCAATAGGAACGGGTGGATCTTAGAGCCGCAATCGGATTGTTGATACTCACTAGTCAGTATACATTGCGTCTATGACAATCCGGCGAAACAACACACGCGAACGCATCGTTACCGCTGCTGCCAAGCTGTTTTACGGTGAGGGGATCCGCAGCGTTAGCGTCGATGCGGTTGCGGAAAAGGCGGGTGTGACGAAGAGAACGCTCTACTACCACTTCACTAGCAAGGATGAGCTGATTGCCGCCTATCTCGATGGTCGGGATCAGCCCAATCTCGCACTATTCCAGCGTTGGTTCGGCGAGACGGAGGGCGATCTCTCGGATAAGATCAAAGGTATTTTTGATAATCTGGCGAAATCGGCGCGCCATTCGAAATGGAAGGGATGCGGCTTCCTGCGAACGTCGGCGGAGCTTGCGAACATGCCCGGCCATCCGGCCATGAAGGTCGGCGCGACTCATAAGAAGCGGGTGGAGGATTGGCTGGCAGAGGTCTTTGAAACGGCAACCGTGAAGGACGCACGGATTCTCGCGCGTCAGGTTGTTCTTCTGCTCGACGGTGCATTCGCGGTCGTGCTGCTGCATCGTGATCCCATCTACATGGAAACGGCGGGTGCCGCCGCCGCGACACTGGTGGCCGCGGCGGCAAGAAGCTGATCCGGTTCAGGCGGCCGCCCTGGCCGGCTCGTAGCGCAGGATCACGGCACCGGTCGCAAGTGGCGTGGCTTCCATCAGTTTCATTGGCATCTGTTCCGTGTTCGGCTTGAAAAGCGGGTTGCCGCTGCCGAGGACGACGGGCACGAGGCAGATGCGGATCTCATCGATCAGTCCCGCCTTCAGAAGCGAATCTGAAAGTTCCGCGCTGCCGAAGATGAAGATCGTCTTGCCCGGCTCCTCCTTGAGCTTCTTCAATTCGGAGATCGGATCGCTGACCACGCGTGTGTTGTTCCACTCTGCCTCCTTCATGGTGCGCGAGACCGCGAGCTTGGCGATCCTGTTCATGTATTCCTTGATCTCCCCCTCGTTCTCCGCCGTCGGCCAATAGGCGGCCATACCCTCATAGGTCTTGCGGCCGAAGACGAGCAGATCGCCTTCCTTGCCGAGCTCCTGCGCATAGCGCTGCAGTTCCGGTCCCCAGGCGAGATTATGAAAATCGAGGTCCCACGGCTTTTCACCCTCGAAATAGCCATCGAGAGTCATCAGGTTCCAGACGATAAGCTTACGCATTTCCCTTCTCCTTCAGGTTTCGATCTGTATCAGATTTTAAACTGGTTGCAAAAAGCAATTGGTTGAAAGCTAGCTTGACTGATGGCAAAATGCAAGCGGTTTTTTGGAGAATGACATGGACGAATTTCAACGCTCCGGCTGCCCCATCAATCTGACGCTGGAAATTCTCGGCGACCGCTGGAGTCTGATCGTTATCCGCGACATCATGTTCGGCAATCGCCGTCACTTTCGCGAGCTCTTGCAGAATTCCGAGGAAGGCATCGCCTCGAACATCCTCGCCGACCGTCTGCGCCGCCTTGTGGACAAGGGCCTGCTGACGCGTAAAGACGACCCGACCCATAAGCAGAAGGCAATCTATAGCCTGACGGAAATGGCGATCGATCTTGTCCCGCTCTTTGCCCATATGGGAGCCTGGGGCCGCAAGCACCTTCCCGTGTCGGAAGAGCTCAGCATTCGCGCCGAACTGCTTGAGAAGGGCGGCCCTGAGCTCTGGGAAGATTTCATGGACGAGTTGCGCGCCAAGCATCTCGACAAGCAACTGCCGCCCGGGACACCCTCTGTGCTTGGCCGTCTGACCGAGGCCTATCTCGAGGTCGTGGCGCGGCGGAAATCAGCTTGACGATCAATCCTTGCGGAACAGGAAGCTCGCGGTCCAGCCGGTGGCCACGGCAAGCAGCACGGCGACGAAGCCGTAGGCGATCGGCTGCTCATGCGCCGCGTCGGTGATCGTCTGCTCTATGCCCGTCTTGATGACGCGTAGCGGCAAGGACTGTTGGGTGACGAATTTCCCGCTCTTGAAGAGATAGGCGCGCACCGTATGCACGCCGTTCGGAACATTGGCGGGCAGGCGAAGGCTGGCCCTGAAAAGGCTGGAACTGACGAAGCGGACGTCGCTTGCCTCACGCTGGTAGACGCCGCTCGTCTGCTGCAGCCGCCTGAAGGCCTGACGAAATTCGCTGATGTCGCTGGCATCGCCGACGAAGCCGGTCGGTATCAGCGGAATGTGATCCGTGCCGATGCCGCGATCATTGAGCTCCAGCGGTGTCGTCACATTGTTGACCACACGGCTGCTCGACAGTGAATAGGAGCGCGGCACATGCTCGAAGGTCATCGACTGCGTATTGACCCAGATGCCGAAGATCCGCTCCTTCTTGCGTACCGTCGCATCCTCGCGCGGCCCCTCCAGCACCACCACGATATCGTATTGCCCGATCGCGAGCAGCAGTTCGTCGGCATTGGAAAGCGCCCCGAAAACCGTAAGGTCCGCACCCCTGAAATCTGAAGTGATGGCGATCTCGCTGGTCGAAGTGCCGATTTGCAGAGTTTCCTTCACTGCTGCATTCGTTTGACCCGGCAACAGCATCTGTGCATCCGCAGTCGGTGGCAGCAGCCAGAGTGCGGCCCAGAGCGCTCCGAAGATGGGAAGAAGGCGGCGCATCAGAATCCAGATCCCATGACGACGGAATAGACATCCGCCGGCTTGACCACCAGCGCGATTGCGAGGCGCAGGCCAACGGCGAGCACCAGAAGCCCGAGCAGCGCACGCAGCTGTTCGCCGCGCAGCCTCTGCCCGACGCGCACGCCATATTGCGCGCCGATCACGCCCGCGACCATCAGGATGAAAGCGAGCACGATATCGACGGAATAGTTGGTCGCAGCCTGAATAATCGTCGTATAGGCGGTCACGAATATGATCTGAAACAGCGATGTTCCCACGACGACATTGGTCGGTATGCGCAGGAGATAGATCATCGCCGGCACCATGATGAAGCCGCCGCCGACACCCATGACCGAGGTCAGGATACCGATTGCGAAGCCGAGACCGACGACCGGAATGACGCTCAGATAGATCTTCGATTTCTTGAAGCGCATCTTCAGCGGCAGCCGGTGCACCCAGTGATGATGGCCGGGCCTTCTTGGCGTCGCCGGTTCGTTGCGTGCCGCCCGGCGCATGGCGCTCACGCTCTCGAACAGCATCAGTCCCCCGACCGTGCCGAGGAAGATGACATAGAGCAGTGAGATGATGAGGTCGAGCTGGCCGATGCTCCGGAGCAGCGAGAAGATCCATATGCCGAGCGTGGCCCCCGCAAGACCGCCGACAAGCAGCACGGTCCCGAGTTTGACGTCGAGCGTTCCACGCCGGAAATGCGTAATGGCGCCTGAAATCGAGGAGGCGACCACCTGGTTTGCCCCGGTCGCCACGGCGACCACCGGCGGAATATTGTAGAAGATCAGCAGCGGCGTGATGAGAAAGCCGCCGCCGACGCCGAACATGCCCGACAGGAAGCCGACTGCCGCACCCATACCGAGAATGATGAGGATGTTTACCGATAATTCCGCTATCGGCAGGTAGATCGTCACGGCCGGACCCCAGGTTACATCCACCTGCTGTTCGGCAGGTGAAAATACGCGCTCACAAAAGACTCCCCGTCTCAAGCGCACGACCATACAGCCAAATCGTTGCCAGAGACTTTCGATCCGGCCTTAAGTGCATCCTACTGCATGTTTCCTTAAATCGGGATCGATTCGACTTTTTTGAATTAATTCGGCTTTTTTCAGATTATATGACGACGAGGTGCCAAAAATCGAAAAGGTCCGGAAAGATTTCCCGGACCTTCGATCCATTGCATGGCAAGAGTCCTATTTGTTGCGCGCCAGCAACTCCTTGACCAGACTGTCGTTCACCTTCCCGGTCGGCTCCTGGCCGATCGATTTCTGGAAGCCCTTGATGGCGGCAACGGTCTTGGCGCCCATTTCACCGTCCGGCGGCCCCGCGTCGAAACCATTATTGTTCAGGATCGCCTGGATGTTTCGGATCGCCTTCTTCATGTCGATGGAGGCTGTTTTGGTTCCGGTGCCTGCCCATTCGTCGGGAACCTCGATCGCATTCGCCTTGTTGTCCAACGGTTGCGGCTTCCAGAGATCGGCCTTGGCACGGGCTCTTTCCACCTGATCGGGCTTCATCGCATTGGCGACTTCATCACGTTTCTGAGCGGCGTCCTTGTCACCATTCTTCGCTGCGATCGAAAACCATTTATAGGACTCCTCCAGATCCTGCTTCACGCCGTTCCCCCGGGCATAGAGGATCGCCAGGTTGAACTGGCTGTCGGTGACCCCAAGATCGGCCGCTTTCGCAAACCAGGTCGCGGCTGCGGTATAGTCCTGCTCACCGCCGGCATTGCCGGAGGCGTAGAGGACGGCGAGGTTGTGCATGGCGCTGGCATTGCCTTGGTCGGCGGCAAGTTCGTAATATTCCTTTGCCTTCGCCAGGTCGCGATCGAGGCCGTTGCCCTTTTCATACATGTTCGCAATGCGATACTGCGCCGGTGCGAAGCCCTTGTCTGCGGAAAGCTGATACCAGGCAGCAGCCTGCTTCAGGTCGGCCGGAACGCCGCGGCCTTCGGTGAAGCGTGCGCCAATTTCAAAGAGCGCCAGAGGATCGCCGCTCCGTGCCGCATCCGCCATGGACTTCGGCTGGATGGTGTCGGGCACGATGACGTCGGCCGCCGGTGCAGTCTTGACCGCACGCGCCTCGGCCGCTGCCGGAGCCTCGGACGGCCCCGTGTCACTTGGCGCGAAGGTCGATGTCTCCTGTGCCGGAGTGCCCGCAGGCGCGAGCGTCGCGCTGTCGCCGCCGAGCGAAGCGGGTTCAGTCAGGGAGGCCGCGATTGGAGCCGTCTCAGCAGCAGGCTGCGATGCGGGCGGCGGGCCGCTGACATCGATGTCCGTTGAACCGGCAATGGTGCCTTCTGCGCCGGCCGTGGCGGATGCCTGATCCTGCGGGGCCAAGTTGTCGTCATCGGCTGTGGGCGGATTTGCCGCCGAAGTCAAGGCGGAAACCGCGGCCGGTTCGGGTGCCTTTTCGCCGCGTGTCAGTGTGTTGACGAGCGGGAAGGCCATAACGGCGAGCAGAATGGCGCCGACGGCGAGAAGGATCGGACGGCGATAGCGCGAAAAGCCCTTGCCGGAGGGCTTCTGTTTCTCCCCGGGCGCGGCCGAGATCTTCCGCGTCTGGTCGATTTCCATTGCGGCGGCCTGCGCCGCCCTGCGGGCAGCCGCTATATAGTCCGCCCTGTCACCTTCAGTCGGGATCTTGCCCCCGCCTGCACGCAGGGCATTCTGGCTGGCGCGCACGCGCTCCAGGATCTTTTTGACGTCGGGGGCGCCCGAACCGGGTTCCAGCGGCTCGTTGGCCGCCTCAGGCGGCATCACATCGACCGGGTCGATGGACGGCGCCGAATCGATCATGGCCCGCTCAGCGGATGGCGCCTCCTGCTTGCGTTTGGGTCGGAAGCGCTTGCCGAGTCCGGCAAGCAGGCTCGTTCCGCTGCTTTTCTTTCCGGTCGGTTTGTCGCCCGGCCGGGCCGGCTCTGCTATGATCGGGTTGCTGGCGATGTCTGGGTCGCGCATCTGCTGCGGCTCAACGACGGGCGCCGGTCTTGTCTGAGTGCTGGTCGAAGCTTGAAGCTCCCTTGCGGCGGGTGCAGCTTCCGCATGGGCGAAGGGATCGACCTCGAAATCGGCCGTCGACGCCGGCATTCTTGCCGGGCGGCTGCGGCTCTCCATATGATCCAGCCGGTCGGCGATATGCACGAGTGTTTCGTGCAGTGCCTGAAATGTCTTCTGCGTGCGCTCCTCGCTGCCGCGGCTGAGGTCTTCCAGATGCCGCAGGTCTTCCGCAAGAGCCGTCAGTGCCGACATGTCTGCAGGTGCGGCGGCTGTCAGGGCCCTGTTACGGGAATAGGCCTCGACGACCGCCTCGGCTGCCTGGCGCGCCGCCTCGATGATGTATTCGTCATTGGTTGCCATATAGTCTTCGATGGCGCTCATGCGGCGATCGAAATCGGCGGGCATTGTATCGGCGGTATGGCGCGGCTCGCTCATCAGCACCGAAAGATGGGCGATCTGCTCCTCGAGATTGCGCAGCGCTTGCGGGTCTGCCGGTGGTGCGGCGACACTTTCCTCCAGACGGGTCGCGATATCGCTGAGCCGGCCCTCCAGCCGCTGGATCGCGTTCTCGTCCATGACAGGCGCGGGCAGCGTCCCGTGGAGCTCGACAGTGTCGATCCGCCGCGCGAGGTAATCCAGCCGCTCGGCGAGCTCTCCGTTGACGGATCCCTGTTCGAGTGCGTCGATCTTGCGCGAAATATCGGCAAGCGCGTCGCCGAGTTCGGGTTGCGCCACTCTTTGCGACCGTTGCATCAGATGGGCCAGTTCATCGAGGCGCTCCTCGAGCCGGGTCGCGGCGGCGGCATTCGTCATCTCGTCGATGCGCAGCGTCAGCGCCTCGATGCGCGTTCCGAGATCATCCGACCGCTGTCGGTCTTGGGTGCTGCGGCCCATCAGCTCGATCTGGTCCGCGAGACCGGCAAGGCGGCTTTCCAGCCGCTGTACCAGCGAGGCATCGCTGGAGGCGGACGTCATGCGGCTGTTGGCGGCAATCGCCCGGCTAATCTCGTCCAGCCGCGTGTCCACGGCGGCAAACTGTTCCGTCATGGCGCGCTCATGCGGTTGCATCAGGCTGCCGAGCTGCTCCATGGCCGTCGCCATGGCGATGAGCTTCTGCTCAAGGATCCGCACGGCGGGGCCTTCGCCCATGCCGCCGAGCTCCCGTTTGATGTCGTCGAGACGATAGGCGAGGGAAACGAGCTCTTCCTGCAATCCGGCGGTATCCAGCGAATGCAGCTTGTCTTCAAAGCCATCCCACCGAGCTTCCATCCCCCGCAGCGCCTCGTCCCGCGCAAGCCCGTCCATCAGCGAACGCAGTTCCTCAAACTCGGCCCTGAGGCCTGCCGTTTCCGGATGCGGATTATGCCCGGCGAGCTGGTTGATGCTGTCGGCAAGCCTGCCGAGATCCTCGCGCACATCGTCGGCGAACTGACGGTCCTGCGCACTCGCCTTTATGTCGCGCATTTCGGCGCGCAGCGCATTCATCTCGCGTGTGATGCCCTCGGAAATATCCTGCTTGAGATCCTGGCGCAGGCTGACGAGCGCCTGGGCAATCTCGGCCATTGCGTCGGATGCGACGTGGCCCTGGGTAAGCTGTTGTCGTTGCGTGGCAGGACGATGAACAAAGGCTTCACGCGAATGCGGAGGGGTTGGTTCGCTGCTGCGCGCGGCATTGGCCCGTTCGCGGCTTGCCTCCAAGGCGCGCTGGCGCTGGCGGATTTCGGCGAGCGGATCATGCCGCGGCGTCGATTCGCGTATTGGACGCGCGGTGTGAGGAGCAGCGGAAGTCTGCCGCTCAATTCCGGCGGACTGGCTGGATCCTGAAGATTGACCGGATGTTACATCGCGCGTCTGGCGTGCGCGTTCACCCTGCTCCCGTGCCGCCGAACCCATCAACCCCTCGATGCGCGCCTCCAGCCCCTCGATCGTGCGGCTCAGCGCATCGAGCGAGGTTCTGTCGCCGTAATTCGGGGAAGGGGATCGCGATCCGTTCATCTTTCTGCTCGCTTCGACAATGGAAGCCCTTGCGGCCCCTCTCATTGGCTTACCTGTAGCCAGCCTCGCCGGGTGGAGAGATTGGTTGAGCTTCACCTTCAGGA
Organism: Sinorhizobium sp. CB7; assembly: GCF_041357635.1. Classification (NCBI taxonomy): domain Bacteria; kingdom Pseudomonadati; phylum Pseudomonadota; class Alphaproteobacteria; order Hyphomicrobiales; family Rhizobiaceae; genus Sinorhizobium; species Sinorhizobium sp. CB7. The sequence continues at coordinate 327,179 of NZ_JAULLL010000007.1, forward strand.
TGAGTCTTGAATATTCTCAACCTAAACGCGATGGTGTCATTCCCTGAAAACGCGAGACTAGAAAAAGGTACGCAGTTCACCACTACTCATCGCGCACAATTAACCAACGTGGTAAACAAGCCGTTAATCTTGATGAGAATTTTTTAACGCTTTGTTCCAGATCATCTCCTTGAGCGGCATTTTGCTGTGAAATCGGCCATTTGCCCCCACTTTGCCTCGCGCTTCGGGGGACAGTTTCACGCAACACACGCGATAAAATCTTTCCCGAGATTTGAAGGTTGACGTTTACGCAAACGTCAATATTTTGTAGGACTATGCTCAAGCCGGGCGGGATCCGGTTTGCGAATTGGAGGAATTCGAAGCATGCCAGTCTACAAGGCCCCCGTGAACGATACCCTTTTCGTGCTGAACGACGTGCTCGGTCTGGAACGCTACAACAATATCCCCGGATTCGCGGAGGTCACGCCGGACACGGTGGAGGCCATTCTCGGTGAAGCCGCCCGGATGGCGGAAGAGGTTCTCTTTCCCCTCAACTATTCCGGCGACCGGCAAGGCTGCGTTCGTAACCACGATGCCACGGTAACGACGCCGAAGGGCTTCAAGGAAGCCTACCGGGCCTATCGCGAAGCCGGCTGGATCGGCCTTGCCGTCCCGGAGGAATTCGGCGGGCAGGGGCTTCCCTATACGCTGCATTGTGCCATTGGCGAATATACCTCCGCTGCCAACATGTCGCTGATGATGTATCCGGGCCTGACCCAGGGTGCGATCGCTGCGATCATCGTCCATGGTTCCGATGAGCAGAGGAAGACCTATCTGCCGAAACTGGTCGATGGCACATGGTCCGGCACCATGAACCTGACCGAGCCGCATTGCGGCACGGATCTCGGCCTGTTGCGCACCAAGGCCGTACCGCAGGGCGGCGGCAGCTACAGGATAACCGGCCAGAAGATCTTCATCTCCGCCGGTGAGCACGACATGACCGACAATATCGTGCATCTGGTGCTTGCCCGCATTGACGGCGCGCCGGAAGGCACCAAGGGCCTCTCTCTCTTCATCGTGCCGAAGTTCCTCGTCAACGGCGACGGCTCGCTTGGCGAGCGCAACGGTGTCTCTTGCGGTGCCATCGAGCACAAGATGGGTATTCACGGCAATGCCACCTGTGTCATGAATTATGACGGCGCGATTGGCTTTCTGATTGGCGCCGAAAATCGTGGCCTCAATGCTATGTTCGTTATGATGAATGAGGCTCGCCTCGGCGTCGGCCTTCAGGGTGTCGCGATCGCCGAGGCCGCCTATCAGAACGCCGTGAACTATGCCCGCGAGCGCATCCAGGGCCGCGCGCTTTCCGGTCCGAAGGCGTCGGACAAAAAGGCCGATCCCATTATCGTCCATGCCGACATCCGCCGCGCGCTGATGACGATCCGCGCCTTCAACGAGGCTGCCCGCGCTTTCCTGCTCTGGACTGCGCTGAAATCCGATATCGCCCATCGCGCCACCGACGAGAAGGAGCGACAGGCGGCCGACGACATCCTTGGTCTCGTCACGCCTATCCTCAAGGGCGTGACGACGGACAAGGGCTTCGAGCACGCCGTCATGGCGCAGCAGATCTTCGGCGGTCACGGTTATATCGAAGAACAGGGCATGAGCCAGTATGTCCGCGATGCCCGCATCACCATGATCTACGAGGGAACCAACGGCATCCAGGCTCTCGACCTCGTCGGCCGCAAGCTGGCGTTGAATGGCGGCCGGGCCGTCATGGCTCTCTTCAAGGAAATCGGCGATTTCTGCGAGGAGAACAGGGCCGACGAAAAGATGACCTTCTTCACCAAGCACCTGAAAAAGGGATTGAACGATCTCCAGGCTGCGACCATGTGGTTCATGCAGCATGCGATGGCCAAGCCCGACAATGCCGGCGCCGGCTCGACCGACTACATGCATCTCTTCGGCCTTGTCATCCTGGGTTACATGTGGGCGAAAATGGCAAAGGCGGCCGAGGATGGCGTTGTGTCGGGCGATGCGGCCCGCGAAGTCTATCTCAGGAACAAGCTTGTGACCGCGCGCTTCTTCATGGAACGTATCATGCCGGAAACGGTTCTGCGCAGAGCCCGCATCGAAACCGGCGCCGAAACGATGATGACTTTGCCCGCCGAAGCCTTTTGAGACCCCTTCTCCCCAGCGGGGAGAAGGACCCCGAAGGGCGGATGAGGGGGCGATCCGGCAAAGCCGGATCGATCATAGCGATCCGCTTCCCACCATGGACAAAGCGGCACATACAGATTTCGAAGGCGGATCACCGCCACACGGAGATGAAACGATGATCGAGGCATTCATTTACGACCACGTGCGAACCCCTCGCGGGCGCGGCAAGAAGGATGGCGCGCTGCATGAAGTGCCTTCGGTCCGACTCGCCGCCAGGACGCTGGAAGCGATCCGCGACCGCAACAGCCTCGACACGAAGACGGTCGACGACATCATCATGGGCTGCGTCGATCCGGTGATGGATGCCGGTGCCGTCATCCCCAAAGCGGCAGCCTTCGAGGCGGGCTATTCGATGACCGCACCCGGCATGCAGATCTCGCGCTTCTGCGCCTCCGGCCTCGACGCCGTGAATTTCGGTGCCGCCAAGATTGCGCAAGGCGCGGACGACATCGTCATCGCAGGCGGCGTGGAAAGCATGTCCCGCGTCGGTCTCGGCATGTCCGGCGGTGCGTGGTTCATGGATCCCTCCGTGAACTTCCCGGCCTACTTCATGCCGCAGGGCGTCTCGGCCGATCTCATCGCCACCAAATACGGTTTCTCCCGAGACGACGTCGACGCCTATGCCGTCGAAAGCCAAAAGCGTGCCGCCAATGCCTGGGACAAGGGTTGGTTCAACAATTCCGTCATCCCGGTGAAGGACCAGAACGGCCTTACGATCCTTGCGAAGGACGAACACATGCGCCCGGGAACGGACATGCAGGCGCTTGCCTCCCTCAATCCTTCCTTCCAGATGCCGGGTGAGATGGGCGGCTTCGAAGCCGTCGGCATCCAGGCCCATCCGGAAATCGAGCGCATCAATTATGTCCACCACGCCGGCAATTCCTCGGGCATCGTCGATGGCGCGGCCGCCGTCCTCATCGGCTCGAAAGCCGGGGGGCAATCCATGGGCATCAGGCCCCGCGCCCGCATAAAGGCTTTCGCCAATATCGGTTCCGATCCGGCCCTGATGCTGACGGGCCCAGTCGATGTTACCGAGAAGCTTTTGAAGCGCGCCGGAATGGTTTTTTCCGACATCGACCTCTTCGAGCTCAACGAAGCCTTCGCCGCCGTGGTCCTGCGCTACATGCAGGCCTTCAGCATCCCGCATGAGCAGATCAACGTCAATGGCGGCGCCATTGCCATGGGCCATCCGCTCGGTGCCACAGGGGCGATGATCCTCGGGACTGTGCTGGACGAGCTGGAGCGCCGCGATCTCAATACCGCGCTCGTGACACTTTGCATCGGCGCCGGCATGGGCACCGCAACGATCATCGAACGCGTCTAAGTCGGGAGGGCACAGACATGACCTACAAGAACTTCTCCGTCGAGACCGACGCGGATGGCATCGCGCTCGTCACCTGGGACATGCCCGGCAAGTCGATGAATGTCTTCACCGAGGAGGTGATGGACGAGCTCGATGCCATCGTCGATCAGACGGTTGCGGACAATGCCGTCAAGGGCGTCGTCATCACCTCCGGCAAATCCTCCTTCTCCGGCGGCGCCGATCTTTCGATGATCAAGTCGATGTTCACCTTCTATCGGGACGAGAAGGCGAAGGATCCGGCCAATGCGGCGCAAAAGCTTTTCGATCTCGTCGGTCGCATGACCGGTCTCTTCCGCAAGCTCGAGACCTGCGGCAAGCCCTGGGTTTCCGCGATCAACGGCACCTGCATGGGCGGCGCGCTGGAAATGTCGCTCGCCTGCCACGGCCGTGTCGCGTCGAATTCCAGAAGCGTCAAGATCGCGCTGCCCGAGGTCAAGGTCGGCATCTTCCCCGGCGCCGGCGGCACGCAGCGTGTCTCGCGCCTGACCGATGCCCAGTCCGCCCTGCAGATGATGACGACGGGCCAGTCGCTCACGGCCTCCCGCGCGAAAGCGATGAACCTCGTCCATCACGTCGTGGAACCGGATCAGCTTGTTGCGACTGCCAAGCAGATGATCAAGGATGGCCTGAAGCCGATTGCGCCGTGGGACGAGAAGGGTTTCAAGGTGCCCGGCGGCGGTATCTGGACGCCGGCTTCGGCACAGCTCTGGCCGGCCGCACCGGCTCTCCTGCGCCGCGAAACCGCCGGCAACTACCCGGGGGCTCTCGCGATCCTCAAATGCGTCTACGAAGGCTTGCAGGTGCCTTTCGACACTGCGCTGAAGATCGAGCAGCGCTATTTCACCGAGGTGCTGCAGACCACCGAAGCCTTCTCGATGATCCGCTCGCTCTTCATCTCCATGCAGGAGCTCGGCAAGGGCGCGCGCCGTCCGGCCGCTGTGCCGAAGACCGAGCTCAAAAAGGTGGGTGTGGTCGGCGCCGGCTTCATGGGCGCCTCGATCGCCTATGTCACGGCCGCAGCCGGTATCTCTGTCACCCTCATCGACCGCGACATCGAAACGGCCACCAAGGGCAAGACCGTCTCCGAAGGCTTAGTCAAGGATTCGACGACCAAGGGGCGCTTTACGCAAGACGAGGGCGCGGCCCTCCTGTCCCGCATCACGCCGTCGGCCGACTACGGCGATCTCAAGGACGCCGATCTCGTCATCGAGGCGGTCTTCGAGGATCGCGAGGTCAAGAGAGCTGTCATCGAGGCCGTCGAAGCCGTGCTTCCGGAAGGGGCCATCTTCGCGTCCAACACCTCGACACTGCCGATCTCCGGCCTTGCAACGAATTCGAAGCGCCCTGCCGATTTCATCGGCATTCACTTCTTCTCGCCCGTCGAGAAGATGATGCTGACGGAGGTGATCCTCGGCAAGGAAACCGGGGACAGGGCGCTTGCGGTCGCCCTGGATTACGTTGCCGCCATCAAGAAGACGCCGATCGTCGTCAACGATACCCGCGGCTTCTTCGTGAACCGCTGCGTGCTGCGCTACATGTCGGAAGCCTACGACATGCTGATCGAAGGCGTCCCGCCCGCCATGATCGAAAACGCCGCCAAGATGGCCGGCATGCCGGTCGGCCCGCTCGCCCTCAACGATGAGGTTGCCATCGACCTCTCGTTGAAGATCCTGAAGGCGACCATCGCGGATTTGGGCGAGAAGGCCGTCGACCCGCGCCACATGGAGTTGATTTCCCGCATGGTGGAAAAGGAAGGCCGCCTCGGCCGCAAGAACGCCAAGGGCTTCTACGATTACCCGCCGAAGCCGGCCCGGAAATCGCTTTGGCAGGATCTCAATACCTTCTACCCGCAGAGGAAGGCCGAAGAGCTGGATATCGACACCCTGAAGCAGCGCTTCCTCGTCACCATCGCCCTCGAAGCCGCCCGCACCGTGGAAGAGGGCATTGTCACCGACCCGCGCGAAGCCGACGTCGGCTCCATCCTAGGATTTGGGTTTGCACCGTATACGGGCGGGGCGCTGTCCTACATCGATGGCATGGGTACAGGAAAATTCGTCGAAATCTGCCAAAGGTTAGCTGTAGCTTACGGAGATCATTTTAGGCCGACTGCGCTGCTGAAGGAAATGGCCGCCAATGGTGAGACATTCTATGGACGGTTTGATCCCTATAAGGTGAGGGAGGCGGCGTAGGCCGCCTCTTCTACGGAATCGATCCCGCGTTCGATTGTGCAGAGATCCTCGATACTGCAAGTCGATCCGTTCCGCTCGCAGGTGCAAATGTCGGCTAGCCTCTTTGTCGTTCGTCCTTCGATCGGAAACGACGAGAAGGAGAAAGTCATGACGACGAGTATTCACGAACATGAAGAAGACGCAATCGGCACCGTACTTTCCGGCTGGGCCCAGGCGATCGGCCGTAAGGATGCGCGCGCTGCGCTTGCTTACGTGACGGACGACGTGGTCGAGTTCTCGCTGGCGCCGCCGCTGCAGTTCAAGGGCAAGGATGAGGCCGGACTGAACGAATGGTTTGCGACCTGGAAGGGACCGATCGGCGATGAGACGTATGACGCTCGGCTGATTGCGGGCAGTGACGTCGCTTTCTGGTACGGTCTCGTGCGCATGACCGGAACGAAGACTGACGGTGTCGAGGTCGATCTCTGGTTCCGCCAGACGACTGGCCTCCGCAAGGTCAATGGAGCCTGGAAGATCACACACCTGCACGCTTCCGTCCCCTTTGCGATGGACGGAAGCGATCGGGCGCTGCTGGATCTGAAACCATAGCGGCGGCTCAGGCCGCTTTGACGATCTCGGTGAGTTCGACTTCGAACATCAGATCGCGGCCGGCGAGGGGATGGTTGGCATCGACAGTCACCTCGATAGGACCGACTTCCACGACGCTGAGCGTCATCGGAGTGCCCGCACGGGACTGCGCCTGAAGCTGCATGCCCGGTTTGAGGTCTATGTTCTGCGGAATGGTGTTGCGCGGCACGGTCTGGATTTTCTGCGGATCGTGCGGGCCGAAGGCATCGGCGGCGGCGATCTTGACCGTTTGCGTTTCGCCGACATTCATGCCGGAAACGCCGCGTTCCAGACCCGGGATGACCTGGCCTGCGCCGATTTCGAATTGCAGCGGCTCGCGGTTCTTGGAGGTGTCGAAAGGCGTGCCGTCGATCAGCATGCCGACATAGTGGACGCGGACGATATCGCCCGATTTCGCTTCAGTCATGGATTGACCCTTTCAGTTGGGAGTATGGGCATCAGCCGACATACGCTTTTGCATGACGACCAACTGGGGTTTGGCGTCCGGAAGGGACGTGACGTGCATCGAGCACCGTATAACGATGCCCACGAAATCTGGTGAAATCGTGAAATCACTGCATGGCACCTTAAATCGGTGCCGATTTAAGCGCTAAGCCATAGCGCAATTCGAAGTGTTTCACGGCCTTGCGCGTCCTGTAAGACACACACAGCATTGTCGTAAAATCAGGAAACGGCGCAATCTTTCGTCCGGGCATTGGCGGCTCTGAGCGTCATCAAGCCGCCCACCATCATCACGATAATCACCGCCGCGTAGATGTCGGTCGTCAATCTATAGCCGATTGCCTTGGCAAGGAAGCCGGCGACAATCGCGGGCAGGCTGAAGGCGAGATAGCTTTGGGTGTAGAAGGCGGAAAGCAGCCCGGCACGTTCCTCGGGTTTCGCGAGCGGCATGATGGTGCTGACCGAGCCAAGGAAGCTGGTGCCGAACCCGGCGCCGGCGATGACCGTGCCGGCGATCAGCAGTGCGACATTGCCGCTATGGACGCCGCCCGTCACCGTCAGTATCCCGAGCGTCATCGAGGAGACGCCGAAGGTCAGGTTGGTTGGGGCCGTTCGCTTGCGCGAGAGGAAAACCGCGACGGCACCGCTCACGGTCAATGCCGCGACGACGGCACCGCCTGTAATCGGCGAGCTGCTGCCCGTGGTGGAAGCGATGAGCGACGGGATGAGTGAGAGATAGAAGCCGCCGAGCGTCCAGACAGAGATGTTGATCGGCGTCACCAGCCTGAGCGGTCGTTTCACCTGCGCCGGCACCGCCACGTCGGGTTTCAGCGAGGCAAGCATCCCGGGCCGCTTCTCGACCGTCTCCGGAATCAGCCAGATCGCTGCCGCCTGCAGCGCGAAGACGATGAGAAGGAGCGCGTAAACAAGGTGCATCGGCTCCGGACCATAGGCAATCAGAGCGCCGGTTCCAAGCGCTCCCACGGCCATGCCGAGCAGAGGCCCGATACTGTTGACGATCTGTCCGCTGGCACGGTCGACGTCGACGAGTGCGGCGCCGATCGAGGCGGTGGCTGTGCCTGTGGCTAAACCCTGGACGATGCGGGCCGCGATCAGCCAGTCCGACCCATCGGCGGCGATGAAAAGCCCCATCGCCGCCATCTCGACAACAAGTGCAGCAAAGATCACCGGCTTGCGGCCGAGATGGTCCGAGATCGAACCGACGATCAGAAGCGCCATCAGGAGTGCGAAGGCGTAGACGGCGAAGACGATCGTGATGAGGACCGGGGAGGCGGCGAAGTTCTCCTGATAGAGGCGATAAAGCGGGGTCGGCGCCGCCGACGCCGCGAAAAACGAACCGAGTGTTGCGGCATGGAAAGTGAGCAGTCTGGCTGAACGGCGAGGTGAATTAGGCGTGGATTCGATCGCGGCAGACATGTATAAAATACCTTAAAGCTAATTCGTTGCGTTAGTTCTCTGTAGCGTCTTATGGCCGTAAAAGCAAATAATTTGCGTTAACGTGATCGAAAGGCGAAGACAGTATGTGGAAGCCGGAAGAGGAAGGTTCAGGCAAGTTAATGGTAATAAAGGAAAATCTCCGCCCTGGCGGGCGAAGCGCAAGAGTTCAGGCTTCGGTGCACAAGGCGGTTCGCGAGCTCTTGGCCGAAGTCGACCGCACCGAAATTACCATCCCCATGATCGCATTGAGGGCCGGTGTCACGCCGTCGACGATCTATCGCCGTTGGGGCGATTTGCAGGAACTTCTTGCTGATGTCGCGGTCGAACGGCTGCGGCCGGACATGGACCCGATTGATACCGGTAACGGCAAGTCCGATCTCGTAGCCTGGGCGGAGCAATATGCCGAGGAGATGTCTTCCGGTCCGGGACGCGAGATGATCCGCGACGTGCTGTCTGCGCAGCAGGGTCTGAATGCGGGTAAGTGCTGCAGTTATACAATGCAGCAGGTGTCCGTCATCGCCGAACGTGCCGCCAGGCGCGGCGATGCCTTTCCGAACCTCGATACCGTCATGGATCATGTCGTGGCGCCGATCATGTATCGGATCCTTTTTGACGACGTTCCTCCGCCCTCCCATGTGCAGGAGCTGATCGACCGGATCATGCCGGGCGAACGCGCGGTGCGTTCAAACGAGGCGCAAAGGACGCGCTAATTCCTTGATTCTGGAGCATTCTGCGTTCAATATTCCCATTTGAACGCGGCATGCTCTGGCCGCCAGTTAGGACCGAAGAATTTCCATTGCGAAGCACAGATTCCGGACGTACCTTCACGTAAGGTAGCAAGCTGCTCGTTTTGCAGCCATTGGATCACGCCGAACGCGCCTGCCCCTATTCGTTCGTTGTTGGGACCGAAACGAAGGTTGGTGATGGTTTCATATCTTCTTGCGCAGATAAGATATTGGGCGGTGCTTCTGGCGATCGTCATCTCTGCCACCTTCGTCGCCGGACCGGCGTCGGCACAGACGCCGCCACCGCCCGACAAGGTTGAGCAGCTCGTTAAGCTGCTTTCCGATCCGGACGTGAAAGCCTGGCTGGAACGCCAGAACCAACAGCCAGCGTCCGCACCTTCCGGCCGAGAGACGACCGCTGGCGAGGATGCGCGGTCGGAAGTTTCCCAGGGGCTTGCCGCGCTTCGCGGGCACATCCGGTCGATGATCGCCGCAATTCCCACGTTGTCCACGCAGGGAATGCGCGCCTCCGATATCATGATGGTGGAATTCGAGGAGCGAGGTTCTCTTGAAATCATCGGGCTTATTGCCGGCTTCATCTTGGTGGGCCTTGCGCTGGACTGGCTGATCTACAGGCTGACACCGCGATACCGCCATTGGCTGAACTCCCAGTCACCCTCTTCGCCGCACGGCCGCCTCAAGGCGCTGTATGGGCGCTTCCTCTATGCCATCATCATGATGGCCGCCTTCATTATCGGCAGTGCCGGCCTTTTCCTGAGCTTCGAATGGCCGCCATTGCTACGCGAGGTCGTGGTCGCCTATCTGACCGCTGCGATCATCACGCGCGGGGTTCTCATCCTGGGGCGCGTCCTGTTGCTTCCTCCCAATCTCAAATATGCGCATGCGGTCGAACTCCGTGTCCTCCCGCTGACGGATGAGAGCGCCGCTCACTGGTATCGATGGCTGGTGATCAACACGGCCTGGTTTGCCTTCGTAGGCGCGACCTTCGACCTTCTGCCGACTTTTGGCTTCGATTTGCCTGCACGGCAGTTGCTGGCTATCCCCGTCAGCGTCGTTCAGCTTTGCCTTGTTTTGCTGGCCGTATGGCTGCGCCCGCCGTCCGAAGTGGCGGACGCCGATCATCCACCGCATCGGCGCGGCCCTGCCTCCTGGGGTCTCACGATCTATTTCCTGCTTTTGTGCGTGCTCTGGCTCGCAGTCCCAATAATCTTCCGGTTTGCGCTGGCCGCCTTCGTCCTGCCGGCAATCATCGTGCTCTCGCACAAGGCCGTTTACTACGTGCTGAGGGCCCCGACGCCTCCCTCAGATGAAAAGCCGATGACGCCGGTCCTGATGGCTGTGGTCGATCGCGGCATCCGAGTCCTGCTGATCGTTTCCGCCGCGCTTGTCCTGGCCCATATATCCGGGGTCGACATGTCGATGATGGCGGGCGGTGAAACGGCTCTTGCCCGGCTGCTGCGGGGTATCGTAAAGGCGCTGCTCATCGTTATCGCGGCGGATTTCGGCTGGTATATCATCAAGGCTCTGATCGCGCGCAAACTTGAGGAAGAGACAGGCAACAACCACGAGCATGGCGATGAAGAACGTGCTCAGGATGTGAGCCGGAACACACGGCTCAGGACGTTGCTGCCGATCGTCCAAAACATGCTCTTTGCCGCTATCCTGGTCATATGCGTTCTGATGGTCCTGTCCTCGCTCGGCATTGAGATCGGACCGCTGATCGCCGGCGCGGGCGTGATCGGCGTGGCGATTGGATTTGGCGCCCAGACGCTGGTAAAGGACGTGATCTCCGGCATTTTCTATCTTCTCGACGATGCCTTCCGGGTGGGCGAATATATCGTGAGCGGCGGCTACAAGGGCACTGTGGAAGCCTTCAGTCTGCGCTCGGTCAAGCTCCGTCATCATCGCGGTGCTCTTTTTACGGTGCCATTCGGAGAGCTTGGAGCCGTTCAGAACATGAGCCGCGACTGGGTCATAGACAAATTCAGCATCAAGGTCGATTACAAGGCCGACATCGAGAAGGCACGCAAGATAGTCAAGAAAATCGGGCAGGAACTCGCTGCAGATCCGGAATTCGCGCCCGACATCATCGAGCCGTTGAAGATGCAGGGCGTCGAGAATTTCGGCGATTATGGCATCGAACTGCGCATCAAGATGAAGACCAAGCCGGGCGGCCAGTTCGTGATCCGCCGCAAGGCTCTCGTGGCGATCAAGCGCGCCTTTGAGGAAAACGGTATCGAGATTCCCTACCCGACCGTGCATGTGAGGGAGGGCGAAAATCCTGCCGCCGCCGCCGCGAGAATGATGTCCGCGGCAGCCGAGCCGCAGACCAAGCAGGCGAGCTGATTATTCGGCCGCGGCGCGCTTGAGGTTCGAGACCTGCGTAATGTAAGCGCGCAGTGCTGCCGGGCGCACTGGCTTGTGCTGCAGGCCGATGTTGAATTTCTCCGCCTCCGCCCGCACCTCCGGCGTCCGGTCGGCCGTGATCAGCAGAGCCGGCAGGTCTATGCCGAATTTTTCGCGCAAGCTCTGGATAGCTGCGATCCCGGTGCCGTCCCCGAGGTGATAGTCGGCAATGATCAGATCGGGCAGCGGGCCGATATCGTCCGACTCGATGGCTGCCAGCGAATTGCGCGTCTCCACCTCGCATCCCCATCCCGAAATCAACGTCCGCATGCCTTCCAGGATCTTCGGCTCGTTGTCGATGCAGAGCACCCTGAAGCCCATGAGCGTTTGCGCCGAGCCTCGCTCGCTCGCGCCCGCAGCAAGCCCGCCGGCATCCGCCGGGCGCGCCGCATCGATGGGAATGATGATGCGAAAATCACTGCCCTTGCCGGGCGTGGAACTGAGCTCGACCGGATGATTGAGAACGCGCGCAATGCGGTCGACGATCGAAAGACCGAGCCCGAGACCGGAGGCGGTTTTCGCGCCCTCGTCGAGACGGGCGAACTCCTTGAACACCGTGCGGAATTTCGAAGAGGGAATGCCGATGCCCGAATCCATGACGCGGATGACGACGTGATCGCCGCGCCGTCGCGCTCCAACCAGGACCTTGCCGCTCAACGTGTATTTGATGGCGTTGGAAACCAGGTTTTGTACCAGGCGACGCAGCAGGTTAGGATCGGAGCGAACCGTCAGCGAACTGGGCATCACGACGAGCTTCAGGTTCTTCTCCCGCGCAATCGGGGCGAAATCGGTCTCGATGCGTTCGAGCAGGTCCGAGAGCGCTACGGATGCGATGCGCGGCTTCATAGCGCCGGTATCGAGGCGCGAGATATCGAGAACCGCGCCGAGAATGGCTTCCACCGATTCCAGCGCGGAATCGATGTTGCGCACCATGCCGCTGTTTTCGGAATGACCGATCCGCTCCACGAGGGCGGAAGAATAGAGGCGGGCCGCGTTGAGAGGTTGCAGAATGTCGTGGCCGACAGCGGCCAGAAAGCGCGTCTTACCGATATTGGCCTCGTCGGCGGCCGCTCGCGCCTCTGCGAGGGCACGATTGACGCGGGTAAGTTCTCCGGTCCGTTCGGCCACGCGCTGCTCGAGCGTCTCGTTCGCCTGCTTGAGCGCCCGGTCAGCGGCTACCCTCTGGGTAATATCGGTGAAGGTTGCAACGATCCCCTTCTCAGGCATGGCGTTAGAGCGCACTTCGATGATCCGTTCGCCGCCGGCAAGTACCAGCGCAAACGGTTTGTCGAGCGTCAGGAAATGGCGGATCACTTGCCCATCCTCACCCGCGGCTATGTCACCGCGGGTGCGCAGGATGGTCACGATATCGGCGAGCGGAAATCCGACCTGGCCGGCATTCTCCGGCAGGTCGAGGAGCTGGCGGAAGCGTCGGTTCCAGATTGTGAGGCGGTTGGAGGAATCGAAGACCGCGATGCCCTGGTCCATCTGCGACAGTGCCGTCTGCAGCATGTCCTGATTGTATTGCAACGCCTCGCTTGCCTGATCGAGCAGCCAGGCGGTATCGGCGGAGGCATCCTCGACCTTTTGCAGGATGAGCGAAAGCACGAGCCGCGCCGAGGAGGAGCCGATTGCGCTGCCGAGAAGCTGCTCCGAAAAATGAATGAGCGCCATATCCGCCGGCTGATCGTCTTCGAGCTTGCGTCCGGCCGACCGCTCGTAGGAATCGAAGGAGCGCTGCATGCGTTCCTCCCCCAGATAGCGCGAAATGGTCGTCTTGAGATCGCCGACATCGAGGCGCGTCTTCCAGCCGCGGGTGGCAAATTGCGATCGGGAGTGCCGCTTCACGAAGATACCCGCCTGGATGCGCTCAATCGGGCGGGCTTGGCGTGTCAATGAACCGGCGACATAGGCAAGCGTATTGACCAGTAGGCTGAGCGCGGTCGCGTTGACGAGCGGGTCGCTCCCCTCAGCGCTGAAGACGCTGGCGCCGGGGAAAATGAATCCGAGGACGGCCCTTGCCACATAGGAATAGTCCGGTCCGCCGAGGCTCGGCAGGAACAGGAGATACAGCCAGACGATGAATCCCGACACGAGGCCGAGAATCGCGCCGCGTGCATTGGCCCGTCGCCAGATCAATCCGCCGAAGAGGGCAGGCGCCATCTGCGCGATTGCGGCGAAGGAAAGAAGGCCGATCGAGGCGAGCCCCGTTTCGCTGTCGGTCGACCGATAATAGGCATAGCCGAGCAGTAGCACCGCGAAGATCGCGCTGCGCCGGATGTGCAGCAGCGTCTTGGAGAAATTATCGCGCGGGCCGCCATAGCCGATCAGTCGCTGCCGCAGGAAGATCGGCATGACGATGTCGTTCGAGACCATGATCGACAGCGCCACCGAAGCGACGATGACCATCGCGGTGGCGGCGGAAAAGCCGCCGATGAAGGTGATGAGCGAGACCAGCGGCATCTGACCCGCAAGCGGCAGCGAGAGCATATAGAGGTCTGCATTACCCGCGCCGCCGAAGGTCAGCACGCCACCGATCGCGATCGGCAGCACGAACAGATTGATGGCAATGAGATAGAGCGGGAACAGCAGGCCGGCGAGGCGGAGTTCCTTGGGGGTGCGGTTTTCGACCACGGTCACATGGAACTGCCTGGGCAGCATGACAATCGCGAAAGCGGACAGCACGACCAGCGTGATCCAGCGGCTGAGCGGCGTGTGATATTGAAGCGCCGACAGGACGAGATTGTTCTCGATGGTTCGGTTCCAGAGGTCGGCCGGGCCGTCGAACAGGACCCAGATGACGCAGATGCCGGCCGTGAGGAAAGCGAAGAGCTTGACGACCGATTCCATCGCAATGGCGAGAATGAGCCCGTCCTGATGCTCGGTGGCATCCGTGTGCCGGGTGCCGAACATGATGGCGAAGCAGGCAAGGACAATCGTCACGATCAGCGGCAGGTCGATGAAATAAAGATTGCCGCTGCCGATGCCGTAATCCGACGGATTGACCATGGCGGCAACCGTGCTTGACACCGCCTTGAGCTGCAGGGCGATGTAGGGAATGGCGCCGACGAGGGAGATGAGCGCCACGATCGTCGCGACGGTGGAATTCTTGCCGTAGCGGGCCGCGACGAAGTCCGCGACCGATGTCAGCTTCTCGGCCTTGGCAAGCTCGATGACGCGGCGCAGTACCGGCATGCCGAGGGTGAAGACAAGGATCGGCCCGATATAGATGCCGGCAAATTCCAGCCCTCGTTGGGCTGCGAGGCCGACGCCGCCGAAATAGGTCCAGGATGTGCAATAGATCGCCAGGCTAAGGGCATAGACGACCGGTCGGCCGCGACTGGAAGCGCCCGGCGCCCTGCTCCTGCGGTCGCCATAGCTTGCCACGGCGAAGAGCAACAGCAGATAGCCGAAAGCGGACGCGAATATGATCCAGCCTGGAAGCATGCACTCCTCGTCGACGGTTTGTACCGTCGGTTCCCGCCAGCGGCGCCATGCGTCTTATGAGACGCACTAGTCCCGCTCTAATAGTTTGAACTGCGGCGGCCAGACTAAGGCAAATTAGATGTCTTGAAAATTGGCTGCCCATTGGCCTTAAGTCCAAGATCGGACGCGCATGGCGGGAATATTCCCAAGGAGCGATTGAATAATTATAGTGAAGATGTAGCTAAGGAATTCAAGGACCTGCTAAACCTGTGAGAGGGGACGGAAGAGATGCTCAACGAGTTCAAGGCTTTCATAGCCCGCGGCAACGTCATGGATCTTGCCGTCGGTGTCATCATCGGCGGCGCCTTCGGAGGCATAGTGCAATCGCTGGTGAACGACATCATCATGCCGATTGTCGGGGCCATCTTCGGCGGCTTCGATTTTTCGGACTATTTTCTCCCATTGAGTTCCGCAGTGAACGCCCCGACGCTCGCAGCCGCACGTGCCCAGGGTGCGGTCTTCGCCTATGGCAGCTTCCTGACGGTCCTCATCAACTTCCTTATTCTTGCCTGGATCATATTCCTGATGGTCAAGGGTGTGAATATCCTGCGCACGCAGGTCGAAAGGAAACAGGAAGAGGCAGCCGAGGCCGCGCCTCCGCCGGTCGATGTCCAACTTCTGACCGAAATTCGCGATCTGCTTGCGAAGAGACCAGCCGTCTGATCCTTGTGCGATGCGGCTTTGTCTTGCGCGGATGAGGCCCGCATCCATAACAGATATCGATATATCGCTCAGGTAAAATGATTGGGATTTGCCAACTGAATCACACTATGAAGGCAAAAGCCCGGAGATGAGCATGTCGATTTTGAATAGCCTGAGCCCGCGTGCGCTTGCCGCACCTGAAAGCGGCATCGTTGAAGTGGTCAATTATGCGCGCGGCCGTGAGGGTTTGCTGCCGCTCTGGGTCGGTGAAGGTGATCAGCCCACCCCGGAATTCATTAATCGTGCGGCCGCCGAGGCCCTGATGGCCGGCGAGACCTTCTACACCTGGCAGCGCGGCATTCCGGAGCTTCGTCAGGCGCTTTCCGATTATTATCGCCGTCATTTCGGCGTTTCTCTTCCGGTCGAGCATTTCTATGTGACCGGCTCGGGCATGCAAGCGATCCAACTCGCGATCCAGACGATTACGTCTCCGGGCGACGAGATGATTTACCTGACCCCGGCCTGGCCGAATATTTCGGCGGCGTTCGAGCTGTCCGGCGGCCGCCGTGTCGGCGTGATGCTCCAGTTCGAGGGCGGCAGGTGGTTGCTCGATATCGATCGCGTCGAGGCGGCGATCACGTCGAAAACACGGTGCCTTTTCATCAACACGCCATCCAACCCGACCGGCTGGACGGCGACCCGCGAGGATCTGACGGCGCTCCTCGCGCTTGCCCGCAAGCATGATCTCTGGATCATGGCCGACGAGATCTATGCGCTCTACTATTTCGTCGGCGGCAGGGCGCCGTCCTTCCTCGACGTGATGGAGCCCGACGACAAGCTTATCTTCGTCAATTCCTTTTCCAAGAACTGGTCGATGACCGGCTGGCGCGTCGGCTGGATCGTGGCGCCGCCTGAAATAGGGCAGGTGCTCGAAAACCTCGTTCAATATTCGACCTCCGGCGTCGCCCAGTTCATGCAGAGGGGGGCCGTCGTCGCCTTGAACGATGGCGATGATTTCGTCCGCTCGAACATCGAAAAGGCGGCGCGCTCGCGCGACATCCTCTGCGATGCGCTGATCGCCACCAATCGCGTGGAGACCTTGAAGCCCGATGGCGCGCTCTATGCCTTCCTGAAGATCGACGGCGTGACGGACAGCCGCAAGACGGCACTCGACATCGTCGACAGGACTGGTGTCGGGCTGGCACCCGGAACGGCATTCGGAGCCGGCGGCGAACTCTTCATGCGTGCCTGCTTCCTGCGCGATCCAGCGCAGGTCGCCATCGCCGCTGAGCGGCTTTGCGACTATATCCTCCGCCGCTGACCCGCAGGCGCGCCGTAGATCACGCAGAGCCCGGCTTCAACCGGGCTTTTGCTTCATTTGGCACGGTCGATAAAAGTCTAACGATCGGGAAAATACCCGCCTAACCACAGTTCCAAACTTCCCGCTGGAAAGCCGTCCGAAAGCCGTTCCGATAAGGAAATCTGAACCCGGACGCGCGCCATATGCTCCCAATCTAAAAAGGGCAGGGAAGCAGGGAAAATGGCAGTACTGGTTACGGGCGGGGCTGGCTATATCGGCAGCCACATGGTCTGGGCTTTGCTTGATGCTGGCGAGAATGTCGTCGTTGTCGACCGGCTCTCGACCGGCTTCCGCTGGGCCGTCGCTCCGGCTGCACGCTTCTATCTCGGCGACATTGGGGATGAGGCGGTGCTGCAGAAGATCTTCATCGAGAACGACATTGAATCCGTCATCCATTTCGCGGGCTCAGCGGTCGTTCCCGTCTCGGTCGCCGATCCTCTGGCCTACTACGACAACAATACCGGCAAGACCCGCGTCCTCATTGCAGCGGCGGTCGACGCCGGTGTCCGCAACATCGTCTTCTCCTCGACGGCCGCGGTCTACGGTCCGCAGAAGACCGATGAGCCGGTCCGCGAAACCGCGCCGCTCAATCCCGAAAATCCCTATGGGCATTCCAAGCTGATGACCGAGATCATGCTGCGCGATGCGGCTGCGGCCTATGGGTTCAGCTATGTCGCGCTGCGTTATTTCAATGTCGCGGGCGCCGATCCGCTGGGCCGCTCCGGCCAATCGACCGAGGCCGCCACGCACCTGATCAAGGTCGCCTGCGAGGCGGCGATCGGCAGACGCAACGGCGTCCACGTCTACGGCGTCGACTATCCTACGCATGACGGCACCGGCGTGCGCGACTATATTCATGTGAGCGACTTGGTCGCAGCCCATCTGAAGGCGCTGCACTATCTGCGCAAGGGCGGCCGACCGCTCGTTGCCAATTGCGGCTACGGCACCGGCTATTCGGTGCTCGACGTCCTGAACATGGTGACCCGCCTGCACGGCCAATCCTTCAAGATCCATATGGCGTCGCGGCGGCCTGGAGATGCCGCAAGCGTTGTCGCCGATGCCAGCGTGGCGCGCAGCATTCTCGGATGGGCGCCGGTGCATGACTCCCTGGAAACCATCGTCCGCAGTGCGCTGGACTGGGAAATCCATCTCGCAGTCAAGGGTCATGAACATCTTCGCGAAGTCTACAGGGCGCTGGCGGCGGTACAGTAACTGCCTACAGCGCCGTGCGTCTTTTCAGACGCACAAAGGACGCCGTAGCACTTTGAATTGCTGCCTGTTTTTTATCCTTAAATCGGTTCCGATTTAAGGAAACATGCAGTAGATCAACCCGCAGTCATATGCTCGTCCGGCGTCTCATGCTCATAGAGCTGGTCCATGGTCAGCGAAGCCACCTCGGCAAGCTGGACCTGTGTCCTTACGCGGCCGTCGCCGAGGATGACGACGTCGTCGCAGAACGAAATCGTGCTCCGGTGGTGGCTGATGACCAGGGTCGTGCGGCGGCCGGCCCTTGATTTCAGCGTTTCGACAATGGCGGCTTCGGAAAGTCCGTCCACGGCATTCGTCGCTTCGTCAAGGATCAGAATCTCCGGATCGCGCACCAGCGCTCGCGCCAGCGCGATCCGCTGCCGCTGCCCCGCGGACAAATTGAACCCGCGATAGCCGACGACGGTCTGGTATCCTTCGGGCAGGTTCTCGATGAACTCATGCGCTTCCGCCAGCTTTGCTGCGCGTTCCGCCTCGGCTGCCGTAGTCTTCTTCCCATAGGTGATGTTGTCAAGGATCGTGCCATCCACCAGTTCCAGTTCCTGGCTGGCAAGGGCGATCCGGCTTCGCCACTGAACGGGGTCGATCTTGTTTAGCGGCAGATCATCAATAAGGATTCGGCCCTCATCCGGCTCGACAAATCGGCACAGAAGATTGACGATCGTGGTTTTCCCGGCGCCTGATCTGCCGATGATCGCTGTCGCGCGACCGCTGCGGACCTCGAAACTTGCGGAGCGCAATACCACTGCCCGCGAACCCGAACCCGGATATCTGAACGTCACGCCGTCAAATCTGATGTGCTTGCGTATGTCAGTAGCTGGTTGCGTGCCCCCGGGAGGTTTCGGCTTATCGGAGGAATCCAGCAGCCACCGCACTTCCTCGAGCGAACCGCTCCAGCCCTGAACCTGTCCCCAGGACAATTGCAGATTCCGCACATGCGGCTGCAGCCTGTAGAGCAGGACGACAAATGCGACGATAACCGGGAAACTCACGCCCACGGACCAGGCGCTCACGACCACTGCCAGAAAGAGCAGCGAGTGCAGAACTTCGGTCAACGGCGGCAGAGCGCCTTGGCGCGTTTGCAAGAGGAAGCCCGCTCGGCGAACGGCGTCCGATGATGCGTCAAACACCTGCTTTTCGCGGCTCTCCTGTCCGAATATCCGGATCAGCCGCCCGGCATGCACGAGATGCAGCATTCTTGCCGCAAGCTCGCTGTTGTGCGACGTGACGCTGCGGCTGGCATTCTTGAGACTGGCCGAGAGCGCGATATGTGCGATCTGGACGAGAGCCAGTCCGATCGCAACGAAGAGAGTCATCTGCCAGGACAGGAGCAGAAGGAACGCCAGCAGAATGATGGCGGCGGAAGCGTTCACGATTGCGCCGAGGACGGTCTGGATGGCATCGGAAGCCCGCCATGACTCATTGGAGATGATATTCAGCAATCGTCCTGGGCTTTGCTGCAGGAAGAAGGGATAGCCGATCCTCAAAAGCTGATCTGCAAGGGCGCCGCGGATGGAATGGCTGGCCTTTCCATATATGTACGTTGTCAGGATGGCATTTGAATACGCCAAGGCGTTCTTCAGGACGATCAAGGCGAGGACGGCGGCGGCGATCGCGACAAGTCGCTCTCCGTCGCCCAACCCGGATCCCACTTGCTGAAAGATCGCGGAAATTCCACCTGCTTGCGGAGCACCGTGGTCGCCGGCAATGATGGTCAGCATGGGGATGATGAGACCGATGCCGGCGCCTTCGAGCGCGGCGCTGGTGAGACCGAGAACGACGACTGCCGGAAGAAGGCGCCCTTGCCTTCCAAGCGCTTGGCGCAGCATGTGCAAGCCTGGCAATATGTTTTGCAGCATAGGCAATGTTACCTCGATGAAGGGGTCAGTTGCTCGACCTGGGGCACTTTTGTCTGTTCCGGCCGCTTGCTTACCAGCAGGCCGGCGAACTTGATGGCTCCGAGCAGATTCATGAACACGATTGGCCAGTGCGATAGACCGACCTCCGGGTTGAACTTGGGGCCGCCGAAAGGCTCCATGCACGCAGACCTCACGGTCCAGTAAAAATGCCGAAGCAGCCACGCCGCATTGCGAGCGTGCTTCACATAAAGCCCGCCATTGCCGAAGCTGTAGCTACGGTGGAGTTTTTCGATCGCCTGCTGCGTCCTTCGACCGTGGTGATGATAGACGGTCATGTTGGGAACGTATTCGACCGGGACGCCGAGCTGAAATGCGCGCAGCACATAGTCGGTGTCTTCCGCCGAATGCATGGGGGCGCCCGCCCCAAGCCGCTCGTCGAAAGCGCCGACAAGAGCAGCAACCTCGCGATGCATTGTCATGTTGCATCCGAGCACGAAGCCGCCGGGATGAACGCGGCGGGTTAGCCACTCGGACACCGGCGACAGCTTGACCGTAAATGGCAGGTCGCGGGCATTGCCGAGTTCGACACGGCCGCCGCGCAGAACGAGCCGTTCGCCTCTCGCATAGTGCTGTTCGAGATCGTTGAGGTAATTGCCGTCGATTTCGCAGTCGTCATCGATGAAGACGAGAATTTGGCCACGCGCCTGCTGCAGCCCCGTGTTGCGCGCTACCGCCAGGCCCGGGCGAGCCTCCGTGACGAGCACCATCGTGATATCCGCCGTTGCGGCGAGATTGGCCAGGCATTCCGGTGTGTTGTCGGTCGAGCCGTTGTCCACCACGACAAGTTCACTCGTGATAGCGGCATGTGACCGGCACGCCGATTCGATGGATCTGATGCAGGCTTCGAGAGCTTCGGCACGGTCGCGGGTACAGACGATGAAGCTTATCAGCGGGCCCGGCCCTTCCAATCGTGGGGGAGGGGCCGTACGCGATTGGGACAGGGGTATGGAGCGGTCCCGCGTGGTCGGAAGACGATCAATGGCCATGTTACGGCTAGATCGTTGACGGAAGGACTGTGGCGGCAGGCACTGACTGCAGGTACCGCGCAAACGCGTCCGCCCGTTTGGTGGCCGCAGCCGACAGAAGGCTGAACCATGGCGCGCGAACGCCGGCGCGCAGGCCGTATCGTTCTCGGCGCCGAATGATCTCCCATTTTTGCGTTCGTGTCAGGAACTCGTGCGTCAGCCAGGGCCGCTCTTCGTCGCTGATCATCTGATAGAGGAAATAGAAGAAACAGAGCGCTCCCTCCTCGAAGCTCGCTCGCGCCTCCGCCGGCAGGCGCGAGGTGGCCTCTTCGAGCGCGAGGAGAAATTCGGCCACGCGTCCGATCGTCTCCGCGGTCACCCTCTCGCCGATGTCATGCAGAATGGCGGGATCGTCGATGAGGCCCGCCTGTCCAAGATTTTCCGCGACAATCTTCAGATGCGTCTGGCGCATTTGACGCTTATGCTTGGCTGTGACGCTGTTATCGTGAATGCGATAGGCAAGCAGGCTTTCGTCGATCATGGCCGCCGGAAAGCGATCGGTGATCCGTCTGAAGAGATCGAAATCTTCCGCGTGCGGATAGGCCTTGTCATAGACCAGCATCTCGTCGGGTATGACCTTCCTGTTGTAGACCACCGTCGAATGTATGAAGATGGTGAAAAACATCGACAAAATGCCAAGGTCTGTCGTCTGGTAGATCGGGTTGGGTGAGCCTAGAAGGACGCGGTCGCCGATGAGCCTGTCGATACCCGTCCCGCAGATCGCGAGTTGAGGTTGCTGTGCAAAGTGCGAGACTTGCCGCGACAGGCGCGACGGATAGGCGATGTCGTCGGCATCCATCCTGGCGATGAGATCTCCTTTGGCGACGGCGAGACCCTCGTTCAGCGTCGCAATCAGCCCGCGATTCTCACGCGATATGATGGAGATGCGATCGTCGGCCTTCCGATAACGTTGCAGAATTTCCAGTGAGCGGTCTGTCGAACCATCATCGATCGCGATGATCTCCAGGCGTTCATGATCCTGGCGCAGAATGCTTTCCACCGCTGCGGGCAGATAGGATTCAGCGTTATAGACAGGCAGCAGAACGGACACCAATGGAATAGGCATGTTTCTCCCCCAATCAGTTCGAAGATCAAGCGTCTGTAAGGATTTGTTTCGATCGGCTGGTTCGCGCAGGCGGGCCGGGCGCCCACCGTCCTCTGCTCCGTGAAGGTGCTCAGCCGCGCTGTTCGTAACTGCGGTGCTGCGCCCTCTTGCGGGAACATAAGGAAAGTAGCGCTTCAGGGCGTTGAGCCGCTTTTCAAGGACCAGCCAAGAGATTGACGCGAACACGAGCGTGAGGGCCCCCGCGACCAGGAAGCGTCCTGGTCCCTGCTCGGAAACATTGACCGGAAGCCATGGTTGAGCCTTGACGGCGAACGAGAGTGCAATCGGGTGAAAGAGGTAGACCCCGTAACTGATCCGTCCAAGGGCGGTAAGCGGCGGCAGTTCCATAAGCCGGCCAAGGAAGCCGCCTGATCCCGCCGAGAAGCTCCCGACGATCACGACAAGCGGTATAACAGCGAGGATCTCCAATCCGATCCAACGGAACCAGTCCTGCGCGGGCGACAATGGCATCGTTCGGAACCAGTTCAGCAGCAAAAAGGCGGCGGCGATCGGCAGCCAACTCAATTGCATCCATCGTGGCCAGGCCATAGTTCTGGTGCGATGGACCGCAAGCAATGCGCCGGCGACAAGCGCATCCATTGAAGCTGGTGGAAGCAGATCACGCAGGAGGGTAGGAGTTCCGGTGATCGGCCAACAGAGCCGGTAGGCCAATGAAAGGGCGATGGCGCCGATGCAGATCCGACCGAGGGACTGAAGAGGCGCCAGTAGGATAACCAGCGGCCAGATCAGGTAAAACTGCTCCTCGATACTCAAGCTCCAGGTGTGACAGAGGAGCCAGGGCGTCCACTCGTTCTTTAGCGCGTACCAGAAGTTCGAGAGATAGAGAACGTGCCAGATCATTGATCCGTTGGACTGTTCCAGATTGACCAGCCAGACGAAGCCCAACATGCCGAAATAGATTGGAAAGATGCGGAGCGCCCGGCGAACGTAAAACGATCTCAGCGCTGCGGCGGGTTCGAAACACTCCGCCTGACGTGCCTCGAGCAGAAGGCGCGTTATAAGAAATCCGCTGAGTACAAAGAACAATCGGACGCCAATATGGCCCCAATGAGCACTCTCGGTAGCAAAGAGGTGTGCATAAAGCACCATCAGAACAGCAACAGCTCTCAAGCCGTCCAGCTGCTGGTCGCGGCCGTTCCCCATCAAAATCCCCCGTGCACAAAACTTCGTCGGCCAGCTCCCTGTCCCTAAGGACGCTAGCTTTCAAATCAGTACGGTTGCGCCGCCGAATTCATCGACTGCCCCTTGATGAAGGTACGAGCGGAGCATCAGAATGTAGGGGGCATTAGGGCCAAACTTTGACCGGGCGGCCAATCGGTGGATGATGACTGCTTATGCGAAATTGCTAATAAAATGAAACTGATGGCTCAGGAAGCCCGGCGCAGGATGTGGTTCGCCGTAACCTGATGAATTGTCGGGTCAGAACGGTGAGGAAACGGCCATCATGTCAGAAAGTCCCGGCAACTCTGAGGCCAAAAACGCTGGCATTCTGGATCGAAGAACCAGGCTTGTCCGGATCGGCTGCATTACCTCCGGGCCGAATGACATATTGGAAGAAGGGTTGTGCCGATAGCCATGGCGTAACGGCAGCTTGGTAGGTGAGTTCGATCACCGCTTCGGAACTCGGAATGGGCTGCGAATCATGGGTGAAACTGTTCTCCGCCTTCGCAAGGTCCGACAGGTCTGGGCTCATTTTGGCATAGGCAAAGCCGACGCCGACGGTATCATCGTCCCGCCCCGGCAGGAGCCCCTTATAGGTCAGCCCCGCATCCAGATACCAGCTTACGCTGTTGCGATCCTGCTGCGGGGCGATCGCCACACGGACAAATCCATTGAGACCATTGTTGTCGCTGCCAGGCTCTTGCCACAAGGTCTGATCGGCAATGGCGTATATGGCATAATTGCCGCGGAGCTGCCGCGGCTCCCCGCTCGATAGCGGATCGGCCAGAGAGACGCCGTTCGAGGCGGTCGAAAGGCTGTCGAATTTTTCGGAATTATACCACGCACCGATCTTGTAAGTGCCCGGCAAGCCGGGGTCGCCCTTGCCGGGCACATAGCTATAGGCCGCCTCGGCAATGGCAAGAACACCGTCGCCAAGCGGAAATCCCAGTCCATTGGCGTTTCCATCCGGATCCGATCCCGTTGGGCTGCCGTTGAAGACTGCCGTCTGGAATGTCCATGCATCGTCAGGCTTGACGATGATCTGCGCACCTGGAACCGCGAATGGATAGGCCGGACCTCCTCCGGGAAGGTCGATGGCAAAGAGGCCCGGCCATCCGAAGGTCGAATTGACGAAAAGGCTTGCCGTGCTGCTGATCGCGAAATTCTGGTCCGCCAGGATTTGCCCGAGCTTCAGCGTCACTGTGTTGTCCAACAGGTCCTGCGAGACGTAGAGTTCTCCGAGCCTGAAGCCAGCATCGGCCTCGACCGAGGTCACGGTCAGCAGATTGCCGATGTCTTTGCCCGATAGGCCGTTGCCCTGGATGGCGTAGCCCGAGATGTGAAGCTTTCCGCCGGTCCAGCCGATGAGCCGATCCATGTCGAAATCGCCCTGCAACTGGAAAACACCGTCATAGGCGGATCCCGTGCGCAGCCCGCCTGAGACGTTGGCAAGCACATCGCTGGTCTGGGTTATCGTAAAGGTAATGCCTTCGTCCCGCAGCCAATTCCGATAGCCGTTCCAATCGCCTGTCAGTGTGGTATCCGCATGGGACTGCGGAGTGTTGTCGTCCGCCTTCGCTCCCGTCCCGAAAAGAGCAATCGCAAGTGCGAGTGGCGCGAAAGCGCTGGTTCTCATCATCGCTCCGTCGCCAAAGCTCATCCGATGTGCTCCATGAACGCAAAGATTCGCATGCCTGTTTGGTGTGGCCAGCGCATCACAGGAAATACGCAAGCGGCCGCCGGTGTCAAATGACCCCATTGTTGCTCATCGTGACTGGATCGATCGGCTGAGCGGGTTTATCCATGTCCGCTAGCAGCCATGGGGATATCACATGCAGAACGAGGCAGGTCATAGCGAAGAGGTCATTATCGAGCGGAGAGGCTCGGCCGGACTCATCCGTCTCAATCGGCCGAAGGCATTGAACAGTCTGACGCTTGGCATGGTCCGCACCATTGCAGATGCTCTCGCTCGCTTTGCCGAAGACCGCGAGATCGGTAGTGTCATCGTGAACGGGGAGGGAGAACGCGGTCTCTGCGCCGGCGGCGATATCAGGCTCCTGCATACCGCCGGCAGGAACGGCACGGGAGAAGCGGAGGCATTCTGGAGAGCGGAATTCCAGCTCAACCATCAGATCGCCCACTATCGGAAGCCCTATATCCCGCTGATGGACGGGATCACCATGGGCGGCGGCGTCGGCCTTTCTTCGCATGGAAGCCATCGCATCGTGACCGAGCGCACGCGTCTTGCCATGCCGGAAACAGGCATAGGCTATTTTCCCGATATCGGTGCGACATGGCTGCTTTCGCATGCCCCGGGAGAAATCGGAACCTGGATGGGCCTGACCGGATTGGACATCGGTGCGGCTGGCGCCATCTATGCCGGCCTTGCCGATCATTGCCTTGACTCGGCGAAATTACCGGACATCACCACTGCCATCAGCGCGTTGCCGCCGGGGATTTCGGATATCGAGCTCCACGCTCTGCTGACGCGGGCCTCGGTCGATCCGGGTGCAAGCTCGCTTGCCAGCCATCGGGATGTCATCGACCGGACGTTCCGATTCGACAGTGTCGAGGCGATACTGGCTGCCCTCGAAAAGGAACCGGGCGAATTCGCCGCCGAAACCCGGCGCGTGATTCTGACACGCTCGCCGACAAGCCTGAAGCTGACGCTGCGGCTGCTCCGAGCAGGGCGCGCAAGCGCCGATCTCGCCGAATGCCTGGATCGGGAGCTTGGCGCCTGCCTGCAGATCCTGCACAATCCGGATTTCTACGAGGGCGTGCGGGCTGCCGTCATCGACAAGGATCGCAATCCGAAATGGCAACCGGCTCGTATTGAAGATACCGAGGATCGCTTGATCGACCGCTTTCTCGTCGGTGCCAAACCGCCGCTTTTTGGCTAGCGCCGCGTTTCATCGTAAATAGATTGAGATATTCGCCGTGCGGCGATACCCCCTCATCCGACCCTTCGGGCCACCTTCTCCCGCCGGGGCTATGGCATTCACACATTTAGAATTGCCTATGGAATTGCGTTCTGATTCTC